>NZ_CP020472.1:3962500-4300225 GCF_002075795.1 Shewanella japonica
CGCCAGCGTTCAATCTGAGCCATGATCAAACTCTTCAATTAAAGTTTTTTGAGACTAAGTCTCGGCTCAATGAATTCTGATTACATTATGCAGACTCGGAAGAATCTACATCCTGTTTGTTACATATTGCTATGAACACTCATCGTTACATTGATAATAATTTTGATTGCCACATTCTTTACAAGAAAGAATGTCAGCAATTTCGATTAACTCAACACCTGTGAGTGTCCACACAGATTTACTTGTTTGATTGTTAAAGAGCGTTGACCGTGTTGGTCAGGGATGCGTATTCTACACTTCCCGTTGTCAGCGTCAAGTGTTTTTTCAAACTTCTTTTCGCCGTTGATTTAAGGTGGTTAAAACCGCTTCAAATCAAGCTGAATCAGTGTTGGCTAGTGCCTGTTGCCGTGTCAGTGGATGCGCATTATAGGGAGATTATGAAACCGTGCAAGGGCTTTTTTAAACTTTTATGACAAATGGGGTTTAAGCGTTTATTAATTAACCACTATGATTTAATTATCTTCAATTTTGCAGTTTAAAGGCCTAGTTTGCCTCTTTCTATTACGAAATAGAAAACGGTTTTTATAATCTAGTTCCCTTTCTATAAGGCTATCTTTACGCTTTTATGGTCAAGTATATTGATTTAGCTATTGGTTTTATCAGTCAATTAGCCTATTTTATTTTGATTAAAGGATTTTAGGCTCCACCATCTAGGAATGTTTATGCTTAGTTTACGTTTGCTGTATTTAGTTTCGTTTGTTTGTTTTTCGCAGTCAGCTTTAGCAACTGTTATTTATACTTGGGTAGATAAAGACGGTGTTTCTCATTATAGCCAGCAACCACCAGCAGATGTTGACTCTAAAAAAGTATACAGCGAGGACATTGAGCCCGCTCAAGTCGGTTATGTGCCCGTAAAATCTGTCAGTTCTTCTTCACAGTCTAGTACTAGTGAAATGGATTTAGCTCAAAAAGCTGCATTAATCAAAGAGCGAGATGCTGAACAAGCGGCTTCAATTTGTGAAAGTGCCAAACACAGCTTAAATGTATTAAACACATATCAACACTTACATCGCAAAGATGCTGATACAGGTGAAGAGATAGTCATAACTGAAGAAGAACGCTTGGCTCAAATTGAAAAGAACGAAGAACGTAAGCAGCTTTTTTGTCAATAATATATCAAGTTTATTAGCTGCAATAATAAAAGGAGCCAATGGCTCCTTTTTAATTAACTATTCATGACACCTAATCAAGGTATATATCATCTCTACCTGCTGCACTAGTTCAGTTTACGTGAGCAGGTTATTCTGCTTTACCAACTGTATACATCGATTTAAACGTGCCACTATTACATGTCTCAGTTCCTGACTTCCAACCATTATCAAATGCATCAATGCCATCAAGTGTTTTATCCTTCATGGACTCGAGTGTCTCATTTGATTTCTTTTGTGCTAATGCGCTGGTGCAACCTGTGTTGTAGCCAAAGTGGTATAAGCTATTATATTCAACATTACCGACTTCGATAATTTCACCTTCTTGTTTTTCTGGTGAACTAGAACATCCGGTTGCAGCTATTGAGAGTAAAGCAAAGCCTAATACGACTGATTTATTCATGTTATATCCTTCTACTTGAAATCAGGTTGCTATTCATAAGGGAACATATTGAAGTTAGTAGATCAATTCACTTGTCGCAAGCTTATGGGTTCAATGCCTACTGTAAAGTTATAATCCAATAAAAAAGGAATGGTATTTACCATTCCTTTTATTACTGTCGCTGACTATTTATTGGGTAAACGTCAGTAGTCCATCGTTGACATCAATCATAATCGGTTTACCTGGGAGTAGTTCACCTTTTAATAAGTGTTGTGCTAATGGGTTTTCAATTTCTTGTTGCAGTGCTCGTTTAAGCGGTCTTGCACCATACGTTGGATCAAAGCCAGCTTCGGCAATTAACGCCAATGCATTTTTAGAGATTTCCATGGTGAAATCCTTTTCAGCCAAGCGTTGTTTCAAGTTCTGCAACTGTATCTCTGCAATATGCGCTATATGCTCTGCAGCTAACGGATGGAATACCACGGTCTCATCAATACGGTTTAAAAACTCTGGTCTAAAGCTCTGCGTCACCACATTCATTACGGCCGATTTCATCTGCATATAGTCTTGAGAGGCTGAACCTTCCTGAATAATGTCAGAACCCAAATTAGACGTCATGATGATAACGGTATTTCTAAAATCAACAGTACGGCCTTGGCCATCCGTTAAGCGACCATCATCTAGCACTTGCAGCAAAATGTTGAATACATCAGGGTGCGCTTTTTCTACTTCATCTAACAAGATGACTGAGTAGGGTTTACGGCGAACAGCCTCAGTTAAGTATCCACCTTCTTCGTACCCCACGTAGCCAGGAGGTGCGCCGACTAATCTTGAGACAGTATGCTTTTCCATAAACTCTGACATATCGATGCGAACCATTGCTGATTCGGTATCAAATAAGAAGTTAGCTAATGATTTACACAGTTCAGTTTTACCCACACCGGTTGGCCCTAAGAATAGGAATGAACCAATAGGGCGATTCGGATCGGCAAGTCCAGCTCGGCTACGTCTTATTGCATTTGATACCGCTTCTACAGCTTCATTTTGACCTATCACTCGCTGATGTAGTGCATCTTCCATTTGCAGTAACTTATCACGCTCACCTTCTAGCATCTTAGAAACAGGTATTCCTGTTGCCTTTGAAAGTACTTCGGCGATTTCTATATCTGTGACCTTGTTACGCAATAACGTCATATCTTGCATTTCTGCTTGCGAAGCCAAATCGAGCTGCTTTTCTAACTCAGGAATACGGCCGTATTGTAATTCTGACATGCGAGTTAAATCTCCCGCACGTTTTGCGACTTCCATATCCATACGAGATTGCTCTAAATCAGCTTTAATATGTTGCGTACCAGCTAAGGCTGCTTTTTCTGTATGCCAAATTTCATTCAGTTCGCTGGCTTTTTCTTCAACTTGCTTCAGCTCAACTTGTAAATGCGTTAATCGTTTACGACTTGCTTCATCTTCTTCTTTGGCAAGTGCTTGCTCTTCAAGCTTAAGCTGGATAGCACGGCGATCTAATCTGTCTAACGCTTCAGGTTTTGAATCTATTTGCATTCTGATACTTGATGCCGCTTCATCGATCAAGTCGATAGCTTTATCTGGTAGCTTTCTATCAGAGATATAACGATGCGACATACTTGCGGCGGCAACAATGGCAGGATCGGTTATCTCTACATGGTGATGTAATTCATAACGCTCTTTTAATCCACGTAAAATTGCAATGGTATCTTCAACGTTAGGCTCTTCCACCAGCACTTTTTGAAAACGACGTTCAAGTGCTGCATCTTTTTCAATATATTGGCGGTACTCATCTAACGTTGTTGCGCCAACACAATGTAAATCACCACGAGCAAGTGCAGGTTTTAACATGTTACCTGCACCCATTGCTCCTTCGCCTTTACCTGCACCAACCATGGTATGCAGCTCATCGATGAACAGAATGACTTGGCCTTCTTCTTGAGCTAACTCATTTAATACCGCTTTTAATCGCTCTTCAAACTCACCACGATATTTAGCACCAGCAATTAACGCGCCCATATCTAATGACAGTACACGCTTATTCTTAATGCCTTCAGGAACCTCACCATTAACAATTCGTTGAGCTAAACCTTCAACAATGGCGGTTTTACCGACGCCTGGCTCACCAATGAGCACTGGGTTATTTTTACTACGACGCTGTAACACTTGAATTGTGCGACGAATTTCTTCATCACGACCAATCACGGGATCGAGTTTGCCTTGCTCGGCACGCTCAGTAAGATCCACTGTATATTTATTTAAGGCTTGGCGTTGATCTTCCGCATTAGGATCATCAACTTTTTGTCCACCACGAATTTGTTCAATGGTGGTTTCCAATAGCTCTTTACTGGCGCCTGCATCTTTCAAGCACTTGGTTAATGCATCACTTCCTTCAAGCGCGGCCATTACAAATAGTTCAGATGAGATATATTTGTCTTTACGTTTTTGAGCTAGCTTGTCACAAAGGTTAAGTAAACGAATTAGGCCCTGAGATAACTGAACATCTCCCCCAGTACCTTCCACTTGTGGCAATTTTTCTAACTCTTGGCTCAAAGAAGAACGCAGCGCACTAACATTTATACCCGCTTGCGTTAGTAAAGGGTGAATTGAGCCAGAATCTTGGTTTAATAACGCCATCATCAAATGAGTAGGTTCAATGAACTGATGATCACGCCCTAATGCTAATGATTGCGCATCTGAAATAGCGATTTGAAATTTGTTGGTCATACGATCAAGTCTCATACGTCCTCCTAATCAGTTTAATAAAAACGAAAGATTTGATAATTAAAATATGGGGATGTTTATGAAATTTTCAATCGTGGGAATAAAATTCTGCAGATTTAGTGTTAGATTAATTGATTAAGATCAAATCGATAAAACAGATTAAGATTTTAACCAAATAAAAGAAGCCATTCGTCCTGTTTGTTGATCTCGGCGGTAGGAGAAATAATCAGGGTTAGTAAAAGTACACACATTTGCACTATAAATGTGTTTAATTCCTTGTTTAGATAAACGCATGGTTGCAAGCCCACATAAATCGGCTAAGTATTTCACGCCATGTGGTTTAAACCATTGCTGAGCTTCAATATCTTGTTCAACAAATTGTTGCTTTACCTCTGCACCCACTTCAAAAGCATTTGGACCAATTGCTGGTCCCAAATAAGCAATTATGTCACAAGCTTCTGCATTAAAGCGCTTTATTGCAGACTCGATAACCCCATCACACAATCCACGCCACCCTGCATGCACAGCAGCAATTTCAGTTCCTGCTTTATTACATAGCAACACAGGCAAACAGTCGGCGGTCATGACGGCTAATGCCACTTTGGCATGATCAACATAGCTTCCGTCAGCTTTGGGAGGAATAGACTGAGGTGAAATATTGGCAGGACTTACTGTTGAGTAATCGATAATAGTAGTGCCATGAACTTGATCTAACCAAGTGACTGGCACATTAATCGCTAAGGTTTGCTGAATTAAAGCTCTATTAGCCAAGACATCTTGAGGGGCATCGCCTACATGTAAGCCTAAATTTAAGCTATCAAAAGGCGATTGACTTACACCGCCATGACGGCCTGTCATGGCGATGCCGATATTGTCAGGTATTGGCCAATTTACGTGAAACACGCTATCCCCTTCGCAGCGAATACTTATAAATACTCGATTGGGTTTTCTTCAGTATCTTGACGTAACGCTCTGGTCAGCATTTGCATATCTTCAGGGATAGGCGCTTGCCATGACATGATTTCATGGGTAAATGGATGAGCAAGCTCCAAACGTACTGCATGTAGCGCCTGACGTTCAAAGTTTTTCAAAATATCAAAAAACTCTGGGCTAGCTTTTTTAGGCGGACGAGGGCGACCACCGTATACAGGATCGCCAACCAACACATGACCTATGTATGACATGTGAACACGAATTTGGTGAGTACGCCCCGTTTCTAAGCGCAATCTTAAACGCGTATGAGCACGGAATTTTTCAGCAACACGATAATGAGTAACAGAAGGACGACCGCCATAACAACT
The DNA here is from genome assembly GCF_002075795.1 of Shewanella japonica. Lineage (NCBI taxonomy): Bacteria > Pseudomonadati > Pseudomonadota > Gammaproteobacteria > Alteromonadales > Shewanellaceae > Shewanella > Shewanella japonica. The sequence goes on from NZ_CP020472.1 coordinate 3,968,137, forward strand.
GCCATTTGTGTACGGCGCGTTTCATGACGATCAATCGGTTCGTCTACTGTTCCGCCAGCGGTCATCATCCCAATCACAATCGCTTCGTATTCACGTACAATATCGCGCGCCTGAAGTGCTGCAACTAAATGGGTTTGCGCTTCAACCGTTTTAGCAACCACCATTAAACCAGTGGTGTCTTTATCTAAACGATGCACAATACCAGCACGTGGAACATGTTCAATCTCAGGGCAATGATGTAATAGCGCATTTAATAATGTGCCATCAGCATTACCAGCACCAGGGTGAACAACCAAGCCAGCTTGCTTATTTACCACTAAAATATGATCGTCTTCGTAGACAATATTTAGGTCAATTTTTTGTGCTTTGTCTTTTACTTCTTCTTCGAGCGTTGCTTCTACCGCAATTAACTGCGATTCTAGTACTTTCTCACGAGGCTTATCGACAACAACGCCATCGACTGAAACTGCACCAGATAGGATCCATTCTTTGATGCGTGTACGGGAATAATCAGGGAACAATTCAGCCAAAGCTTGGTCTAATCTTAAACCGGTTTGGATTGCTGTGATCTCGCTTTTTAGGTTAATCTCTTGTGTCATAGGAACCGTACCCCTTTTTTGGGGTCCAAAGTGAATGTGCTATCTGTTACAATCGGATTGTTTTCTATTTTACAGTGAAATGGAAAAATTCTTAACAACAACTTATAAAAGAATTGAATTTACATATGTATAAATTAGCCAAAGGCGCCGCCCTAGTATTGTTTTCATTAGCTTTAACAGCATGTAGTACCTCTAAAGGTTTTGAAGATGAAGACCTCAGTGGCAAGTCTCCAGAGGGACTTTATGCTCAATCTAGAACCTCAATGGAGCTAGGAAACTACTCTAAAGCAGTTAGAACACTTGAAGCATTAGACTCTCGTTACCCATTTGGCCCACATAAAACTCAAGTTCAATTGGACATGATTTTTGCTTATTACAAAATGGATGACGTCGCATCAGGTATTGCAAATATCGATCGTTTTATTCGTTTAAACCCAACGCATCCAGATATTGATTATGTCTATTATATGCGTGGTTTAACTAATATGCAGGCAGATAATTACCTATTTCACGATATGATGAATATCGATCGAACTGATCGTGACCCTAAAAATGCACAAGACGCCTTTAAAGATTTTGATCGTTTAATCAAAAGCTATCCAAACAGTAAGTATACGGCTGATGCTCAGCAACGTATGCAATACCTTAAAAACCGTTTAGCACAATACTCGATTAAAGTGGCTGAGTATTATATCAAAATGGAAGCATGGAGTGCTGCAGCTGTTCGTGCACAATCTGTGATGGAGCAGTTCCCTGGCACACCAGCAACCGAGCAAGCTTTAGAAATTATGGCGCAAGCTTATGGTGAATTAGGCCAAGAGCAACTTCAACAGAATACATTAACGGTTATCGCTGCTAACTATCCAGATAGTGACTTACTCAAATAACAGTCAAGAATCATATTGCTGATTCTACGTTAATATAAAAAGCCTGCTATATATCGCAGGCTTTTTTGTTTTGAAGATTACACATGATGATAAACAAAACCGCCATAAAGGTATTTAGTGGCTTCGGCACCGAGTACCGCCACCTTGTCACCTGCTTTTAATCGTCCTGAATGAATCAACCTCGATAAACTGACCCAAATAGCGGCTGAACCTAAATTACCAAGATGCTTGGCGTCATTGATCACTCGCTCTGGTGAAATACCTAATGCTTTTGCCATAAGCACATCAATATGTCCATTGGCCTGATGAGGCAAAATATATGCAAAATCATCTAGCTGATAGCCTCGGCTTTGCAATGCTTGCCAACCTAACTCAAACAACTGACTACCTTGCTCTCTCACAGCTTGGGTGTTGTGATGGAATCGAGCCATTTGTTTTGTCCCGACATCATTAGCCCCGCCATCAAGATAAAACCCTGGTGGTTTTTGATGTCCAATTTGACCTAAATAAATATCAGATATTTTGGCAGCCTGTTCATCTTGAGGCCCTAGTACTACTGCAGCTGCACCATCCCCCATTTGTACATAATTAACCAATTGTTCGGTATCGATAAAGTCGTTATCCATATCAAAATAAACCGAGCCTGTTTCTACCCCTACTATTGAAACGGGTTGCTGATTCACAGCGCAAAAGGCCGACGCAATTTGTAATCCGTTAGCAAATCCCGTACAAGCCTGTCTAAGTTCTAAATAGGGACCATGAAATGCCATTGCATCTGCAAGCCATGCTGCATTAGGGGGGACTTGTGTATGAGGTGTGCATGTGTGGCTGAGTAAATAATCTAACGCTTCAATATCAAGGTTTGCATTCACTAAAGCTTGAGTCAGTACTTGCTGACTAAGCTCAATACTCGAAGGAGATGTTGAACTGGTTGGGGTCGATAGATCTCTGACTAAATGGCGCCCCTCAATACCCAAACGCTTCGCAATGGTTTTAGCTTTTCGCGCTGTAAGTCTACCGCACTGTTGAGACAAGGCATTTAGTAGCGCTTCATTATTGATATTTGCATTAGGCAATTGATGAGAAATGCCTAATAGTGATAGGTCATGCTGCGCAAATTTTACTGCCATTTTTCCTCCAATTTATGTTGGATAGCATCTAAGCAAACCCCCATATTTTCAAATGAGTGATGTTGGCTGGTGAGTAATTGAAAAAGCTCATGTGTGATTAAAGATTGTTGCTGATAAAAGTCGTCATTTGTCGCCCCTAATTCGATGGCATGATGACGGCTAATGTATACATGCTTGGCTTCGTCTTTTTTAATCAAGCCACATAACACACTAAAAGGGTGCTCTCCTCCAAGTTTGCTGGTTTCGAATGCTTGCATAATTTGGGTGACACATGTATCTAAAATAGCAATACGAACAAAGTGTTGACTGTAATCATTTACTCGACCTAAACCACTATAAAACCTTTTTGCCAACCGTTGAACTTGGCGGGTATCTTCTATGTATGGAAGCTTATCCGATACTGTTTGCAAGGCTATATCGTGACGACACTCGTCAGACTCGACTTCCATTAGTGAAGTCACTATCTTGCCATTCCTTTGTGATATGTCTGTTGATAACGTTTTATCTAAGTCTTGAACATGTAATCTAATAATTTCTTGATTAAAGACCAACTGAGCCGACTGTTCACCACACAGTAATAGGGGTAATAAACGTGCCATTGATTCCGTTTGGTTATCAGAAAATAAAAGTGGGGTTTGAGCCTGAAGATTTATCCAATCTTGAAGCCTAAGTGCATTATTACCTTGAGTAACCTTTGGCAAAGCTTGCTTGCCAAAACAACGTTTAATCTTAATTGTCATTAATGCTTTGTCTCCGCAGTTGATAAATAACAGGCAATACGAAAACATCAAAGATCCATGCCAATAGAATCACCATACAAGACAACAAACTTAGCTGTGCAATAGGCGCAAAATCTGACGCTAATCCAATGCCAAAACCCAGTACTAAAGTTAAACTGGTAAAACAAATCACCGGAATAACGCCCGCATAATGCATCCAAAAAAATTGCAGATAAGTTGCACGACTTTCGATATCAGATGTTTGTGGCTCAGGTAACTTCAACAGCAAATGCAAAGTATCATCAACAATAATCCCAAGCATGATGCCTAATACGACCGCACTGCCAATACTGATATACCCACCAACCAGTTGCCAAATAGCGAACACCCAAAGCAAGGGCAAAAAGTTAACCATTAACCCCACCAAAGCAAAGTATGGGCTTTTTTTCAAAAAGCCTAACACTAGGCTTAGGGCCACTAACGCAATACCAAATGACCACAACATACTGTTTGCGTTATGAATGGATAAATGAGCGAACAATAAACTACTGCCTAATGCTGGGCTTACTGATAAAGCGGTTTTATTTGCAGCAAGCCATGCAGTTGTTTTGGCTTCGAACGCTAACATTTGCTGCGCAGTGAGGGAGGTTAAATAAACGGTGATTAAACTCGATTGATATTGTGATGAGATTTCTGCTTCAAGCCCGATATCACTGACGCTATGTTGTGTCATGATCCGTTTAAGCTGACTTTGCGATAATCCGGCACTTTTTACCCAATCACCAATATGGGTGACATGGTTAACTTCTGGCTGTTGTTGCAAAAAGCGAGCAAATTGGAATAAAAAGCCCAGATATTGCTTGTCATACATAGGAACAGAACCAGTCCCCACCTCAAAATACAATAGATTTATGCCAAAAAAATCTTGCTGCATAGTGAGTTTAGATTGAGTAAAGGGGTTATCGTCAGGAAAGTAATTAAGCGGATCATCATTAAGCTCAAGTTTACTGGCACTTAATAAGGCCAATACTGAAACGAGTCCTACCACCATGAGAATTGACTTTGGCAATAACGCCGCTCGTTTGGCTAGCGTCACCACAGGATTAACAAAGACATGTAACTTGCCATCAGAATAGTTCTGATTAGCCTTGCTCACGATAGTCACCAATAAACTGTGACAAAGTAGATAATGGCAAGCCACGGCAATGGCCACTAATATCCCAAAAACTTGTATCGGTGGTGAAGGACTAAAAGCGAGTAAGCCAAAACCCAATATGGTCGTCAGTGTTGCGTACAGTAGGGGTTGTTTATTATGTGAGAAGCTAAAAATTAGCGGATTATTGTCACCCGCTTTTATTCCAGCTTGCCAGCCAAGGTATAAATGCGCGGAGTAAGCCAGTGATAAGGTTATAATTATCACTGGTATAAATGCACTTATCGCTGCAATAGTAAGGTTAAACCAACCTGCGACTCCAAGTACTATAGCTAAGGTCACTGCACAGTTAAGTGCGATAGCAAAAAGCCATAATCTAGCTTGAATAAAAAATAATGCCATTAGACCGATAATGACAAATAGGCTGGGTGCAAACCAACTTAGGTCATGGCGTAACACCTTGGCATATTGCCAATTGAGCGCCTGTTCACCTGACAACAAAACCTTTACAGCACTTTGAGCTTGATTGAATTTAGGCACTAGACTCGCTGTCGCTGCCTTTGCTGACCAAAATGACTCAGAGATAACTTGCAAACGATCAATACTTTCCAAGCGCCACAGTGCCTCTGTTGAATATTGCTGCATATCGTTTTGACTAAACTCAATACTCAAGATAATAGCTTTACCATTGTCAGATAACACCAAAGGTAAGCGAGGATGTTGTTTATAACTTAAAAGCAGACTATCGCTTATTGATTGATTTTGACTTGAAGATTGCGAGTGAGTTAATGATTGAGTGAGTGCTTGCTTCTGCCCCGTAACCACAGAAGACTCGTTTACAAGTGGCAGACGTTCAATAAATGCAGCATACCCCCCTATCGCGCTGATATGCTGATCAGATTGTAAATATTCAATAAAATCAAGTAATCAACTTTGCTGCTCAGGTTGTCGCCAGTCTTGCTCATTTTCCAATAAAAACAGTAAACCATCTTCGCGGACAAATGTTTGCTGAAGTTGATTTAGTCCAACAAATCCTGCGTCATCATGGGCAAAATAGTCGTAAAAATTGACATCAAGATCAATCTTCGTTGCCCCAATGATACTGAGCAGCACCAATAGCAATACGGTAGCCCACACCCCCAAAGGGTGTTTTTGCGAGCCAGCGATTAATGACAATTGCCAATTCAAATGACTATTTCCTCATACTGCTATTAAGTTTTCTATTCAGTTACCTTAATAGACCTTATAATCTTGTTTTATTGTTCAGCAAGTTACAAAAAAGTTAATAGTTAATGCGATAAACTGATATTTCCAAACATGCTAGCAGGAGTATTCAGTACCAATCCCTTAACGCTAGTCAGCATAAAGCCTCGATACTCTCCCTAATGAACCCATACGTAGCGTTTTCCCAGATAGACTTATTCATAGATGCTTTATTAACAAATAGCTTATGATTTAGGCCTTTTGTGGAAATCTTGCTCAAACAAGCCAAAAAAAACAGTTATCAATAAAAAAAAGTTGACTCCAGACCGCAAAAAACGTTTAATTGCGTCCGTCGCCCGAATAGCTCAGTCGGTAGAGCAGAGGATTGAAAATCCTCGTGTCCCTGGTTCGATTCCGGGTTCGGGCACCATATTTAGATTTGGTGGCGAAAGCGACCAAATAACAAAAAAGCCTCGCAATGCGAGGCTTTTTGGTATCTGTTATTAATTGCAGTAAAACTGACAACTACCCTCGCCGGCTTTAGTCATAATAACCCTAGGCAACCATTAAGCTGCCTACAGTTTGGTGATGAGTGAGTTAATCATCTACTCACCTAACACTTTAGGTGCGTGAAACAAGCTCGTCTTTGTTGAGATTCTCTGTTAGCGAATTACCTGTTAGAAACGTCTTGTTAGAGTGCTTCTTAATAACTGGTTGTTAGCTATGCAGGTTCAATATAATCAACCAACATCTGCACAGTTTGGTTTCCCCTAAACTCATTTACATCCAATTTATACGCAACTCTGGCGTGCTTAATTGTGGCGTCAGGCCAAGTTTGTAAATCAACATTGAATGCAATAGCATCCATCATTACTGAGCCGCACTCGGTTTCTAACACCAATTTTAAATGTTTCTCCCCCACGATACGTTGTTGAATCACGCTGAAATAACCATCAAATAATGGCTCTTCAAAAGACTGTCCCCAAGGACCAGATTCTCGTAGTAAGAAAGCCGTTTCTAGGTTCATCAACGCTATCGGCAACTCACCATCAGATAAGATCTCACCCGTTAATTGTTCAGGCTTTAACAACTCACGTACGGCTTTATCGTATGCTGACTGAAATAATTCAAATGCATCAGCACGTAGTGATAACCCCGCCGCCATCGCATGACCACCAAACTTGATAATCATCCCAGGGTGGCGGCTATTAATAAGCTCTAACAGGTCTCGCATATGCAAGCCTTTTATTGAACGTGCAGAGCCTTTAATTTCACCCTCGCCAGCATCAGCAAATGCAATCACAGGGCGATGATATTTATCTTTGATTCTTGAAGCTAAAATACCAATCACACCTTGATGCCAGTCATCCTGAAACAAAGCAAGTCCCCAAGGTAAATCTGATTCATCAAGGCTTAATGTTTGCAGACTTTTTAACGCTTCTTGTTGCATTCCCGCTTCAAGCTCGCGACGCTCACCATTTAAGCCATCAAGCTCATCAGCCATTCGCCTTGCTAACATCATGTCTTCACATAACAACGTCTCAACACCCAGCGCCATCTCATCTAAACGACCGGCAGCGTTTAATCTTGGCCCGACAGCAAATCCAAAATCTGATGCAACAATACGTTGTGGGCTTCTTTTTGCGACTTCCAGTAATGCTGTAATACCAACACGACAACGCCCCGCCTTAACTCGTTGTAAACCCGCTTGCACCAAAATACGATTGTTACTGTCAAGCGACACCACATCAGCAACCGTGCCCAAAGCAACAATATCAAGTAAGGAGCCAAGGTTAGGCTCAGCAATGTGTTGCTGCTGATACCAGTCTCTTTGGCGCAGCTCTTTTCTAAGCACTGACATCAAATAAAACGCAACGCCAACCCCAGCAATAGACTTACTGGCAAATTCACAACCGTTTTGGTTAGGATTAACTATCGCATCAGCATCGGGGAGGGTTTGTCCAGGTAAATGGTGATCAGTTACAACCACCTGCATACCTAATTGTTTCGCGGCTGCAACACCTTCAATGGATGAGATGCCGTTATCGACCGTAATCAATAACTGCGCCCCTTTAGACTGAGCAACGGCAACAATTTCAGGACTTAATCCATAACCATAATCAAAGCGATTTGGAATAAGGTAGTCAACATGCTTGGCTCCCATCATTCTTAATGCAATCAAACACACACTGGTCGATGTTGCGCCATCAGCATCAAAATCTCCCACTATCAAAATCGACTTATCAGCAGCTATCGCATCAGCAATGATCTTCGCCGCAGTGTCAATGCCGAGCATGGTTTCAGGTCTAAGTAACTTCGACAAACTCAGTTCGCAGCCTGCTAAATCGACTCCACGTCGAGCATATAACTGTTTTAGTAATGGATGCATAGATTGCGGTAAATGACTGTCATCTACCTGAGTTCGGCGAACAATTTTGTGGGCCACAAACACACCTTATTTTAGTGGAGTAATCGACACGTTAAGATAACAAAAAAAGGCGAGCCAATGGCTCACCTTTTTCGGTTAAAACGATTATTCTAAACCTGTCGGTATTAGAGATTAGTTTTAATGGTATTTAATAATGCTGACGGTGGTTGGTAACCCGGCACTAACACCCCGTTTTCTAAAACGATTGCAGGTGTTCCATTGATACCAAATGCTTGACCGAGGCGGTATTGCTCCTCAATGTTTGCATCGCAGCTTGCAGCTTTTACATTGCCACCCGTTTTAGCATCAGTCATAGCTTGTAGCGGATCTTTAGCACACCATACCGCTTCCATTTCTTGGGCATTTGCTGATGGAATACCTGCACGAGGGTAAGCTAAATAACGAGCTGTAATGCCTAAATCGTTATAACCGTCCATTTCTTGGTGTAACTTACGACAATAACCACAATCCACATCAGTAAAGATGGTTACGACATGTTTTTCATTTTTCGCTTTGTACACCAACATGTCGTCTTCAAATGGCTTGAGCATATCAACACGAGGGCCCGCTAATGCAGCCTCGGTTAAGTTTTGCATACCATTCTTTAAATCATACATATTGCCATGTAGTAACTTAGTACCATCTGGAGAAACGTACAAAATGCCACGGTCAGTCAAGGCTTGATACAATCCGTCAATCGGTGATGATTGAATTTTCAATACATTAACGCCAAGCACATCAGAAACCTGCTGTTTCAGCTCTGCTTCATTGGGAATATCTGAGGCTGATGCGGCATGTAATAGTGGCGCAACAGCAAGGGTCATAGCAAAAGAGAATGCTTTTGTTAACTTCATTAAAAAATCCTATTTGATAAAACTGATGAGTCAGCTAATTACATAGACCAGAGTTTGACGGCAAAAGTTACAGAGAATGTCATATTAAAGCAACTATATCCCGCTCATTGCTGGCGATATGTATCAATTTTTATGTAACAAGAGACATCATGCACAACGCATTAGCCCCTTGGATGATGCTCACTATGTAACTGCTGTAGTCGAGCCTTGGCAACGTGGGTGTATATTTGCGTGGTAGATAAGTCGCTGTGTCCTAATAACAACTGAACTACCCGTAAGTCAGCGCCATGATTGAGTAAATGGGTAGCAAATGCGTGCCTTAGGGTATGCGGAGATAAATGACTATTGATGCCAGCTCGCACTGCATAACGTTTAATACGATGCCAAAAAGTCTGTCTTGTCATCATTTGTCCACGTTTGGAAGGAAACAAAACATCGCTTTGTTTATTGTTCAGTAACGTAGGGCGTGCAGCTAGCAAATACTGCTCTATTTCGGAAATGGCTAATTCACCAAGCGGCACTAAACGTTCTTTGCCGCCCTTACCGACAATGCGCACTAAACCTTGTCTAAGGCTAATTTGCTCTAAGGTTAAGCTGACCAGTTCAGTAACCCGAAGGCCTGTGGCATACAATAACTCCAGCATGGCTTTATCACGGCACTCTATTGGGTCGTCAATATCGGGCTCTGCGAGTAAAGCATCTATTTGGGTTTCGCTTAATGCATCAGGTAGTTTACGCGCTAACTTAGGTGACTCAATTAAGCTAGTTGGGTCGATATCAATCAGTTGTTTTACTATCAAATAACCATAAAATCGCCGTAAACTGCTCAGCAATCTTGCCGTTGAGGTTTTAGCAAAATTTTCAGCCACTCGATAAGCTAAATAATCTCGAATCACTAACTGATCAACATTAATGAGTTGATGTTGCTGACTTAACACATATCGCTCAAAATGACGTAAGTCAGTTCGATAAGAGCCTAACGTGTTATCACTTAACCCTTTAGCCGACCAAAGGTCATCTAAAAATGCATCAATAAGGGGATCTGCTTGGTAATTATCAGTCACAAAAATTCCTAAAAAAACGGCGCCACTTCACCTGAAGTAACGCCGCTCTAGTGTAACTAAATTTAGTTTACAAAGACAAAACTAAGCTCATAGGGATAATCTAATCATCACCATAAAGATTTGTCTGTCACCTTTATTAGCTTGTTGCTGCCGTTGCGTTTTTCGCTGGGACAAATAAACACGCAACCATGGCAATACCAACTGGCAGTAACCAAGCCATACCTTCGCTATGCAGTGGCATAAAGCTTAAAAAGTCAGTGTTCATTCCTGCCGCTTTTAAACCATCGAAAATACCAAAGAATAGTGCAACGGATAACACAAGACGATGCGAAAATTCTGGGCGAGCAAAACGTTCAGTTAAAAAGGTGATTGCCACTAATGCAATTGCCACAGGGTAGATGGTCATCAACACAGGAATACTGATGTTAATTAGCTGAGTGAGTCCCACGTTCGCAACGGTTGCACATACGACACTGAAAAAGATAACGAAAGCTTTGTAAGACACTTTAGGCATGAGTTCGTTAAAGTATTCAGAACACGCTGTAATTAGACCAACTGCAGTGGTTAAACAAGCGATACTGACTACCGCTGCTAATAATACTGTACCCATAGTGCCAAACTCATGGGTCACATAATTTGTCAGAATTTGGCCACCGTTTTCAGCGCCTTTAGCAATATCACCCGCTGTAGCACCTAAATAAAATAGTGAAATATACACAAACGCTAACCCTGATGCTGCAATGATAGCTGCACGCACAAGATAGCGAGTCTGGGCTTTAGATTCTGTGACACCTTTCTTACGTAAAATATCAATAATCAACATACCAAAGATCACTGAGGCAAGTGTATCCATGGTGTTGTAACCTTCTAAAATGCCTTTAGAAAGTGGGCTGTCAATATAGTCACCAGTAGCAGCACCGATCGCAGCGCTTGGCGTAGCAATCACAGAAACGGCTAAACCAACAAGTAAAAAGATTAAGATTGGGGTTAACACTTTACCGACACTATCGAGTAATTTACCAGGGTAAAGTGATAGCACCATTGCGATGACAAAAAAGGCTACAGTATAGAGCAACTGCGCTTTGTTCAGTGTCAATGCACCTAGCTGGATCATCGCATCGGCATTATCTAAAAATGGGCGAGCACCAATTTCAAATGCAACTAAACCTGTGCGAGGAGCGGCAAACGCAGGGCCAATGATAATGTAAATTGAGACAGCAAGTGCTGTAGCAGCAAAAGCAGGTAGCATCGCCATGACTTTACCATTCGCTTTAGCGACAGCGATAAGACCTGCTAGAGGTAAACCTACAGCAGTGACCAGAAACCCAATCATCGCTAGCGTCATATTCTCGCCAGCTAACATGCCTGCAAAAGGTGGAAAAATTAAGTTACCTGCACCTAAGAAAAATGCGAATGTCATAAAGCCTAAGCCTAATGTATCGCCAATACTCATATTATTGTTTTGCACTAAACGCCCCATCTTGTTGTTTTGTTTTTTAACAAACTTAAGTGATTCACTGCTAATTAGCTACTGCTAATCAAAAACGACCTGTAAGAATGTAAACTTATAAATACACTTCATCTCATTAAAAACTACTCACAAATGGTTATAAAAAAGCCATTTTTCAATTTTTCGAATACCCATTTGTGAGTCGTATTTCATTTTTTGCCATTTAAACGCGTTAAACACGACTAAACGGGTAGGAACTAATAGCAAAACATCTATCGATAAACAAGCGCAAACCCAGCAGAATAGCAAATTAGCTGTTATCAGAAACGAAGCGTAAAGCCCACAAAACATTCCCGCTACAGAGTAACCACATCAAGCTAAAAGCACAACAAAAAAGCAACACCAATAAAATTGGGAAAAAACCGTAAAACCGTTACCATAAGCCGTCAGCCATATAAGCGAAGTATTCATGCCTTTTACATTTAAACAGTTTCATATTGATGATAGTCATTGTGGTATGCCCGTTAGCACAGATGGGGTCATATTAGGTGCTTGGGCTGCATTGCCTGATACGCAAAAAATACCTGCAGCACAACTATTAGATATTGGTGCAGGGAGTGGCTTGCTCAGCTTAATGCTCGCTCAGCGTATGAATAACCAAGATTGTAAAATCAGCGCGGTAGAGTTAGAAGATGGCGCTGCTGTTGATTGCAAGCAAAACTTTAGTCAAAGCCCTTGGTCAGAGCAGCTTTCGTTACATCACATGAGTATCCAGCAATTTTTGCTTGAACATCAGCAAAAGCGCTGCGCTCTTTTCGATACAATTATTTGTAACCCGCCTTACTTTGAACATGGGCCTCAATCAGACTCAAGTCAGCGTGCTACAGCAAGGCACACAAACCGGCTCAGTTTTAAAACCTTGCTCAGCCATATTCAACAATTAATGACACCATCTGGACAAGCGAGCTTGATTATTCCTCAGCAAAGCAAGGCTGGGTTTATGCAAGCGTTAGATGACACACAGCTGTCGCTGTCAAAGCGAACGACTATTCGCACCGTTGAAAACAAAAGTCCTAGCCGAATTTTATTGCAACTTAGCCACCAAGCTAGTTTGCATCGCTTAATTCACTCTGATTTGATTATTGCGGATAAACAAGGTCTGTACACTCCAGAGATGAGCCAGTTGTGTCGCGACTTTTATCTGAAACTTTAGCGAGAGTTTCATCATATAAAAGTCATTTAAAACCGATTCCTTGCTCGCTGAGATCCAGAACTTAGGTTATAATGTCCGGCTATCAATCAGTGAGACCCAAAGCGCATGCTATTTGAAGATTTTGATCTAGACCCACGCCTATTAGACTCTCTAAAGGCTATGGGACATTTAAGCCCTACTACCGTTCAACAACAAACATTGCCAATGGCGATGGAACAACGGGATATTTTAGCTAAAGCGCCTACAGGTACAGGTAAAACGGCAAGCTTTTTATTGCCGGCATTACAACACTTGATTGACTTCCCTCGCCGCTTTAACGGTCAAGCTAGAATTTTAATTCTGACGCCTACTCGAGAGCTGGCCAGCCAAATTCATCGTTATGCGTCTCATTTAGCGACCGATCTTGATTTAGATATCGGTATTATTACCGGCGGCGTACCTTACGGTCCTCAAGAAGAGCAACTTGAAGAGAATATCGATCTATTAATTGCGACGCCTGGTCGCTTGATGGAATATTTAGATAAAGGTCAATTCGAAGCGACAGAAGTTGAAATGCTCATCATTGATGAAGCAGGCCGTATGCTTGATATGGGCTTTTCATCAGTGGTTGAAACCATTGCTATTGAAGCGCAGGGCCGCAAGCAAAACATGCTGTTCTCCGCCACGCTTGAAGGCAGTGGTGTTGCTCGTTTTGCACATGTTTTACTTGAAGATCCTGTAACCATTGATGTTGATTCACCTCGCAGTGAAAAAGCGAAAATTCATCAATGGATACATTTAGCGGATAACAACGCCCACAAGTTTGCCTTGTTGTGTAATTTGCTCCAACAAGAGTCCGTTAAGCGCACCATCGTATTTGTTAAAACCCGTGAAGTTGTTGCTAGCTTAGAAGGCTTGCTATTAAAAGCAGGTATCCCTTGCGCTTTCTTACGTGGTGATATGGAACAAAAGAAACGTTTCCAAGCGTTAAGTAAGTTCAGTAAAGGTGACGTGAATATTCTTCTTGCGACTGACGTTGCAGCACGGGGAATCGATATTGACGGTATCACTCATGTAATTAACTTCGATATGCCTCGCTCTGCTGATGCTTACGTACACCGAATTGGTCGTACAGCACGTGCAGGCGCAAAAGGTACAGCTATTTCGTTAGTTGAAGCCCACGACATGCGTATTGTGAGTAAAATTGAACGTTATATCGAACAACCGTTAAAACGTCGCTTTATTGATGGCTTAAGACCTACCCATAAAGAGGCCAAAGTACCAGGCAAGAAAAAAGACAAAAATAAGTCTGCAGCGAAGAAATCTAAAAAGCCTAAAAAGAAGAAAAAATAAATTTTAATTAACGAAGCCTTAATGCTAAAGCCCTGAATATTTTCTATATTCAGGGCTTTTTTATGGCAAAAAATCCATTTGATAGCGCATTAAACTAGCCTCAAAGTGAAATAAACTTTATGAAACATTTAATTTACATCTAACACTTTTTCTCTACTGGTAACTCTGTTAATTTAGAGCCTATAGCACTCTAATAACTCACAAAAATCTCTTTTTAAAATGACTGTTCGAGATTGAGTTATATAAAGTCACCATTTTCGATAGATAAGTATGGATACGCCCATCAATGAAAAGACTGTTAAGAATTCTTTCTCCATTCATCATTTTATTTGTTTTTATTGGCCTCGCCGTTGTTTTATTCAGTACTCGTCAGGCTCCTGAGCAAAAAGAAGATCAACAAAAAATCCCTGTCGTCGATGTGCTCACTGTTGAACAAAAGACCGTGTCTCTCAACTTGCCTTCCTATGGTGTTGTTAGCCCCAAATATAAAACCCAACTCGTCACTGAAGTACAAGGTCGATTAATCAGCCTTGATCCCAGTTTTGTTGCTGGCGGCATTGTTAGACAAGGTCAAGCTTTAGCACAAATAGAACCTTCAGATTATCAAGCAGACTTTATTCAAGCTGAAGCCACATTGGCACAAGCTAACGCTGCGCTAAATGAAGAAATCGCTCGTGGTGAAGTAGCAAAAATTGAATTTAAAGATTTTGATAACGGTTTACCGCCTGAGTTAGGTTTACGTATCCCGCAATTGAAAAAAGAACAAGCAAATGTCAAATATGCTAAAGCCGCATTAGCTCGAGCTCAGCGCAATTTAGAAAGAACCGTTATTCGCGCACCATTTGATGGCATTATCAAAGCGCGTAACGTTGATTTAGGCCAATATGTTTCTCTAGGTACTAATTTAGGCGAGCTCTACGATATCAGTATCGCAGAAGTGCGTTTGCCGCTAACCAATAATGATTTAGCTTACTTAGAGTCGGTTGATAACCCTGACACGTTAGTGACGTTAAGCGCGTCACTTGCGGGTAAATCTTTTGAATGGCAAGGTAATATTGTCAGAAGCGAAAACGTGATTGACGAGCAAAATCGAATGGTTTATCTCGTCACAGAAGTGAAAGATCCATACCTGCGAAATAACCAATCTTCCGATGAACTCCCACTCAAATACGGCAGTTTCGTCACCGCAATTATCAAAGGCAGAACAGTAGACGGCATTGTTAAACTGCCGCGTTATGTTGTTCGCCAAGATCAAGTTGCCATTGTCAAATCGGACAACACCATTGAAATTAGAAAAGTAAACATTGTACGAACTGATATCGAAAATGTGTTTATTAAAGATAGTCTTGCAACTGGTGAGCGTGTTTCGATTACTGACATTAGTAACCTAGTGTCTGGCCAAAAAGTAAAACTACTTGGTGAAAACTCAGATAGTGATGACCTTGCGCCACAAGATGCACCTGACAATATTGATGAAATATCATTAGCAGGTGAGCAAAATGGATAATAAAAAAGGAATTATTTCTTGGTTTGCCCGCAACAGTGTTGCCGCCAACCTATTGATGTTTGCCTTACTTATTGGCGGTTTATTCAGCTCTTTTTTGATCAACAAAGAGGTATTCCCTAGTTTTGAGCTTAATCTTCTCAATATCTCTGTAGCCTACCCTGGCGCAGCTCCTCAAGAAATTGAAGAAGGGATTAACATCAAGATTGAAGAGGCCATTCAAGATATTAGTGGTATCAAAAAAGTCACTTCAGTTGCCAGCGATAGCGTTGGAACGGTAACCATTGAAGTCGATGATGGCTACGAAGTGCAGCAAGTACTTGATGAAGCTAAGTTGCGTCTTGATGCAATTGCCACATTTCCAGATAACATTGAAAAACCTAACATTTATCAAATAAAGCCTGAAAACAACGTCATATGGGTGTCAGTTTATGGTGATATCAGTCTTCATGAAATGAAGGAAATGGCTAAAGTTATTCGAGATGACATCACAGGCTTACCTGCTGTTACACGTGCCCAAGTGACAGGGGTTCGTGATTACGAAATTGGCATTGAACTGTCAGAAAACAAATTACGAGAATATGGTTTAACTTTCTCTCAAGTTGCGCAGGCGGTTCAAAACTCATCGATTGATTTGCCTGGGGGCTCAATACGAGCACAAGATGGTGACATCCTGTTGCGAACTAAAGGCCAAGCTTATACTGGCGAAGACTTTTCTCAGATTGTAGTGACCACACGACCTGACGGCAGCAGAATTATGCTTCCAGAGGTTGCTACGATTAAAGATGATTTTGAAGAGCGATTAGAATACACCCGCTTTAATGGTAAGCCCGCAGCCATTATTGAAATTACCAGTATTGACGATCAAAATGCTTTGGCTATTTCAGAGCAAGTCAAAACCTATATTGCCGAGCGTAAAGAAACCTTACCCGCTAACATCAAATTAGATACATGGGGAGATTTAACCCATTACCTCGAAGGCCGATTAAACATGATGCTATCAAACATGTTTTATGGTGCCTTATTGGTATTTCTCATTTTAGCGTTATTTTTAGATCTTAAACTGGCGTTTTGGGTCATGCTCGGTTTACCCGTTTGTTTCTTAGGTACGATACTGCTCATGCCAATTGAGCCGTTTAATATGTCGATTAACATGCTCACCTTATTTGCCTTTATTTTGGTGCTGGGCATTGTGGTTGATGATGCCATTGTCATCGGCGAAAGTGCCTATACTGAAATCGAAAAGCATGGTCAGTCACTTGATAATGTCATTACTGGCGTGCAGCGCGTAGCAATGCCAGCAACCTTTGGCGTTTTAACCACCATAGCGGCATTTATTCCTATGATTATGGTGTCGGGTCCAATGGGAGTGATATGGAAGTCCATTGGCATGGTGGTTATTTTGGCTTTGGCTTTTTCTTTAGTGGAATCTAAATTGATTTTGCCTGCGCATTTGGCTCACATGAAAGTAAAAAAGAAGCGCCCTCCCACCAATTTCCTGTCTAAATTTAAAGTCAGCCTTAACGAAAAGCTGCAGTACTTTATTCAACATAAATACCGTCACTTTTTAGGCCGCTGTATTGAGCAGCGTTATAACGTGGTAGCGGTATTTATTGGGGTACTTATTTTGTCATTAGCTTTGCTTGCTAGTGGTAAAGTACGCTGGGTTTTCTTCCCCGATTTACCGTCAGATTTCATTCAAGTACAGCTTGAAATGGAAGAAGGCAGCTCAGAACTCAATACCCTTGATGTCGTGCAAAAAGTGGAAGAAGCCTTGTACGCCATGAATGATAAATATGCCCGAGAAACGGGTGAAGATGTGGTTAAACACAGTTTTATCAATATGAGTTCTCGAAGCTCAGCTTTTATCTTTGCTGAGTTATCTAAAGGGGAAGACCGAGAAATCGATGGCGTTACCATTGCAGAAGAGTGGCGCAAACAGCTGCCAGAGCTATTGTCTGTCAAAAAACTCAATATTGCTGCGAGCACGAACGAGTCAGGTGGTGACATTTCATTTAGATTAACCTCAAATGACTTAGCTCAGCTCTCTGAAGCCTCGAAAGAGCTCAAGCAAGAGCTCGCAACATATGAAGGTGTCTATGATATTTCAGACAATTTCTCATCTGGTAGCCAAGAAATACGCTTGAATATTCGCCCTGAAGCAGAAGCTCAAGGACTGACGCTTTCTGATTTAGCTCGCCAAGTTCGTTATGGATTTTATGGCTATGAAGCCCAACGTATCTTGCGAAATAAAGAAGAAGTTAAAGTGATGGTGCGCTATCCATTAGAGCAACGTCGCACCATTGGCCATCTTGAAAACATGCTGATTCGTACCCCTCAAGGTGTCGCTGTCCCCTTCTCTACTGTTGCAGATATTGAATTAGGGCAATCTTTTGCTTCTATTACCCGTGTTGATGGAAAACGAGCCATCACCATCAGTGCTAATGTGAATAAAAACACTGTCGAGCCATCAAAAGTGGTGGGCGAGATCCAAGGGGAGTTTTTACCTGAGTTAACCGAGAAATATCGAGATGTGAATGCATCACTCGATGGCGGAAGCCAGGATGAGCAAGATGCTATGTTAGGTCTAGTACAAGGCTTCTTTTTTGCGATGTTTACCATTTATGCCCTAATGGCAATTCCGCTTAAATCATACACCCAACCGATGATCATTATGTCAGTGATCCCCTTTGGTATGATTGGCGCCTTATTCGGGCATTTCATTTTAGGCATCTCAATGAGTGTATTGAGTCTGTGCGGTATCGTGGCACTGGCGGGGGTTGTGGTCAATGACTCATTGATTTTAGTCGACTTTGTTAACCGCTCTCGTAAAGAAGGCTATTCATTACTTGAATCAGCAATAAACTCAGGGTGCTATCGATTTAGGGCCATCATTTTAACCTCTATGACGACCTTTGTCGGCTTAGTGCCTATTTTGCTTGAACGAAGCTTACAGGCACAAATTGTTATCCCAATGGCCGCATCACTAGCATTCGGGATTTTATTCTCGACCGTGGTCACGCTAATTTTAGTACCCGTGCTTTACATTATTCTTGATGATGCGAAATGTTTAGTTAGACGCATTTTCAATTGGTGGTGGCAACCTAAAAACGACGATGATGAAGCTTATAATTAACTGTTATCGGTAAGACTTAGTTACATTTAAAAGGGAGCTTTGCTCCCTTTTCATCATTACATTAATACAGAACAAAAGTCCGCATCTATACTAAATTAGCATTACAGATGTAAATTTTTAGGTATTGCCCAACTTACGGTTTTCAATTTCCCTTGCCAATTTTCTATCGTTAACCAAGCTCTATGATCTGCTTGAATTACTTTAGGTGCAATAGCATGTACTTCTTGTCCATGCTGACTTCCGTGCAAAATCCCTGCGTCAGCATCCTGCATATCAGTAAGTGATAAGGGTGCTGCACCAATATTAAAATAAGCCTGTCGAATATCGGCAACTTCACCCTGACTAAATATTAATAAAAAGTCTTTAGTGTACGTCCCGTCATGCATATAAGGTGAATCAAGGTTATATGGCATTGGCGTGACTTCGAATGAACCTATCGACTTCGTGCTCCAAGCATCTGGAAACTGTGGGAATAAGTTTTTATACAAGAAAAAACAACTTAAAATAAGCACAAGCCCGTTTACTTTATACTTGTAGCGATCCCACATACTGTTCGATAAACGAGCCATTATTTTCCATCCTGTTGAACTAAATGAGTTGCAGGTACTTTAGAGAAAATAGACCTTTGATTATCAGTATCTTTAGCGGCTTTCACTGTTCGACCACCCCAGATTAAAAAACCTGTTATGGACATCCCTGTTAATAAGGCGCCAAATATAAACCAAATAATTTTTGTCCACAGTCCACCTATATTGCCATAATGTAAAGGGTTGGCGATATGGGATAAGGTTTGTAACGCATTCATTTTCTCAGGGGATCTTTCGCTCTCAACCTTGCCATTCCAAGGATTGACTGTCACTCCATAAGAATACTGATCATAAAAGATTCCATCACCTTCACCATAAACTTTATATGTATCCCTAAAGTGCTCAGGTAGCATAATGTAAGTGCTTTTGAAGTTCGGAAATTTCTGTTCTGCAATGTTAACCGCGTCAGCTAAACTGTACGGCCTAACTGGAGTATCAGCTACACCATATGGAAGTTGACTAACTTCAACTACAGGGGCATGAGCTTCAATTTCAATATCATTTTGCCACATAATGGCTTGGGCTAAATACCATAAGCCCGTGATGCTCATGAGTATTAAAAACCACATCGACCACACTCCCGCTAACCGATGTAAATCAGCTAAAAACGTTTTCTTTCCTTGATGTATTCGTAACTTAGGTTGGGTGTACGATCGCCAAAACTTTTTATAAATCATTAGGCCAGAAACCAGTGCCCCCAACATAACAAACGCCATGAAACAAACAAGGTAATAGCCAATGCTATAACCATTTTGCCATGGAAAAAAAAGCCAAGCATGCAACGAGCGCATAAAAGATTTAAAAGTAAGACCTTGGATAACCTCTTGAATTTCACCTGTATATTGATTTACATAAGCGATGGCGTAAGGTTTATCGCTATCGGTAAATATAACCGTATTGGCTATATAAGATTCAAAACTCATTACCGTAGAGATACTGGCTGTCGGATATGCTTTTTGAACAATATCAACCAGTTGAGATTTAGGCTTTTCAGCTAATTGTTGAGGATTACTTGCACGCGAGTCAGGATTAGTTAACCAAGTCAATTCATGACTAATGACTGATATCGTTCCGGTTAGGCAAACGAAACAGAATATTATCCAAATGGGTAAAGAGAACAAACCATGAAGCTTGAACCAAAATCGATTACTAAGTTTTGCCATGTTAATTCCGAAATTTATGCAACTAAACACTTAACAGTCAAAGTACAAAGCCTGACGGGAAATTCCACGCCAGACTTTGATTATCAAGAGCGACTTGCTCATTTACCACATATACTTAATGCTACCAACGATGCTACGTGATTCACCGTAATAGCAGTACCAATTACAAGCCGATATGTATTCATCATCAAGTACATTATTCACGGTGAGTTGTGCACGCCAGCTAGTATTGATGTCGTATTGGAGCGATGCATCCCATATCCAATAAGCCGGTACCTTGATGGTTTCAGTTGTCACGGTTGAGTCTTCAGAATCATAAGATGAACCAACGTATCGAACCCCTGTAGCAACACGTACTTGGGGCAACATTTGGTAATCGAGATACACTGATGCCTGATGACGTGGGATCATCGGAGAACGCTTCTCGCCTGTATCGTCATTATTATCGATGTGAGAATCTGTATAAGTGTATGATGTATTAACTTTAAGTTCGTCAGTAACTTGTACTACAGCTTCAAACTCAATACCTTGCGAGACCATTTCACCTGTTTGAGTAGCACCAAATAACCAATTCCCATCAGGATCTTGAGCGCTTGTACTCACAAGGGCATTGGTTTGCTTTAAGTTATACCAAGCCAGATTAAAATAACCATCCATATAATCAGGTGTATATTTAAAACCAACTTCTGTTTGCTTACCCTCTAACGGCTTATAAAGTTCGCCTGTTATTTGATCAACCGTACTGATCACTTCAAATGACTCAGCGTAACTCACATAGGGAGTGACACCAAAATCACTGCGATACATTAATCCTGCATTAAATGAAAACTCGTTATCGACACGGTCATATTGCTTATTGTTGGTCAAATCTTCGTTCTGAGTATCTACATAATCATAGCGTCCACCCACAATACCAATCCAGCGGTCATCTAGTACAAGTTGATACTGACCATAAGCACTCAACTGATTCTTATCAATACGGCGCTCTAGGGCATCACTTGTGTCTAATGGATCAGAATTCCCCGGAGTGAAGTTGAATGGATCAATAATGTCATAGGCATAATTGTCCAACTCTTTACCTTCATTTTGGTGGCTTTGAACATCGAGTCCTAATAGCAAGGTTTGTTCTGTGCGATCTCCAGACCAGTTACCAATAAATCGATTATCGAGAGTGATGCTTTGTAACGTTCCCTCACGATATGTCACTCCTCTAGCATAAGTATCGCCAGAAGGATCTCCCCAGTAAGGCGTCGACATAATGTAAGTACTATTTAACAGCAAGTCGTTATAAGCGTAATTGAAATTTTGCTCAAAATCCCAAGTATCATTAATGATATGCTCTAGCTGAAAACCAGCAGTCACTTGGGTTCTGCGGCTGACATCATAATCTGGCTCGCCAAAATTAGTTGTTGGATCAATTTCACCACGAGTGTCATCCACTTGCGTACCAATCGCAGGAAAGAAACCATTCGTAGGCGTGCCATCATCATGAATGGCAGATGCTAATAAAGTTAACGTCGTGTCTTCCGACAAGTCCATTTCTAAACTTGGCGCGATGTAATAACGAGTATTCTCAGTATCATTAAGTTCACCGTCTGCCTGACTAAACTTACCCACGACACGAAAACGCTTATCGTCACTAATCTCATCCGAAACATCGAAAGCAACACGAGCAGTATCTTTATTACCTATTTGAACATCCACTTCTCCTGCGGGTTCAAGTTTAGGCTTCTTTTGCACTGCATTCACAACGCCACCAGGAGGTGCTTCGCCGTATAAAATTGAAGCTGGACCTTTGAGTATTTCAACTTGCTCTAATCCATAAGGTTCGAGCATCCATACATAGAAGCCATCTTTAAATAAACGGCTACCATCAAGGTAAGTAGCGGCCTCGAAACCGCGAACAGTTAACCAGTCTGTATCGTTATCAGCTCCATAAGGCGAAGACAACACACCTGAGGTATAGCGAAAACTTTCATCCAGCTTATTAACATTACGAATTTCAAGATCATCTCGTTCCACAACAGACACAGATACAGGTGTCTCGGCCATTGGTGTACGGATTTTCAGGGCTGAAGCTGTAACTTGAATTTTTTCCATTTCAGGCAGATCTTGTTCAGCGTAAGCTGAATTACTGCTAAATAGAGCGAGGGATAATGCTAAATACACAGGAGAAAGTTTCTCTGCTTTGACTGGTAACATGATAGAGGTATCTCATAAATCACTACGATAATTTTGAGAAGCATTATCATTAAGATTTATAATCATAACAAGGCGATTTTTGAGGCGGCGTTCACAGAAAACGAACAATATCTCAAAAACAACGTCAATTAATAATTTTACGTTAACTAGTGTAATAACTGACAATAAATTTTAGTAATCATATACAGCTTTTAGTTGACCTTTCACAGCTCAGTCTTCGCAGAATTAATGACCACAGTTTGTTCCCAAATCTGCTCCATAGGCTAATAAAAATTGCTTAAATTGCGAGTTAATAAACGGATATCCCTTTAAAAACGCTTTAAAATACCAAATTGGCTTTTGTTTTAGGTTTTAACTTACATGCACAACTCAGCAAAAAATCATAAACTTACTGTAGATCCAACGTCTATTTCTACAGTAACAGAACCAAATCATCACTCATCAACATTGGTTTATGACATCCGCGATAGCCGCTACCTCAATATCACTGGTCGCTGTACATTACGATGTCAATTTTGCCCTAAGCATAATGGTTCAAAGCAAGTTCATCAGTATGAGTTGTCGCTTAGTGCACAAGTGAAGCCAGAAGACATCATCCCTTTGCTTGGTAAGGTAACGTCCTTTGATGAATATGTGTTTTGTGGCTACGGTGAACCCACCCTTAATTTGCACACCTTAATTGTTGTCGCAACCCATATCAAAGCCGCAGGCGGTAACGTTAGAGCGAACACCGATGGATTAGGTAACTTATTTCATCGCAGAAATATTTTGCCTGAGCTTGCTCACTGTGTTGATAGTTTATCAATCTCGCTGAATGCCAACACTGAAGCCCTGTATATTCAACACTGTAAGCCTAAACTAAAAGGGGCTTATGAAGCATTACTGGAATTTATTAGCCTAGCACCAGATTACATTGGACAAGTGCAAGTATCTGCAATTAATGGGCTTGAAAATGTCAATATTGAGCAATGCAGGCAACTTGTTGAACAACGAGGTTGTGAGTTCAAACAACGTGAGTTAGATGTCGTCGGTTAGTGCTGATTTATGTTAGTAATAAATTAGTTAAAAAAGCTTTACTGAGGTCAACCTATTCACGCTTTCGTGATAACATCACCTTATCAAGATTGTGAACCTAAGTAAGCGAATGTTTAAAAGACAAACCAACAAAAATGTCTCAAAATTTCTGCTCATTTCTGCGCAAGATATTCAATGGAGTCGTCAACAAGTACTGGCATTATTAAGCCAAGTTTCTGTGATGCTCATTAGTATTGTCATTTTTACCACTCTGTTATTAAGTTTAGGTGAACGCAGACTACAAGAAGATTGGGCAGCTAAGCGCTACAGCGAACTGCAAACCGTTGGAACACTCGCCTCTGATAAAGTTAACTTCCTGCAGTTTCGCACCCAAGCATTTTCTAAAGCTGAATTGATGAATCAGTATTTGAGTAACCCTTCTGAGCTACAAAAAGAAAAGTTACTTAAAAACTGGGATGGCTTATTGACCCATATTCCAGAATTATTGGGGTTAAGCTTATTTGATCCACAAGGCAATCCAAGACTTAAAACCACTAATGCTTTTGATAATGTTGCCTTACCTACAGTGGTAGTTAGCCATGATAAAACCATGGGCGGCAACGACATTTATTCGTCACAAATTCAATTTGTGTCAATCAATGGCAAGCTAATTCCCTACGTTTACCAACTCGCTTGGATTGAAAACCCAGACCAAAGTATTCGAGGGTATTTGGTCACTTATAACTCCATCTCTGAAGTATTACAGACAATTAAACCAGCCTTTTTTAATCATCATTCACCGTTGTTATTATTTGGCTCACAAGGCATGTTATATGCGGGTGCATCACAAGAGCAGCCCCTCAAAAAAATTCCCACAACCTTAGGCAGTAGCATACAACAAACCTACCCAGAACTGTGGCAACAAATGGCCAATACCAATTTTGGCCAATATCATAACGAACTGGGTACTTTCGTATTCTTAAAAGTGGAATTAGCAGCAAATAATTCAGCGATTAGAGAATACTATTTAATGTCATATATTCGCCACGAAGACATTGCCGCTAGGTTTGAACAATGGCGTTATATATTAATCTTTTTCGGCGTCCTGATAGGCTCGCTTGCCACTGCGCTGTTATATACAAGACATCGATACCAGCTAGAGAAAAATGCCAATGTGAATAGCATTAATTTAGCCAGTAGTTTATTTAGAAACCAGCAAAGCTGCTTAATTGTTAATAGTAGCGGCCGAGTATTAAAAGCAAACCGTCAGGCAGCAAAAACGCTATCTGTTGAAATTGAAGCATTATTAGAAAGACGTTTACAACGAGTACTACAACTTGAAGATGATGTTTATCAATCCCTCACTGACGCCATGGAAAATGGTAAGCATTGGCAAGAAATCGTTAGCATTGATGAAGATAGTTGTACTATTACCGTGTCGGCTCAACCAGGTAAAACCCAATTAAAAAGCGAGCGCTACTGGGTTGTAACCTTTGAAAATATTACCGAACTAACCTCAGCTAAACAGCAAGGCTATTTTTATCAACTGCTATCAGAAAGTAATGTCGCGACAGCATTAACTGATACCAACGGTCAGTTGCTCAAGTTTAATCACAAGTTCAAAAAACTATTAGATATCGAAGCCGACAGTCAAGACAATGTGATGGAACTACTCGGAAAAGAGTTCTCTCAGCAATGGGCCGATATCAACAGCCGATTAAGTTTACAAGGTAAATGGAAGGGGCAAATATTTGCTGATGCTGATACTCGCTTTGCCAATAGTTTGAAAGCCAGTATTCAAGCTGAGCATAATCTTGATGGCGAGATTGAATATTTAGTGGTGACACTGCAAATACTCAAATTACAAAAATCATTACAACAACTTCCTAGCCAGCAAGCGCCGTTAAGTTCGATGGTGGTGCCATTATCTGAACTCGAAGTGCATTTTAGTACGTTAACAGAGCCCAATAGAGAGCAAACCTGTTTACTGATTATGGATATCAACCCTGAAGGGTTAATCAGCCACATTAGCGATATCGATCATCTTGAAAAGCGTCAAAAAGATATTGAAATGCAATTATTGATTGATTTACCAATAGGATTTCAAATCGCCCATTGGCGTTTAGGTTCGTTGGTCATACTGTTAACATCGAGTGACTCTGTTCAAGCCCATAAATATGCAATGAGCATCATGGACAGGTTAGAGCAAAATGAGCTCAATGAAGGCATAAACATTGGCATCGCAGGCTACCCTGAGCCTCAGTCGTTTGAACATTACTTGAGTAATGCTGAAGTCGCGTTAAAAAGAGCAAAGCAAACTGGTAATCAGAACATTTGCCAAGCGTTTACTCGAAAAGCATAAAACAAAAAAGCGGGATAAATGACAAGATTTATCCCGCTTTTTTATACTATTTATAAAGCCTGCTTTCTTCGCTTAATCACCCATTTCAAGTAAATCGCCGGGTAATTTGCTGCGAGTAATTTCAATAATATTAGAGCGGCTCATCACCACCTTATAACGCGCATATTCTAGCGGGCCTTTACCATCTTTAAGCACAGCGACTAGGTTGACTTGATAACGCCGCTCTACAGATTCATTACTCACCTTTCCGTCTTGTTCTTTATAAATTTTAGCTTTACCACGCTCTAAATGACGCGCAAATGGAACCAAGCTAAAGTTAACCTGTTCTTGTATTTGTGAGTAACCAGCCTCGAACTCTTTATTGGTCACCTTAGTCGCAATTCGATAATGCAATACTTCTGCATCCACCTTATTTTGACTATGCCGCTGCTTCATTATTTCTGCCACAGCTTTAGGAATATCTTGAGGATGAGTGAAATCTAGCCAGACAAGCTGTTTAGCAATGACCGTTTGTGTAGTGGTATCTTTTAGTACTCGGCTCCAGCGAGGTCGGCCTCTTTGTATAAATCGCCATAGTGCATTACGAACATCTTCTTTAAAAATTTCCCTAAAGCCATAAATAATGGCCAAGGTAACAATAAGGCTCATGGTTAAACCACTGAATACCCCCTGTGCCTTAATAATCAATGCCGATACCACAAGCATCACTAAAGTCGTTGCTAAACCTGTCACAAACTTTTTAAGCCCTATACCAAGAGGTTTTAATTCCTCTTTAAGGACGACCCCTTGCTGAATCAGGCGGCGAAGTAACAACATTTTATTAGAGATACGATTGGCATCTTGTTTAGTTCCAGCAGAGTTGTATTTACGCTCTTCTTCGCGATAATGATGCTCTGCTCGGCATAAGGCAATAATCTGCTCTTTTTCTTCTTTATAAGCCGCATTCCTTGGGCGATAAGCTAAGGTTTTCAGTAATTGCTGCTCGCAAAACCACGAAAGATAATTATCGGCATTAGCAAAGTAAGATTGCCATTTTTCTTCACTCGGTTCATTACGACGAAACTTTTTTAATAGCTGCGCAACCGACTGACCAAGTTCGGTTAAGGCGGGGTAAAACTCTTCTGCTTCGGTAAGTTGGCGAACTTCTTTGGCATCGGTTTCAATCGCAACGGCAAATTGATATGCGAACAAATTAAGATAAAAACGAAACTCTTCTTTGGTGCGTTTATTGATACTCACAAAGCGGTTTTGAACTAAAGGTAAATGTAGACCTTTCGAGTAATAAGAGCGCCTACCTAACATCGCACTGTGGTAGTACTCTTCTTCATCTAAGGTTTTTTCACCAACCCCCATTTCAGTGGGGAGGTAAAAGAATAAATCAAACGTGCGTTGATGCCCAACCTCCATTTGGTGGCTGAACTTAATTGATAATGCTTCTTCTTGTTTTACTTTGACTTTTGCCACTGAGGAGAACTCAACAACGAGGGAATTACCATACTATAGCGAATTTAAATAACAAAGCGAAAGCCCGACCTTATCAAATCAAACTTTATTCGTGTAATCGGCAGATCCATGAACTACTATTTGGAGTAAATTTAATAGAAATATAGTTTTTATTCATACTCATTTCTAACACTTTTACAGTGACATTAACCTGACTGCCTATCGACAAGTTAGCCTGAGGCTCGTCAAGCTCTTTTGCAAGATACGTTTTTAAATAAGAATTATCGTTTTCAAATTGTACGTCAGTGACCGCTAAATCTAATTGGTAACTTACGCTTCCCACTTCTAACTCTTTCAGTTCGCCCGTTAACGAAATAAACTCTCTATCGGACGGTTTATCAGCATTGTAATAATCTAAGCGGATCTGTCCATCTTCAACTGTGAGTGATAAGAATAATTCGCCTTCATCAATCTCTTTTGGCTCGGCACTTGTCGTTTCAAAACGATAGACATCACTTTGACAATCAAATGACCACACCTCTCTGGTGTCGGCAAAACGTTCTAATGTCAAAATAACAAGGCAAAATATGCTCATTGAAATAAACAAAAAAACGATACGTCCAAATGTTGTCGATAAAAATTTAGTGAGTTTATTCACCACAGATTCGCACCTTTTTAAGCCACGCGGTGGAGACAAATAAAAGTTCAGGATTATCACGCAACACTTTTATGTTATGGAATCGCACACCTTTATCGACTTGTTTTTTCAGCAAGATACTCACCGAATTATCACCCTTGGCTAATGTGGCAGATATTGAATCCCACAAAATCGTGTCACACTGTTTTAACGCTGAGATACTTGTATCCGCGACCTCAGAAAAATCACGTTCACTTTTGTCGTCACCATAGAGTTTAAAAACGACACTAGCACCACTTTGCGATTCAAAAGTACGGCTCACATCCGGAATGACAAACTCAGGAGCGCTGAGATTTGAATAAACAAAATTACACGCCAACAACGTCATTAGAATAATCAGTATGTAATGGGCATTTGAAATCGCTTTATTGGGAGTATCGAGTAAACTGCTGTGATGACCGACGACTCTGTTGTATAAAATCACCCCTTGATCAGCAATCAGCTCAATTAAGCCTCGATGCGAATCGCCAAAATAATCTTTAAAGTTTTCAACCAACTGCTCCATCTCATCGACGGATAACTTTTGATGGCACCCTTGTTCTTCTTCAAGAAATGCTAAGGTTTCAATAGGCACGACTTGACCACGATGTTTAGCTAAAATGCTTAACACCCAATACTCACTATGGTTGAGTTGCCATTTAGTAGCAGTAGATTGGTTGATAAGCACCTTACGCTCATCATCAAACCAACAACAACCGATTTGCATGCCTTTTTCGTCTCTTCTGTCAATATGGGAAATCATTATACGCTAGGCAAAAGGGTATAATTGTGATCAAAATAACTGATAAAGTCTCGGCATCTAAATTCGTGAGCTATACCCCGAAATTTCAATATTTAGGCTTAATAAAACACACCAAAAAGTTACACCTGTTACGTAAATGTTTATTTTTATTTGGGTAATCGATTAAACAAACATCACTATTTACGCCCTAGCGAACCTATGACATAAAAACAAGTTCATTTTTAAGCTGAATTAACATGAGAAAATGTAACATTGGTAACAGTCATAAAGTTGAGATACCCATGCTTAAAATGATTACTTTAGACACAAAAAAGCCGAGCATAGCTCGGCTTTAAACCCAATTGACTAACAATTAAAATGCGTAGAGAAGTGTCATGTTGGTTTCAGTATCAGTGCTCTTAAAGTCTTCTAACGGCTCGCTGTTATAACGAACAATTACAGCAAACTTCATTGCTAAAGCGCCAATAATATTTGCTGTCAAAGCAGACTCTGAACGCCCTTCTAAAGAATCACCATAATCTGCAACAAACAGCTGAGTGAACTTAGAGCTTTCAGTAATTTCATATGAAAAGTTTAACGCACCGTGAGCAACAACACTGTCCTCAGTGTCATAACCTAAGGCCAAAGACTGCTCGTCATCTAATTTTTTATAAATATAACCAGGACCGATTTCAGCACTTAAAAATGTACGGCCATTATCAATAAATTTATGACCATAACCTGCTGAACCAACCGCTTTATAATCAAAACCAGTAAAAGGATCGACTTCATAGTTTGCTGTAACATACATGTAGTTCTTTTCGTCGAACTTGTAGTCACCTTGAATACCAGCGTAGTAACGCTTTGCAGTATTCTCACCAGAATCTTCTTTGTATAAGCCTTCTAGTAAGTATGCGTTTTCCCAGTTACCTAGTTCTTGTTTAAGGCCTAGACGGGCTTTAAAAGAAGAAGTATCCGTGTTACCTGTGGTCAGTGTTGCACCCAATTCTGCTTCACCAGCAAAGGTCTTATCGCCTTCAACAAAGTCCGCACCCGCTTGAGCAGCAAATGGCATGGCAAGCGTAACAGCTGCAGTCAGTAGCAGTTTTTTCATGTCATCAAATCCTTTATTTACAATAAAATCAAAATCACCCCAGAAATTGAACCGCATACTAACACTTTGGTAGCAAAATTGAAAAAACAACTGCATTTTTACAGCTTAAACCCACTAAAAAGTATATTTAGGCAAGAATTAGACTCTTTGTCCGCCAACGCCCACTTCGCCAACGCCATAACATTGTTAAACCTCGAGTCCATTCATCAATCGCTAACGCACACCAAACCCCTACTAACCCCATATCCCAATGAATACCGAATAGATAAGCTAACGGCACAGCAATACACCACATAGAAATCATGCCAGCAAAAAATGGGAACCGAGCGTCACCACTTGCACGTAGCGCATTAATCACAACAAGATTAAATGTTCTACCGGGTTCCATCAGTAAAGTTAATAAGAATAACTGGCCTACCATCAACAAGATATCTTCATCTTGAGTAAAAAAGGCCACTAACTTTTCGCCAAATATCGCCGCTAAAGCTGCTACAATCGTCGTTAAAATTAAGCCAATTTTTAATGCACGATACATCTGTGTTTCTGCTGATTTAAATTGTTTGGCACCAATCATGTGACCAATCATAATTTCGTTACCAATCCCTATGGATAAACCGAACAATAATATGAACATACAGATTTGAAAATATAAGGATTGGGCAGCAAGCGCTTTATCACCCATTAAGCCAACGAATGCAGTCACAACCATAAACTGCAACATCCAAGAAACGTTCTCGCCAGCAGCCGGTAAACCGATATGGAAAACCTTAGCAAGTAAGTGCTTTTTCGGTTTAATGATTTCAGACAACTTAATTGGAATATGGGTGTACTTAACAAACAAGTATGCCATTAATGTCATCCCGATTAAGCGCCCAACAACCGTACTAATGGCAACACCTGCCACCCCCATTTGCGGGATTCCGAACCAACCATAAAGTAACAACAAATTACCTGCGAATGTGATGACATTCATGAGTAAAGTCACCCACATCGCTTGTTGGGTAAATCCATGGGCACGCATCCCTGCAGCTAAACACATTGCCATTGCTTCAGGAATTAAACAGATACCAACAATTTGAAGGTATAGCTTTGCATCAGGAATTAGCTCTACGGGTAAATTCATTAGGTGCAAAATCAAACCTGCCCCAAAAAACACACCCAAAGCCGCAGCCACGCCAACCATGAGGTTAAAACCAATAGAAGAGTAAACCACGTCACTCGCAGTGGCTCTATTCTTGGCGCCCAAATATTGCGTTATCACCACACTCGCGCCGATACTGACGAAACTAAATAGCGTAATTGAAAGCTCAAATACCATGTTACCGACCGATAGTGCAGCAACACCCTGGTAAGATACTCGGCTAATCATTAGTGTATTTAATGCGGCTGTTAAAAAGTGCAGCGCAAAATCAAAAAAGAGTGGCCAAGTCAGTGAGAAAAGCGATAAGGGAGCAGTGTTTTTTACGTGCATTGCACTACTTCAATAATGGTTAAAGGTGACATATTCCATTACAAGCATAACGGCCAAGAATGACATTAATGGGTCAAGTAGCGCCGCCAAGTTCATCTGAACTCAAATTTAAGGGCGGGGATAATGCGGCATAAAACGCTTATGCACAAGTCATTTTATTGAAAATAATCCAATAAAAAAGCCAGCAAATTCTGCTGGCTTTATCGAAGCTTTAACAATCAATTAGTTATGATGACTATAACGTATAGCTTTTTGGCCATCATCATAGAATTGACCTAGGACAAATCAAGCTTTAGTTGATTTGTGGGTCTAATTCACCTGATTGGTACGCTTTATACATAGCTTGAAGTGACTTAGGCTTAATTTTAGAACCCATGCCAGCACAACCAAATGCTTCATAACGTGTCGTACAAATGTCAGCCATTGCTTCCATTGACGCTTTTAAGAATTTACGAGGGTCAAACTCTGAAGGGTTTTCAGCAAGGAACTTACGAACAGCACCTGTTGACGCTAAGCGTAAATCGGTATCGATGTTAACTTTACGTACACCATGCTTAATACCTTCAACGATTTCTTCTAATGGTACACCGTAAGTTTCAGGGATTGCGCCGCCGTATTGGTTAATCACTTCTAACCACTCTTGTGGTACAGAAGATGAACCGTGCATCACTAAGTGGGTGTTAGGAATACGTGCGTGGATCTCTTTGATGCGATCGATACGTAAAACGTCACCGGTAGGTTTGCGGCTAAACTTGTAAGCACCATGGCTGGTACCGATTGCAATTGCTAATGCATCAACATGGGTATCAGCAACAAAACGTGCCGCTTCTTCCGGAGTCGTTAGCATTTGATCCATGCTTAAAGTACCTACGGCACCAATACCATCTTCTTCGCCTGCTTGGCCAGTTTCTAAACTGCCTAAACAACCGATTTCACCTTCAACTGATACACCACAAGCATGAGCGAAAGCAACAGTACGACGAGTCACATCAACGTTATACTCGTATGACGCAGGTGTTTTACCGTCAGCCATTAATGAGCCGTCCATCATAACTGATGACATACCTAATTGAATTGAACGTTGACAAATATCAGGGTCAGTACCGTGATCTTGATGAATACAAACTGGAATATCTGGGTACTGCTCTAGTGCCGCTGCCATCAGGTACTTAAGAAACTGTGGACGAGCATATTTACGTGCTCCCGCAGATGCCTGAACAATTACAGGGCTGTCAGTAGCTTCAGCAGCTTGCATAATTGCACGCATTTGCTCAAGGTTATTGACGTTGAATGCAGGTACACCATAATCGTGTTCTGCAGCATGATCTAACATTTGACGTAGAGATATTAAGGCCATTTTTTACTCCAAAAATAGGGTGATTTCTCACCTAGGTCGCTATCGCTTTGGATTGATTTTTATACCCTATGCACATAATTCTTAGCCTTGATAACAAAGTAGCTCAGCTAAAATTTATAAACATGGGCGGTTTTTTTCTAATAATTATATTTTTCTTATTGCAATTCTTACTCACTTCAGCGCGTCTTCACAGCGTTAACTCTTTGGTTTTAAGCTGTGAGACGTTCGCTAAAGGGTCTAACTTAATCGTTAATTTGACGATTATGCGCCACGCTTTTCAAGCATCGCGACAGCAGGTAACTCTTTTCCTTCAAGGAACTCAAGGAAAGCACCGCCACCTGTCGAAATATAAGAAACGTTATCTGCGATATCGTATTTATCTACAGCAGCTAATGTATCTCCGCCACCGGCGATTGAAAATGCACTTGAATCAGCAATCGCTTGAGCGATACGTTTGGTGCCAGCACCAAATTGATCAAATTCAAATACGCCTACTGGACCATTCCAAACAACAGTCCCTGCAGCTTCAATGATTTTTGCTAATGCTTCTGCACTGTCAGGACCAATATCAAAAATCATATCGGTATCAGCAACGTCACTAACAGGCTTTAATGTCGCTTCCGCGGTTGGGCTAAACTCCCCAGCAACAACAACATCAGTTGGAACAGGGATATCTCCACCACGGCTTTGGGCGTTAGCGACTAAACGTTTAGCCTCATCAACTAAATCTGCTTCAAACAAAGATTTACCCACTTGATGGCCAGCTGCAGCGATAAAGGTATTCGCAATACCACCACCAACAACTAGTTGGTCAACTTTAGTAGATAAGCTTTCTAGTACGGTTAATTTAGTTGAAACCTTTGAACCACCGACAATCGCTACCATTGGGCGAGCAGGATTATCTAAAGCTTTACCCAGAGCAGATAATTCACCTGCTAATAAAGGCCCAGCACAAGCAACTGCAGCATGCATACCTACACCGTGTGTAGAAGCTTGAGCACGGTGCGCAGTACCAAATGCATCCATCACGTATACATCACATAAAGCAGCCAGTTTTTTAGCTAATACTTCATCGTTTTTCTTCTCGCCAACGTTAAAGCGAACGTTTTCAAATACAACCACTTCGCCTACATTAGCGTTAACACCATCTAGGTAATCAGAAGCTAAAGTGACTGGACAATCTAGCGCATCGTTTAAGTAATTCACCACTGGCTGCATTGAAAACTCAGCATTAAACTCACCTTCAGTTGGGTGGCCTAGGTGAGACATCACCATCACTGCAGCCCCTTTTTCAAGGGCAAGTTTAATTGTCGGTAGAGCTGCACGCAGTCTTGCATCACTGGTGACGACGCCGTCACTGACGGGAACGTTTAGATCTTCACGAATAAGCACACGCTTATTGGTTAAATCTAACTCACTCATATTGATAATAGCCATTGAGACCTTCCTTTTAATTTAAAAACAAAACTGCTTTTGCTATAGAGCGCTTTACCCAATGAAGGTAAAGCGCTCTATAGACGTAAATTAGTGACCAGAATCTTTAGCGTGAATCATCGCTAAACTGGTGTCGAGCATTCGATTTGCGAAGCCCCATTCATTATCGCACCAGAGTAAGAGCTTAACGAGATGCCCGTCGCTTACTCTGGTTTGTGTGCCATCAACAATACTGGAACGAGGGTCATGGTTAAAATCACATGACACCAATGGTGCATCAGTATAGCCCAACACAGCATTAAATAGGCCGCTCGCAGCATGCTCTAATACATTATTTATTTTTTCAATATCAACCCGTTCATTAACTGTTACCGATAAATCTATGGCGGTAACATTAATCGTTGGCACACGCACTGATATCGCTTCAAACTTATCTTTCATGTGCGGCAGAATGCGCTCAATGCCCCGTGCAAGCTTAGTATCGACAGGAATAATTGACTGACCAGCTGCACGTGTTCTGCGTAAATCATCATGGTAGGCATCAATCACTTGTTGATCATTCATCGAAGAATGTATCGTCGTGATTGCGCCACTTTTAACCCCAAAATGATTATCTAGTACATCAATGACAGGCACAATACAGTTAGTGGTACACGATGCATTCGATACCACGGTATGATCAGCTTTAAGTAAACTGTCATTGACGCCATACACTATGGTGGCATCCACATCAGCTGAAGAAGGATGGCTTATCAGAACTTGTTTCGCGCCAGCCTGAATATGCGCTTCACAAGCATCTCGCTCTATTAGGCTGCCACTACATTCATAGACAATATCGATATCAAGCTCAGCCCAAGGAAGCTTAGTCGCATCAGCTTGATGTAATAGTTGAATAACATCATCACCAATAACTAACTGATCATCCTTCAGCTTAACTGTATTTTGGAATCGACCATGAGTTGTATCATATTGAGTGAGATGGCTAATTGCTGCAGGCTTGGCAAGTTCATTGATTGCCACAATCTGGATTTGCTGACGTTTACCCGACTCGTAAAGTGCACGAAGGATAGATCGACCTATACGGCCATAACCATTAATAGCGACTCGGATCATTGAGGGTTAAGCTTCCTCTTAACAGTACTCAGTAAAAAGCAGATAAAAAAACGGCCTGCAAGTGATTGCAGGCCGCCATTATACAGACTTCATGGGTAAAAGTTTACCCTTTTAATTGCGTCCGTTTTGGATTAACCCAGTGAATTTACTGTTTTAACCACATTTTCAACGGTAAAGCCGAAGTACTTAAGTAGCTCGCCACCTGGTGCAGACTCACCAAATGTGCTCATACCAACGACACCGCCGCTAAAGCCAACATACTTATGCCAGAAATCAACATGCGCCGCTTCAATCGCCACACGTTTTGTTACTGAGGCAGGTAATACAGACTCTTTATAAGCTGCATCTTGCTTATCAAATACATTCGTAGAAGGCATAGATACAACACGAACCTTTTGACCTTGCTCAGTTAACGCTGCAGCAGAATCAAGAGCTAATTGCACTTCACTACCTGTTGCAATCAAAATAACATCAGGTGTACCTGCACAATCAGACAGTACGTAACCACCTTTAGCCACATTTGCTAATTGCTCAGCATTACGAGACTGGGCTTTTAAGCCTTGGCGGCTGAAAATTAATGACGTTGGCGCTTTGCTGTTTTCAATCGCGGCTTTCCAAGCAACGGCTGTTTCAGCAGCATCACAAGGACGCCATACTGTCATGTTTGGTGTCATACGTAAGTTAGCTAATTGCTCTACTGGTTGGTGAGTTGGACCATCTTCACCTTGACCGATTGAGTCGTGGGTATAAACAAAGATATTTTGAATACCCATTAGCGCCGACATACGTACAGCATTACGCGCATATTCCATGAACATCATGAAAGTCGCACCGTAGTTAATGAAACCACCATGAAGCGAGATACCATTCATGATACCGCTCATACCAAATTCACGAACACCGTGGAAGATATAGTTACCCGCTGGGTCGTCTTGAATACCTTTAGAGCCAGACCATAATGTTAAGTTAGAACCTGCAAGGTCAGCACTACCGCCTAATAACTCTGGTAACATTTCACCGAAGAAGCCAATCGCATTTTGAGAAGCTTTACGACTTGCAATGCCTTCTGCTTTATCTTGGCACTCTTGAATAAATGCATTCGCTTTTGCTTCAAATTCTGCAGGCAATTCACCGGTTAATACACGACGTGTAAATTCAGCTGCTTCTGCTGGGAATGCTGCTTGATAAGCTGCAAATTTCTTATCCCATGCAGATTCGTTGTTTGCACCAGCATCTTTAGCATCCCAACCTTGATAAACGGTTTCAGGGATTTCAAATGCCGCGTGTTCCCAACCAAGGAACTCACGAGCTGCTGCAATTTCAGCATCACCTAATGGTGCACCATGACAATCATGGCTGCCTGATTTGTTTGGAGAACCAAAACCAATAGTGGTTTTACAACAAATCATCGTAGGCTTATCTGTCACTGATTTTGCTTCTTCAATTGCAGCGCGGATAGCATCGCTATCGTGACCATCAACATTTGCAATAACATGCCAGCCGTATGATTCAAAACGCTTAGGCGTATCATCAGTGAACCAGCCTTCAACATGACCATCGATAGAAATACCGTTGTCATCCCAAAATGCCACTAATTTGCCTAGGCCTAATGTACCCGCTAAAGAACAAGCTTCATGCGAAATACCTTCCATTAAACAGCCATCACCTAAGAAACAGTAAGTGAAGTGATCTACGATATCGTGACCAGGCTTATTAAATTGTGCTGCTAAGGTTTTCTCAGCAATAGCCATACCCACAGCATTACTGATACCAGCACCTAAAGGACCGGTTGTGGTTTCAACACCTGGGGTGTAACCGTATTCAGGATGGCCCGGTGTTTTAGAATGTAATTGGCGGAAGTTTTTGATTTCTTCAATTGGCAGCGCGTAGCCTGACAGGTGAAGTAAAGAGTAAATCAGCATTGAGCCATGACCGTTTGATAAAATGAAACGATCGCGATCAACCCACTCTGGGTTAGTTGGATTATGCTTTAGGAAGTCATTCCATAGCACTTCGGCAATATCTGCCATCCCCATTGGTGCACCTGGGTGTCCAGAATTGGCTTTTTGAACGGCATCCATAGTTAATGCGCGGATAGCGTTTGCGAGTTCTTTACGAGATGACATGCTCTCTCCTGCTTGTTTGTGAGGTCTAGCGGGCAATTGTGGGGGCATATTTTCCCCTACTAGGCGATGTGACGCAAATTTTTATTAGCGGTATTAGCCACTTTTTTTCATCTAACAATCTATTGCAAACTAAACGCGTAGATTAATTAGCCAACTTTATACCATGTTACCGATAACATTTATATAACTTTTTCCCACTAAGCTATTACATTTTCTATTTTAAATTGCCCTAAGACATTTTTTGTCACATTAAAAGTACCGTGAATATTTGTTGCCACCGGCGAATAAAAAAACCAACAAAGTGATAAACATCAACTAAAGTTATTGTTTTATTTTTAACCTTAGCATCCCTACCCAATACAGTATAAAGGCAAGAATTAGCATAAAATTCATAAGATTAATTTAATAAATTTATAAAACAGAGCAATTACAGTTTTTATAAATCTTTGAATGGTTGCACAATTTTTAACTTATATTGATTCTAAGGGGTGTTATCAAACCTAATTTGAATTATTATAGACGTCTAGATGTAGATGCTTCTACACGTTCAAATTCCAAAAGACGAGATTTACCAACTATGGCAAACCACTTGTTCACCTCTGAGTCAGTCTCAGAAGGTCATCCAGATAAAATCGCCGATCAGATTTCTGATGCGGTACTAGACGCAATTTTAGAGCAAGATCCAAAAGCGCGTGTTGCATGTGAAACTTACGTTAAAACTGGCATGGTATTAGTCGGTGGTGAAGTTACGACTTCAGCTTGGGTTGATATCGAAGAAATCACACGTAAAACAGTACGTGAAATTGGCTACACCCATTCAGATATGGGTTTTGATGCTGACTCTTGTGCGATTTTAAATGCGATTGGTAAACAGTCTCCAGATATTAACCAAGGTGTTGATCGTAGCGATCCTGCTGAGCAAGGCGCGGGTGACCAAGGATTAATGTTTGGTTATGCAAGCAATGAAACTGATGTATTAATGCCTGCACCTATTACTTACGCACACAAGCTGGTTAAACGTCAGTCTGAAGTCCGTAAAGACGGTACATTACCTTGGCTACGTCCTGATGCCAAAAGTCAGGTTACTTTTGCCTATGAAAATGGTCAAATCAAAGGTATTGACGCCATCGTCCTGTCGACTCAACATCGTGAAGATGTGACGCAAGAAGACTTAATCGAAGGCGTGATGGAAACCATCATTAAGCCTGTTTTACCATCACAATGGTTAAACAAAGACACTAAGTACTTCATTAACCCAACTGGCCGTTTTGTTATTGGTGGTCCAGTAGGTGATTGTGGTCTAACCGGTCGTAAAATTATCGTAGATACCTACGGCGGTATGGCACGTCACGGTGGCGGTGCTTTCTCAGGTAAAGACCCATCAAAAGTGGATCGTAGTGCTGCTTATGCTGCACGTTACGTTGCTAAAAACATCGTTGCAGCAGGTCTTGCTGATCGCTGTGAAATCCAAGTGTCTTACGCTATTGGTGTTGCAGAGCCAACGTCAATCAGTATTGAAACATTTGGTACAGGTAAAGTTTCTGAAGACGTACTTATCAAGCTAGTTCGCCAGCACTTTGAATTACGTCCATATGGCTTAACCGCTATGTTAGATTTGGCTCGTCCAATTTACCAAGGTACAGCTGCATACGGTCACTTCGGTCGTAATGAGTTCCCTTGGGAAGCGACTGATAAAGCTGAAATCTTACGTGCAGATGCAGGCTTATAAGTTTTCAACATAGCCTAGCACATAAAGTAGAATCAAAAAAACCGTCTTATGACGGTTTTTTTATGGGTAAAATTCACTAAAACGGCTAAGAGAACGTACGATAAAAAAGATAAATAATAATAGCGCCTACAGAGAGCACTGAAGGATAAAATGTCAAACTAAACCCTAACGCTCTTGTGGCGGAGCCTTTTTCATAACCACTGATAAATATAATTCTGCCGATAAAAAAGACTATCGATAATAGCGCAATCAGTGACATGAACTCAGCAGGCATAATAAAGGTCCATAAAAAATACACGCTCAAAACAATACAAAATTGCTCTAAGGTATTTTGTAAAACATTTTGCAAATGCCTGGTTTTTTCCGACTCCTCAAAAGCCGAGCGAATATGAGTTTGTGTGGTATTGAATCGTCTAAGTAGCACACGCCCTGCAGCAAATATAAATGCCAATGCAGGCAAGATTAAGCCATAAGCATATATTGTTAGCCTTTCGACCAAAGATTGTGGCTCTGTGTATTCAAGCGGATTGGCTAAAGCACCATAGGCAACAACTAAAAAAGAGACGATTACCCCTATCACGACGCTCAAAGAGACATCGCTTTGTTTTGATGATAGTTTATTTTTAAATTGTTCTAAAAGTGGCATTATCTCTCCCTGTACTTAATGCTCATCAGTAGATTTTCTTACCCTAAGGGTGTGAATTAAATAGTCCTTTTATTTAACTCGTTTACATCGCTTTATTCGCGCATCAATTGTACTTTATCCCTCGTTAAACAATAGTCACTGCCAGCCATTCTGCCAATGGCATCAAG
This sequence comes from Shewanella japonica, assembly GCF_002075795.1. Taxonomy (NCBI): domain Bacteria; kingdom Pseudomonadati; phylum Pseudomonadota; class Gammaproteobacteria; order Alteromonadales; family Shewanellaceae; genus Shewanella; species Shewanella japonica. The sequence goes on from NZ_CP020472.1 coordinate 4,008,155, forward strand.
TTGATCTGCATCTATTTTAAAATTATCTATCGCGTCATCGTTAACATGAACAGCAACGACGTCCCCTAATATCAAATGCCCTGCTAATGGCTGATTACCTAAATCGACAATTTGATTGAGTCGACATTCAAAACTGACCACAGCTTGCTTAACGCGACTTGGTTTCACAATCGTTGAGTCTAAGGTTTCTATTCCAGCATATTCAAACTCATTTTGTTCTGGCGGTAATGAATGGCACGTTTGATTCATTACCGATAAATCTTGATAACTGACAGTGTTGATCACAAATTCTTGCTGCTCACGTATATTAACTAGCGTGTCTTTTTCTGCGCCTTTATCGGTACTCATTGGGTTAAAGCACAACACTGGAGGATTAGCACTTGCCACTGTAAAAAATGAAAATGGTGCTAAATTAGGTACTCCTTTTGCCGATACCGTAGACACCCAAGCGATTGGTCTTGGGGTGATACCACCAATCAATAATTTATACATTTGCTGAGCGGTTAACGTATGCGGCAAAAATTCCATCGAAATCTCAAACTTGCTTTCAACGTTTAGTTAACATACCTATTCAAACAAAACCGATACAAATAATAGTATGAAAATCATAAACTAAATAAGATAGTTATTAAGCTATCACCGTATAATTATTCAAACAAGCCCTAACCAGCAAACAACTTGTTAACATTCACAAATAAGCACTTTAAAGACTCAAAGTGGATAGAATTTCTACAATGACACTTTCAATATGTGAAAATAAGGAAGCAGCTAAGAAACAAATAATATAACAACCGTTAAACTGGCAATGAAACGAGCATAGAAACCAGCATAGAAACCAGCATAGAAACCAGCATAGAAACGTCCTAAAAATGAGCAATAATTTACCAATTGGAAATAAGGTGATAAGTCGAACCCATTGAAGCAATAGGCTATGATCTGAATGCTCAATATGATGTTAAGCCATACCGACTTTGGCTAACAGGCTCAGGCTGCGATGCTTAGGTTGCGAGGCTTAGGTTGCTAGGCTTAGGCAAAGAGACTCAATGATAAAACTCAGGAAAATGAATGCACTCCTATTATATGTTCAAAGCAAGTAAATCTGACTTTTCTAGCCTGTCATCAGTGCCTTTGCCAGTCAGAGCGTCGGACAATATTCAGGGCGAGTACTACCAAACGACTTTGAGCGAGCAGCAACAATTATGGTCCGTAATCAAACTTTTCTATCGCCAACACTTGCCCTACTCCAAGCCAACGTTTAAAGACACTGTCATCCTCTGCTGCCAAGAAAAAGCTGATGATAAGCCAATAGCTAACCACACGAACCAGCTTCAAATCGATAATATATTAGCTGCTGTGAGGATAAAAAAAATTGGCGAGGTTCAATTAGTCACAGGGTTAGTCGTTAAAAAAAGTGCTAGAGGCCAAGGAATCGCTCATCAATTGATGTCTGTTATTCAATCAAATTTGCTTGAATCTGAGTGTTATGTTTTTGCAATAGCTGCGCTCACCGATTTCTATCAGCAGCACGGTTTTATTAAGCCCCATGAGGTAGACAATAATATAAATCAGTTATTTAAAAAGCATAACAATCAAAATAGACCTTTGGCATTACTTAAGTCGAGTTAAGTTAAGTTGAGTTAAGTTGAGTTAGAAACAGTAAAAAAATTTAGAGTAATACGTATCAGCAGTGATCAAAGTGCGCCGTTTCGACGCACATAAACGCCACTTGTTGCATATTCAACACTGGTACAGTCAGCTCTCTTGCAGAGCTTAGATCTATGTCTTGCAGCGCATCGATTAATTGAATAGTTTCCTGATAGCCATTAGCTCGGCCACAACCAATATTGCCGAAGTCAGTTTCAACAAGATAGTGGCCATGTTGGCTTACAGCTTGCTCAGTATCTAACTGCGCTGAACTTACACACTCAACCACACGATATGTTTTATTTTGTGATGCTAATACTGCCACCACAATTTTGGCATTATCATAGGCGGACAAACGTAAATGCAGATACGGCTGAAATAACTGTTCAAATTGATTTAGCGAGTTTTCAACACTCATCATTTACCTCTTGTTATGCCATACATTAAATTCTTCAGTTAACCACTTCATTAATAACCTTGTCCATACCCGCTGTCACTATTAATTTTTCATTAGCAGCAAATAGTAATCACGCTGCTGAAAACTAAAGTAATCCACTACTTCCATGGCAGATTTACCAGTATGAGCGGCGAAAGAAGCTTGATTTTCTTCTGCGATAAAAGTCACCATATAAGGGTATTTTTTGGCCACATTACAACTAAGCTTTTCAACTAACTTCGCAAATATCCCTAGGCCACGAAAATCAGGATGAATCCAAATGGGGCCATATTGACAACTATTTTTCGCCGTTATCTTACTAAACCCCGCTTCTATATCAGATAGTTTTCGCATAACAAGTGCGTATATACCCCATGATTTAAACCATGACCAAGGCCCAGCAATCACATAACCAATAATACTTGCCTGACTTTGTGCTGCACTCGTTTGTTTTTCACTGATCTCAGCTAACATAATCCAACCGAGGCGAATTAACTCGCTAATATCGGTCTTTGAAAAACACTGCCCTGACATACTTTCTGCGGGTGATGACAGCTCATCATTCATGTAGCTCTTTTCAAGTCGAGCCAGTTCCGCTGAGTCTTCTTGTGTTGCTAATCGGTATTGGATTTTCATTCAGTTTTATTATCACTTTCTTGTTTTACTTGGGACTGCGGCTGCTTTTGTGCCCAATCGAAAACTAATGCAACAGGATAAGGCGCCATAATTAAAAGCCCAATACCAATCAGACTCGCCACTAATAACATGCCATTTATTTCGTTGGCCATGTCTGTCAATAAATAGAAATATGCGCCACAGCCAACCATAAATAATCCGACCAGATGCATGACTTTAAATATTTTACTCATTAAATAGCTCTTATTAACTGAATGACATATCAAGATGTCTATTTTTACGACAACCTTAACTAATGCACTGACTTTAAAGAATGAATAACAATTAAATCTACTTCATCATGAAAATTTAGCTGAAACACAGTATATACTATGATGATTATCGATCTCATTGGAAACCATCATGATAAAACCCGCTATTACCGCTTGTTTGGTTATTTTCGGTCTTAGTGCTTGTCAAAGCAACAGCCACCAGGCTGAAGAAATTAACTTGTTAGGTAGCTGGTATATTGAATCTGCTCTTTCTGAAGCTGTAATTAATCATAGTCCAGCACAAATTACGTTTGCAGAAGACGGTAAATTATCGGGTAATAATAGTTGTAATCAGTTCTTTGGAGAGTATCAGCAAGACGACACACAACTTACCCTTTCCCCTGCTGGTACAAGTATGATGGCCTGTGTTGAAGTATTAATGAAACAAGAAGCTAGAGTCATGAAAGCCATGCCAATGGTCACAAATGTGGCTTTATCAAAATCGGGAAAATTACTGCTAAAATCAGAACAAGGTGCTAATTTATTAGTATTGAGCCAGCAGCAAGACTAGTTGCTATCCGCTAATGCACCATAACTTGGCTAATTAAGCTGAGTCCATACAAAAAGAGTGAAGCCATGGCTTCACTCTTTTTTATTTCAATAAACTCAAATAATGACTTAAGAATTGCTTTTCACATTTTCAGCAACTTTTTGCTGAATATCGACTTCGTTATGCTGAGCAATAAGAGCTGATTGCTCCATATCCGCATTGTAATGCTCAACGTCTAGCTCATCTTCTGAGCGAGCAATCACCGTCGTAGCAACTAAATCGCCTGATACATTCACTACTGTACGAGCCATATCTAAAATACGGTCAATACCCGCAATAATAGCAACGCCTTCTAACGGTAAGCCCACAGTGGTCAGTACTAAAGTTAACATCACTAGACCTGCACCTGGAACACCTGCTGTGCCAATCGATGCAAGGGTAGCAGTTAGCACAATAGTAATGTAATCCACCCAAGTTAAATCAATACCAAAAGCCTGTGCCACAAATAACGCCGTGACCCCTTGGTAAAGCGCGGTGCCATCCATGTTAATGGTCGTTCCTAGTGGTAATACAAAGCTAGAAATCTTCTTATTAACCCCTAAGTTTTCACTGGCACATTTCATACTTGCTGGTAGGGTGCCGGCTGAGCTTGACGTTGTAAATGCAACCGCCATTGCATTGCCAATTCCTTTAAAGAACTGCATCGGATTTAGCTTACCAAACACAGTCAGTACTACACTGTAAAAACCAAGAATATGTAACGCACAGCCGATATAAACCGCCACAATGACTTTTATCAAAGGCAATAACATATCTAAGCCATACTCACCTGCGACCCAAGCCATTAAACCAAATACACCGTAAGGCGCTAACTTCATCACCATATCAGTGAGTTTGTACATTGCTTCAGCTAGACTTTCAAAAACACGAATAGCGGGTTTACCGTGCTCACCTATAAGCACTAACGAAATACCGAGTGCCACAGCAAACACAATCACTTGCAAAATTTGACCGCTGGCTAATGCCGCCACTGGGTTGGTAGGTACGATATTAATTAACGTATCCATCAATGTCGGCGCTTCTTTTACTTCGCTGACAATTTTTGCACCTTCAAGTCCAAGACCTGCGCCAGGTTGCATGACGTAGCCGACAAGTAAACCAATGCTTATCGCAATTGACGTAGTGCCTAGGTAAAAGCCAAATGATTTAAAGCCAATACGGCCCATTTTTGCCGTGTCTTGCATTGATGTAACACCTACAATCAATGAGCAAAACACCAAAGGAACGATAAGCATTTTAATGGTATTAACAAACAAGGTACCAATAGGTTTTAGGTAACTAGCATCATCCCCTAAGGTGATCCCTGCAATAATACCTAGAACCATACCGATGAGGATTTGTAACCATAAAGGAACTGACATCCAACGAGACCAAACTCGACTTGGAAATGACGGTGCATGTTTTGACATGGAGTAAACCTTGCTTGTTTGCGATTGATGTAACTGACTAGTAGTCACGATGTATGAATATCTAGATGATGTCGTTATCAACGTTAAACAATGACACCATCAATAAACTCGGCCGACAAAATTCGGCGCCGCATACTAGCATACCTATTTAGGTTTAATAGATGATCTAGGTCAGTTTACACTGAGCTTCTATTCAAAATTCACTATTAGGCTTCAAATATAAATGTCGTTTCTTTATTGCCGATTTTGACAGGATATAAAGCTGCAGGGGGACATTCCCGTTCGATTAAATAACTCCAATAGTCATCATCAAAACCTGCAAGCCAGTTTGACTCCTCGCCTCTCGACTTTAAAATCAGCCACCACCACACCATTGCCCATAAGCCTAAAGTGGCTAAGGTTAGCAGGAAGTGTAACGGATGGTTAATATTGGGCTGTGCAGCCCCATTGACTGTAGTAGGATAAACACTATGACAAGGATTATTGACTCGATTAATTCGACTGGGATGTTTGATATATCGGTAAACTCTGAATTGATATTTTGACTTTATCATCACAACCTCTTGCACTGTCACATTGAATAATAAGCATAGCAGCTTAGACTTTAGTCGAATAAAAAATCAGCAACATTTTTACGATTCCCGATATAGGAAGGACAATGATAATAAGAAAAGGCCAAGCATCAGATTTAGCAGCATTAGTTGATTTTAACCAAGCGATGGCATTGGAAACCGAAAACCTCACATTAGATAATGAACGTCTTACAAAAGGCGTGAGCACGATGCTTAATAGCCCAGAAAAAGGCTTTTATCTTGTCGCTGAAGTTGATGGTCAAATAGCGGGATCATTAATGGTCACCCTTGAATGGAGTGATTGGCGCGCAACTAACTACTGCTGGATCCAAAGTGTGTATATTCGCCCGCAAAATCGCCGCCAAGGAATTTATGCCAAGCTTTATCAAGCTGTAAAATCACTTGCAGAGGAAATAGGCGGCGCTGCGAGTTTTAGATTGTATGTTGAGCACGACAACCACATTGCCCAAAAAACCTATCAATCACTAGGTATGGAGCAAAGCCATTATCTGATGTATGAAGAGATTGCAGAAGGTGCTGCAGAGTAGAGTTCTCAACACGCTGTTGTCAATGTGTACAGAATACAAAAAAGGCTTTCGTAAGAAAGCCTTTTAATCAAACCCGATTAAGCACACAAATTGGTGACTTTTATTGCAAGACCACCTTGGCTGGTTTCACGATATTTCACATGCATGTCTTTACCCGTTTCATACATAGTCGCAATCACTTTATCTAAGCTCACTCTTGGTTCAGAATTACGACGTAATGCCATACGTGACGAATTAATCGCTTTAACCGATGCGATTGCATTTCGTTCAATACAAGGGACTTGAACTTGGCCCGCTACGGGATCGCAAGTTAAGCCTAAGTTATGTTCCATACCAATTTCAGCAGCCATACAAACTTGCGCAGGTGAACCGCCCATTAACTCAGCTAAACCCGCAGCCGCCATAGAACAAGCGACCCCCACTTCACCCTGACAGCCAACTTCCGCCCCAGATATCGAAGCATTCCGTTTGTATAGCGATCCCACAGCAGCTGCGGCTAAAAAGTAACGGCTACATTCTTTTTCACCGACCTTCTGTATGAATTTGTCATAGTAGGCCAACACCGCAGGAATAATCCCTGCTGCACCATTGGTTGGCGAGGTCACAACACGACCACCAGCAGCATTTTCTTCACTAACAGCCAACGCAAATAAATTGACCCAATCAATGATTTCCATAGGATCGGTACTGGTTCGCTCACAGCGAAGTAATTCACGGTGCAAGGCTGGCGCACGACGTGACACTTTTAATGGGCCAGATAACACGCCTTCTGTATGACAACCTTTTACAATCGCATCTTGCATGGTTTTCCATACAAGATTAAACCCACTATACATAGCTTCTTCCGAACGGAAGCACAGCTCGTTTTGCTTCATTAATCCGCTGATGCTTAAACCTGAATCTTTGCAGTGTGCCACTAGCTCATCAGCATAATTAAAGTGATAAGGCACCTTAACGCCACTGGAATGACTTTGAGTAAACTCACTTTCCTCAACGATGAAACCACCGCCGATAGAGTAATAAGTATTGGAATAAACACACTCATCGCCAATCCAAGCATGTAAGGTCATGCCATTTTCGTGCAATGGTAAGGTTGAGCGATGGAAAACCAAGGCATCACGAGGAAAATCAACATGGTGAATCGCATCACCTATAATGATTTCTTGAGTTTTCTCAACTTGGGCAATAAAAGGCTCAATACTATCAATATCAACCGTTTCAGGTTCATTACCCGCCAATCCCATGATGATCGCAATATCAGTATGATGACCCTTACCCGTTAATGATAATGATCCGTACACATCAACCGTGAATTTAGTAATTTGAGTTAGCTTGCCTTGCTCAATCAAGTCATCAATAAAACAATTTGCCGCTTTCATCGGCCCAACGGTATGTGAACTCGACGGACCAATACCAATCTTAAAGATTTCAAATGCACTAAACATATAATTTGCCTCAACGTTTACTGACCCTATCAGTAAACTAAAAACCGTAAGAAAGAGGAACCGTTATTGTTCCTCTAACCATGCTACACAACAGCCTTAATTATCAGAGTGTTAGCTCATTAGGCCGAATAAAATGGCTGTCATTGCCAATAAACCAGCAATCACAACAAACACATTACTGATGCGGCCACGGTAAGCTTTTAATGCAGGAACTTTATAAACGGCATACATTGGCATTAGGTATAAAATCGCCGCAATAATAGGGCCGCCCAACGCTTCAATCATGCCAAGAATGCTTGGGTTAATAACCGCAACAATCCAAATACTGAAAAACATAAAGCCAAGAATAAATTTGTTGAGTTTGGCGTCTGATACTTCTTTATTGCTACTACGAAGTTGCTTAGTGATCATGCCTTTTAAGCCTTCAGTTGCCCCTAAGTAATGACCAAAGAATGAAGAAATAATCGCAATGAACGCAATAATAGGGCCAAAGTAACTGACAAATCCGCTTGAGTGAACGTTAGCAAGGTAAGACAGAATCGCTAAGTTTTGATCTTTTGCTTCAGCTAATTGAGCAGGGCTTAAAGACAATACGCACGAGAATACAAATAACATCACGAACCCAACCAGCATCATGGAGGTGTTACGTAAAATCACATCCGCTTTTTTCGAGGCGTTATTGCCATGCTCACGTTTCAATGAAACAGAGAACTGTGAAATAGCAGGAGAATGGTTAAATGCAAACACTAATACAGGAATCGTTAGCCAAACAGTCCCTAAGAACTCACCGGTAGAAGGCACAACTTGCAGTGCGTCCATCTTCCAATCTGGCATCAAGTAAAATGACATGAAAGCTAAAATAGCAACTAACGGGTAAACCAAAAACTGAGTCACTTTCAGCATGAATTTTTCACCCGCAACCATCACAGACATCATGCCAATAATTAACACTGCAGATAAAAGAATACGTGGCGGTGAAGCAAAGCCAAGTTGATTAACAATAAAACTATCAACAGTGTTGGTAATGCCAACACCATAAATAAGCACAATAGGGAAAATAGCAAAGAAATAAAGCACTGTGATCGCTTTACCTGCACTCACACCGAAATGTTCTTCAACCACTTGGGTGATATCACTACCTGGATTTTTAGAAGAACATACAAAACGAGATAAACCACGATGAGCAAGGTACGTCATTGGGCCAATGATAATCGCCATTAACACTAAAGGCCAAAATCCACCCATACCTGCATTGATAGGCAAAAATAAAATGCCTGCGCCAACCGCGGTACCAAACAAGCTAAGCATCCAAGTCGTATCTTGGCGTGTCCAGCCTTTTACTGAAGTTTGCTCATCGTGAGCTGAAACTGCAACGTCCTGCGCATTGATTGAATCTCTTTGCATAATAATGACCCTATTAGGTATCTAATTTCACAGCGGAGAATATAGAATTCTAAATTGTGAAATATGATCTAGGTCATTTTTTACCCCGACTCACAAAAATTTTAACGCTATTTGAGAGCAAAGTACGCAACTGGTACGATCAGTCATTCTAACTGGTAACACTTTAAGATAAATTGCTCAACAAAACACCTAATACAATAACACCTAATAAACCAGCAGCTCACACACAAGCAGGGCTTAGGCTATACAATCAATAACCCATATAACGATTGCCATGCTTAACATAATGCCTCAACTATCATCTCTCAAAGAAAGGAAATGACGACTACCCTGTCCTAAGAGCCAGAATCTCAGTTAAATTGATAGGTTCATCATATTGGCTAAATTCAGTATTTTTTTGATCGATAGCGTAAATGGACATGCGATCAGCCAGTTCATTACCTTCAATACCGATATGAGCAGCCACATGAGCAATATCAATCTGTCCTTTAATTGCATCATATAATTCGTGTGCTTGTTGTATCACTTCAAGGTTAGCAATATCACCAGCAACTTTTCGCTTCCAACCTTTGTCTTTCCAACCATAGGCCCAGTTGGTAATACAATTAATGGAATATTGCGAGTCACTCAATATTTTAACGGTTTGCTTATCGCTTAAGGTTTTTTCAGCCACCAATAACGCTTGATACAAGGCATTTAGCTCTGCACTATTGTTAGTGCCATTAGGATTAAATAACCCATACCAAAGCTCACTCACTTCACCTTGACGATAAACGGCCATTCCTGAACCCGCCTTACCAGGGTTTGGCTCACAACCACCATCAGTAAAAACCATGACATCATGGCTGAAAAGATCAATATTCGTCGTCTTAATTGACTCTACTTTACTGGTACTTTGGCTGATACTTTTACCGCTCGCTTTTTTGCTAGCTGGCTTTCCAATACTACTTGAGGCTGCCCCTGCAAATGCCGCTTTAGCTTGCGCCTCAGTGGGAAACGACTTGTATTTGGCTTGAGGAAACTTATCCACCAACTTCTTGGTGTAATCCCAACTGGTAAAAATACCTGTCTCTCGACCTGACCAGACAACATAAAACTTCTTTGCCATGATGACTCTCTGTAAAATAGCGTAAGATACTTAATGCGCATCAGTGTAGCTTATGCCGCTACTAAAATAACTAATTGAATATAAAACTATGTCAAATCCTACTCAGCTTGAAACGCAGCCTCTGCATGATAAAAAATCAATTGGCGAGCAAACAATTGCACAACTGACCATTATTGTTGGTTCTAAAAATCCAGTAAAAGTGAATGCCGCCAAAGTCGCCTTCAGCCAATATTTCCCCCATCACCAAATACATTGCATTGGCAAACATGCTCCCTCTCTTGTTGCAGATCAACCCATGACCGAGCAAGAAACAAAACAGGGGGCAATTAATCGTGTTCAATTTTGCCAGTCTGAAGACTTAGCAAACACAATGGCAGAAACAAAAGCCGACTTTTACATCGCTATGGAAGGCGGGGTTGAGCATTTTGATCATGGCCCAGCCACCTTTGCCTATATGGCCATCATTCATCAGCAGCAAATATCTATTGGACGCAGTGCACTACTGCCATTACCAGCTCAAGTGTATCAATCATTACAACAAGGTGAAGAGCTTGGCCATGTGATGGATCGTTTATTTAATACTGACAACATCAAGCAAAAAGGTGGTGCAATTGGTCTGCTAACACAAGGGTTAGCAACACGAGAAAGTATTTATACCCAAGCCATTATTTTAGCAATGGCCCCCTTTATAAATGCCGAGATATTCAACAGTTAATTTGCTAACGGAATATCAAGCTTTTGTTTAACGCAAAAGCTTGATAACTTCAAAGTAACTGCATTCCATAGGAGAAATAAATGGAATATCAACGCATTCCTCATACCAGTCTTGATGTCAGTAAAATTTGCCTAGGCACAATGACCTGGGGAGAACAGAACTCACAACAAGATGCTTTTGAACAACTCGATTACGCCCTAAGTCGCGGTATTAACTTTATTGATACTGCCGAAATGTATCCCGTTCCGCCAAAAGCTGAATCTCAAGGCGAAACTGAACGAATTATTGGCCAATATTTATCTCAGCGTGGTAACCGCGATAACCTAGTGATTGCCACAAAAGTGTCTGCAGCCGGTGTTAAAAGCGACTTTATCCGCCCTAATATGGCGTTAGATTGGGTAAATATTCATCAAGCAGTTGATGCATCGCTTGAGCGATTACAGGTCGATACAATTGATTTGTATCAAGTACATTGGCCAGATAGAAATTGTAACTATTTCGGCGAGCTTTTATATAACCATGATGAAGAAGAACATCAAACGCCCATTCTTGAAACATTAGAAGCGTTAGCTGAAGTCGTTCGCCAAGGAAAAGTGCGTTATATCGGAGTATCAAATGAGACGCCTTGGGGGCTGATGCAATACCTTCGCCTTGCAGAGAAACACGACTTACCTCGAATCGTTAGCGTGCAAAATCCTTATAATTTACTGAATCGTAGTTTTGAAGTAGGAATGTCTGAAATTAGTCACCGAGAAGAGCTGCCTTTACTGGCATATTCACCGCTCGCTTTTGGTGCGCTAACCGGTAAATATGAAAATAACCAGTGGCCAGAAAAAGCCAGGCTGACCTTGTTCAAGCGATTTGCTCGCTACAATGCCACCCCAATGGCACTTGAAGCAACCCAAGCTTATATTGAGTTAGCTCGAGAGTTCAATCTAAGCCCAACAAAAATGTCACTGGCTTTTGTAAATAGTCGACGCTTTGTTGCCTCTAATATTATTGGCGCAACAACGCTAGATCAGCTTAAAGAAAACATCGACAGTCTTGATGTAACCCTTAGCCCTGAATTATTGGCAAGAATTGATGAATTGTCTTTATGCTACCGAATGCCTTGCCCTTAATAAACTGCTTAATCGTTCATGCTAGACTTGCAATAAGCGCCACTTTCTATGAAGATCGTGGCGTTTCTATTTAGGGCTTAGCCCAATTTCTATTTATCGACAATGCTTGAATCCGCGCGAGTTATTTAAGGTTGGCGTTAATAAAGTGAGTTTGCAATGACGAAAGCTTTTGAACATGATGCGATTAGAGCCCAATTTCCCACCCTGTCTCAACAGATTGATGGGCAAACGTTATGTTATCTAGATACTGCGGCGACGAGCCAAAAGCCTCAGTCCGTCATCAATGCTGTGAATCAGTATTATCAACTAAATAATGCCAATGTTCACCGCGCAGCTCATCAATTATCAGCTCGAGCAACGCGCGACTATGAGGCAGTACGTAGCCAAGTTCAAGGGTTTATCAATAGCAATCGAGTCGATGAAATCATCTTTACCCATGGAACTACTGAGTCAATCAATATGGTGGCGCATGGATTAACTGCACAATTTGATAAAGACGATATTATCTTGGTCGATACAGCCGCCCATCATGCCAATATTGTTCCGTGGCAACAACTGGCAAAGCAAACTGGCGCCATCATTAAGCCAATCCCACTCAATGATGATTTAACGATCGATGTTGATGCGTATGAGCAGTTGCTGTCATTAGCACCCAAATTAGTCGCCCTAACCCATGTGACTAATGCATTAGGCACAGTTAACCCGATCATAGAATTAACTCAAAAAGCCAAACAAGCAGGTGCCATCACCTTAGTTGATGGCGCGCAAGCCATCGCTCACTTTGCTATTGATGTTCAACAAATTGGTTGTGACTTTTATGTATTTTCAGGCCATAAAATGTATGGTCCAACAGGGGTTGGCATCCTCTATGGTCGCTACCAGATATTAGATACCTTAACCCCGATGTTAACGGGTGGCGAAATGATCAAAACGGTCAGCTTTAACGGTACGGAGTTTGGTAGTTTGCCTAACAAATTAGAAGCTGGCACCCCAGCTATTTCTGCCGTCATCGGTTTAGGCGCTGCAATTAGCTTTATGAGTGACTTACCCAGTGATTTGGTTGAGCAACATGAGCAAACTTTACTGCACTACTTACAACAACAACTGGATCAGTTGGGTGACATAAGCCTCTATGGCGCTGGTCCTAATAATGTTGGAGTTGTCGCTTTTAACCTTGCTGGCGAGCATCATCAAGATGTGGGCATATTACTCGATCAGCAAGGTATTGCTGTTCGGTGTGGCCACCATTGCGCCATGCCATTAATGCAGCATCTAAACCTTAAAGGCTGTTGTCGTGCATCCATTGGTTTATACAATAATAAGCAAGATATTGACCTATTTATCGATGCACTTCGTAAAGTTAAAGAATTACTGTTATAACTTAACCTTAACTCGCTTAAACCTTTACAGCTTAACCGTAATAGTATTTAGTCATTCCCATTGAGGCCTATTTTGAATCACGCAGCATCAGAAAACATACTCGTTGATACGCCAGATAAAAGCTGTTTTATACCATTAAATGACAAGGTTTCTCAGGCTGTTCTCGCCATACAACAGGCAACAAACTGGCAAGATAAATATCGCCAAATTATGCTGGTAGGTAAGGTACTTGCTCCATTAAATGAAACGTTTAAAGTAGAAGCCGCTCAAGTGAAAGGATGTGAAAGCCAAGCTTGGCTATATCACTATCAAGAAGCAGATAAACACTTTTTTTGTGCTGACAGCGATTCACGTATAGTTAAGGGTCTTATTGCTATACTGCTCGATGCGACTCACGGAAAGACCTCTGCTGAAATTACTTCATTTGATTTAGAGCGTTATTTTTCACATTTAGGGCTAAGTGGCCAATTAAGCCCGTCGCGTACCAATGGCGTAACCGCCTTAGCCAATGCTATAAAGCAATTTGCCGCAACATAATCAGCTTCACATGATTACAAGCGTCTAAAAAGGAAACCACATGACAACAAGCGCTTGTAACCAAAGCCGACAACAACTTCTCAAGGGCATTGCCGCCGCCGGTCTTCTCTGCCCGCTTTACAGCTCTTCTGTACTTGCGCAATCAAATAAGCGCCTTTATATCGATGGACTTAGTTTTCTTCCTGATAACCTTGATGATGTGCGCGCATCAAAACTAGATGCGTACATTTGTGATATTTCTGATATTGAAGCGATTACTCAGCCAGATGGCACCACAAACTATAAACGCAGTTATAAAGCCTGCATTGCCAGCATTAAAGAAGCTCAGCAACGGGTAATAGACAATCCAGATATTTTATTACAGGGTCTCAGTGGGCGTGATATTGCTAGCGCCAGGGCTGAAAAACGCACTGCGGTTTACTTTCAAATACAAGGTGCCGATTGTGTTGAAGATGATAACTTTTCAGGTGAAGGTCAGCAGTGGCAACGCTTGAATGAGTTTCATCAGCACGGATTACGGGTATTACAATTAACCCACCATTACGGAAATCGTTTTGCGGGCGGCGCATTAGATAATGACGGCAACCAAGGGTTAAACAAACCGCTAACTGATGACGGTAAACAGCTCATTAGTGCACTCAACCAGCGTAATATTCTTATTGATGTTAGTCATTCCAGTCCGCAAACCGCGTTAGATACAGCCAAAGCGAGCCAAATGCCCATAGTACAAAGTCACGGCGCAGTGCGCTCTATTGTAAATAATGCCCGCTGTTCACCTGATGAGGTTATCAGAGCCATTGCAGATACTGGCGGCGTATTTGGGGTATTTATGATGAGCTTTTGGCTAACTAACGATCCTGTGCCCACAATTGATGATTATGTACGTCAATTAGATAGAGTTGCCAGAATCGGCGGGGTGAACGCTGTTGCGATTGCCAATGATTATCCGCTGCGAGGTCAAGAAAACCTGTTAGCGTTAGATAACAATAACGAAGAAGGTGTAAAGCAATACCACGAATGGTGGCAAAGTTTAGCAGCAAAAAATGTCTTGGGTTTTGAGAACCTGCCTCAGCACGTCGTGATACCGGAACTGAACCATATAGACAGAATGAGTCGAATTGATGATGCCTTAGCTAAAGCTCGCTATAAATCTAGCGATCGTGACCGCTTTTTAGGAGGCAACTGGCAACGCGTGCTTAATCAGGTGTTGATCTAACCCCCTTAATCAATGTTCAAAAATGCGCTAATACATGCCTAATGCTGGGTTAGTCCCCAGCATCATCTCCCCCCCATTTTGCCTAATAGGCTATTTATTTTCTGACTAAATGACTAATAGGCTAAATAAGCAAATTTCTTTATTCCAAGAATCCCCATTTAGAATAACGTTAAAATAGCAACCCTCAACGTTAATAAAACGCGAGTTGAAACAGTCATCTATATTTTTTCCTTTCAAAAAGAATCTACTTTCAAATGCCTCTGTATTAATTATTAATAATTCTAAATATCAAAAACAATCATTTCATTTTTTGAAATTCATTTTATATTGCAACATTTTTCATTGATTTAAATAATAACAATAAAATTTCTACTTACATCACATTAATAGCAGTTTTTAATAGATTAAATATTGTTTGCTTTGATTTTTTATACCTAAACGATATAAAAAACAAACATGGTAAGGCATATAGCATCCTTTACTAATTTAACACTACAAAACATAGACCTAGCTCAAAAAACCACATAACAGAATGATGCAAAGCGCAAATTTAAACATCAAAAAAAGGATTTTCTGTGTATAAATTTACATAAAAATGACTGTCTCATATTCTAATAAAACAAAAGTTATTATTTACATAAAACTTGTTATGAATATGAATTCAAGTACTTTCAAAACAATCTTTGGGCTATTTTTATATAGCATTTTAATCACACAAGTTAATGCTCAAGAGATGAGAACTGTTCATGGAAAAACCATGGGCAATAAATATAAGGTCTCTTGGACAGCAGAAAAAATCACACCAGCTCATATGGCAAACATTCGAGCACAAATAGAAACTCGTCTCGAAAGCGTCAATCAATCAATGTCTACTTGGCGTGAAGATTCTGCAATCAGCCAAATTAACCAAACACCTAAAAATACGCCTATCACTATCAGTCGAGACATGAAATACGTCATGACAGAGGCACTGCGCATTGCTGAATTAACAAACCATACATTGGACGTAACCGTTGCGCCATTAGTTAATTTATGGGGGTTTGGGCCAGACGGTAAAGCAACCGAAGTCCCGACTCAAAAAGCCATCGACAATGCCAAGCAATACGTTGGGATCCAACATATTAAAATCGAAAACAATCAACTGACAAAAACAATTGATGGCTTAGAGATTGATCTGTCTTCAATTGCCAAAGGCTTTGGAGTCGATGTCATTGCCGATGTAATGGAGCTGAATGGTATTCACAATTACCTTGTCGATATCGGTGGTGAATTACGAATAAAAGGACTTAACGCTGAGCAACAAGCATGGAAAGTCGGAATCGATAAACCTTTTGCTTACTCAACCGGGCAAATGGAAATTATTAATCCAGGAAATGCAGCCGTCGCCACCTCGGGTGATTACCGTAAGTACTTCGAAAAAAACGGCCACCACTTCTCTCATTTAATTGATCCACGCTCAGGTAGACCCGTTGCTCACACTGTGGTTTCAGCCACAGTAATTGAAAAATATTCTATGACAGCAGATGCATTAGCAACAGCATTTATGGTGCTCTCTGTCGAAGAATCATTGGCTATCGCCAATGAACACCAAATCCCAATCATGATCATTGAGGATAAGTTTGGCAAGTTGATTACTCACCATTCTGAGAGCTTTAAAAAATATATAAAAGAATAGTTATCAAACTATTAATAGGGGAAAAACGATGAAAAAAACTTTTAAATTAAGCGTTCTTTGTATCGCTATGCTTGGCCTAACTGCGTGTAGTGATGATGACACTGATACGTCAGGTCTTGAAAATCAAATTGAGCAATTAGAAGCTCAAAACGCTGAGCTAAATACTAAAAATACAGAACTAACAGCAGCAAATGATTCTTTAGTAGAAGACAATGCTAATTTAGTGACTAAAGCGGATGAATTACAAACTAAGGCCGTTGGTTATATTTCTACTTTTGCACACCAATGTGCTGAAGAAGGTGTTAACTTTGATTATATCGACCCAAATGCACCTGCGGATGAAGAGCCACTTGTAGCGGCATTCGCTTCTGCAATGGCATCTGATGACTGTATGAGCTGCCATAACTATGAAGGTAGCGACCCTGCTAATGTTCCACATGGCGATTACGGTACTTGTAGTAACTGTCATGATAGCCCACATGAAGAAACTCCGCCGGTAGATCCAGGAGATCCACAAGATCCAACGTTCCCACAACCTGAGCCAGATGACACATTAGTCGATGGTAAAACAGGTGCATCAGGTTCGTTCTACTACGGCACTGGCTCATTCTTAAATGCCGATTACCTAGCTCAACGCTTAAATGGCAGCATTTACAACTACGAGTGGAAAGAAGTGTCAGATGGTAGCGGCGCTAAAACACTAAAAACAGCTTGTGGCCTTCAAAACCGTGAATACATGGCAGACATGTTCCCGAACGATGGTAAAGAATACCAATTAAGCGCAATTAAGAACCAAATGGGCGCTAAATTAGTCACTACAGTAAACAAGTTTACTGATGATGAAACAGCTGAAATGGTAGAGACACCAAACGTGGCGATTTTCGGCTATGGTATGAAGCTTGAAGACGACGGAAACTATTATGTTTCAATGAGTATCGGTAAAAACAATACTTGTTATAACGCTGTCACTGAAGGTGAAACTCGTTTAGCTTACTATGAATACTCTCCGATGCTTTCTGCCAAATTTGAGCGCAACATGGGTGCACGTATCTTAGGTACGATTGATTACGAGCGTACTGCACTTAAAGGCTTTGATTGGGTCACTGAAGTTCCTGGTCTAGGTGCTGGCGAAGACTTTACTCCATCAGATGTTGATTGGACAAAAGTAGGTGCATGTTCACTGGTTATTAAAGTTGATGGCATTATTCCACTAGGTTAATAACCCAAAGTAATACGATTACAATATATATCGTTACTGTAAGCGCTTCTGCCACTCCTCAGAAGCGCTTTTTTATGTGTACAAGTACGTGCTGAGCTTTTACCAACCACACTTTGTAGCCTCTTCACAGCGTCCTTAATTATTCACTCCCTGATACGCTATTAAATAGCATGTTGTTAAAAGCCATTTTGTAGTGGCTTTCAAACCGACAATTGAATCAACAGATCTATGCCAGAAACTCACGCAAGAGACTCATGCAAAAAAGTCATGCGAGAAACTCACGTAAAAACCTCATTCAAGAGACTCAACCGAAGTGCTATATCGAGGAACTACATTAAAAAGCTGTATTGAAGAACTTAAATGGAAGGCTTAAGTGAAAGGCTTAAATAAGAAGCTTAAGCAAATCCGATGTTACCCATTAGACATAATTATCACATTCAGCCAAGTATGAGACATAAAAAAGCTGAAACCTCAGTTTCAGCTTTTGATTTTACTTTGTAACTTAATGGTTAATCACCAAAGTCATCAAGTAGAATATTTTCTTCTTCAACACCTAAACTTTCTAGCATGTTAATGACAGAAGAGTTCATGATTGGAGGGCCACACATATAGAATTCACAATCTTCTGGGGCTTTGTGGTCTTTAAGGTAATTCTCAAGCAGCACCGTATGAATAAAGCCTGTGTAACCTTGCCAATTATCTTCCGGTAAAGGATCTGACAGTGCGACATGCCATTCAAAGTTATCATTTTCAGCTGCTAATGTATCAAAATCATCTTGATAGAAAATTTCTCTTGCAGAACGTGCACCATACCAGAATGACATCTTACGTTTGGTCTGCTTACTTTTAAGCTGATCAAAGATATGTGAACGCATGGGTGCCATACCAGCACCACCACCAATAAACACCATTTCAGCATCGGTCTCTTTAACAAAAAACTCACCAAATGGTCCTGAAATCGTGACTTTATCACCCGCTTTCAAATTAAAAATATACGAAGACATTTGCCCAGGTGGTAAATCATTTGTTGGCGGAGTAGCAATACGTACGTTCAACATAATGGTTCCCTTTTCATCAGGGTAGTTGGCCATTGAATACGCACGTAAAACATCTTCATCGACTTTTGATACTAAGCTAAATAGATCAAAACGCTCCCAGTCATCTCGATATTGATCAGGTATATCGAAATCAGCATATTTCACTTCGTGAGCTGGTGCTTCAATTTGAATGTAGCCTCCAGCTTTAAAGTGAACCTCTTCACCTTCAGGTACCTTTAACAGTAACTCTTTAATAAAGGTGGCTTGGTTATTGTTTGAGACGACTTCACATTGCCACTTTTTAACACCAAATATCTCTTCGTCTACTTCTAGTTCCATGTCAGTTCGCACAGCAACCTGACAAGCTAAACGACAACCTTCTTTAGCTTCTTTTTTAGTTATGTGGTCAAGTTCAGTAGCCAGAATATCTCCGCCACCAGACTTAACTGTCACACGACATTGGCCACATGTGCCACCACCGCCGCATGCAGACGGAATAAAAATATTCTGTCCAGCAAGGGCGCCTAACAATTTGTCACCAGCTGGAGTGCGAACACTCTTATCAGCCTCACCATTAATCCCAATGGTGACATCGCCAGTGTTAACTAACTTACTTTTGGCGAATAAAATTACCATTACCAGCAAACTTACCACGATGGTAAACATGCCTATGCCGATTGCCATTTCCATTAAATGTACCTTCTCAACAATGTGTCATTACTCAGAGAATTCGAGTTCACTTTTGTCACTATCTTTTTTGCCAGCATTACAGCGTGATACCAGCAAATGACATAAACCCTAGCGCCATTAATCCAGTGGTAATAAAGGTAATACCGATACCTTGTAAGCCAAGTGGAATCGCATGGAATTTCATCCGCTCACGTAAGCCCGCTAACAAGATAATCGCCATTGCCCAGCCCACAGCACTACCACCAGCAAAGACCATAGATTCAACTAAGTTGTAATCGCGGTTCGCCATAAAAATTACCCCAGCAAAAATGGCACAGTTTACTGTTAAAAGTGGTAAGAAAATCCCCAGAGACTGGTACAAGGTGGGAATATAGCGCTCTAAAAACATTTCCAAAATTTGTACTAACGCTGCAATAACCCCAATAAAGGTAATCAACTGTAAGTAACTAAGGTTTAACTCAGGAAAGCCAGCCCAAGCTAATGCACCTGGCGCAAGTACGTTAACGTATATGACCTGGTTTAACGGCACAGCCAGCATCATCACCACGATAACGGCAATCCCTAAACCGAAAGAAGTCGACACTTTCTTAGATACAGCAAGAAACGTACACATACCTAAGAAAAAAGACAGCGCCATATTGTCGATAAACGCAGCTTGAATAAATAAATTAATATAATGTTCCATTGCCATTACCCTCTCTTACGCTGCACAACATTGATGGCCCAAATCATCACGCCGATCAAAAAGAATGCGCTAGGCGGTAAGGTGAACATTTCATTTGCCAAATACCAACCACCGTTTTCAATGGTGGTAAATATTTCATGACCAAATAAGGTCCCACGCCCCAACAGTTCACGAACAAATGCGACACCCAGTAAGATAACGCCATATCCCATAGCATTACCGAGGGCATCAACCAAGGCGAGATGCGGTGGGTACTTCATCGCAAATGCTTCAGCACGTCCCATGATGATACAGTTAGTGATAATCAAGCTGACAAAAACAGATAACTGCTTAGACAACTCGTATGCCACATCTTGAAGTACCATGTCGACAATGATGACCAAAGAAGCAATCACAGTCATCTGCGCAATGATCCGCACACTGTTTGGGATAAAGTTGCGAATGGTCGAAATGATTAAGTTAGATGACACCAGTACAAATGTCACCGCAAGCGTCATCACTAATGCCGTTTGCATAGAGTTACTGACAGCTAGAGCAGAACAGACA
Source organism: Shewanella japonica (assembly GCF_002075795.1). Classification (NCBI taxonomy): domain Bacteria; kingdom Pseudomonadati; phylum Pseudomonadota; class Gammaproteobacteria; order Alteromonadales; family Shewanellaceae; genus Shewanella; species Shewanella japonica. The sequence continues at coordinate 4,029,039 of NZ_CP020472.1, forward strand.
CCCAATACTTGCATCGCAACAGGGTTATTAGCAAAAATAGGCGATGTTAATATCTGCTTAGTAGAAATAGCACTACTCATGACTTAGCCTCCGCTTGAGCAAACTGCTTAAGAAAGGTTTGGAAACCTTCTACTCCAAACCAAAACTCAACCGCGCGCTGAATACCGACACCAGTTCGAGTCGCTCCACTCACGCCATCAACCCCATGAATGTCACCTTCTTTAGCGCCACCTTTGACGACCTTGATAGCAATCTTGCCTTGTTTATCAAATAGCTGTTTGCCTTTCCATAAGTCAGTCCATTGTGGATCGGTAACAAAGTCAGCAATACCAGGTGTTTCACCATGTTCGTAGAAAATGATATTTTCAACCGTATTCAAATCAGGCTTGACTGCTAAATAGCCATAAATCATCGACCATAAACCTTTGCCATATATAGGCATAACGACGCTCGATAAGCTGCCTGATTCATCTCGAACTTCAAAAATTCGGATGTTATCCGCACGAGTCTTAATCTTGGCGGTATCTTTTTTAGGCTTAGATGAACTATCAGGATTGATTGCCGCCATGCGGTCATCGAAATCAAGTAGGTTTTCTTGTGCGACATATTCACCAGAATCCAGATTCACCATCTTTGGTGTCACTCGCTCGGCAAAGAGTTCGCGAAAATCGCCATTACTGATATCAACATTGGCTGCGCGCAACACAAATTGCTGTATTTCATCTCGTTTTTTGGCCAACTTACGTTCTTTGAGAATTTCAGCGGTCCCGGTAATCATAAACGAACACACTAAACTCAAACTGATGATAAATATCATCGTGCCTGCGACAGTATCTTTCTTAAAGGCCATGACGTTTTAGTCTCCGTTTAATGTTGGCTTGAGCCACCAGATAATCGAATAGCGGTGCCCATAAATTCGCAAACAAAATCGCTAACATAATGCCTTCAGGAAGTTTTACGTTTAGTACTCGTATCAGCACAGTCATAAAACCAATTAATGCGCCGTAGGCATATTTGGCATTGCGCGTGTATGAAGCGGTCACAGGGTCCGTTGCCATAAACATCATCCCTAAGGCAAAGCCACCTGTCACAAGGTGCCATGTCCACGGCATTGCAGCGATAGAGTTTTTGCTAGGGCCAACAAGATTGAATAAAATCGCCGTGGCAATCATACCTAACAACACACCAGCGACCACTCGCCAATCAGCAACACGAGTCAGTAATAACACGCCACCACCAATCAAAATGGCTAAGGTGCTTGTTTCCCCAATCGAACCAGGAGTAAAGCCTAAAAAGGCATCCATCCATTTAGGATCTGACAGAGCACCTAACCAACTGACATCAGCGTAAAGGTTAGCGCGACTCGCTGCAGCTTCGGTTAATGTGGTAGCGCCAGCGAAGCCGTCTACCGCAACAAACTGACTAATTGCAGCCACTTGTGTCGGATATGCAAAATAAATAAAGGCGTAACCCGCTAAGGCAGGATTTAAGAAGTTATACCCCATGCCGCCAAACATCTCTTTCGCGACAATCACCCCAAAACACACGCCAATAGCAATAATCCACAACGGTGTTGAGACTGGCACAATAATCGAGAACAACAAGGCTGTGATGAAAAAGCCTTCGTGAAGTTCTTGCTTACGCATTTTGGCAAAAATCACTTCCCAAAATAAGCAAATGATTAATGTGGCGAGATAAATTGGTACATAGTAGCTGGCACCATAAGCAAACAAACTCAGTAAGCCTGATTCACTTGTCAGTTCTCCAAAAACCGCATTAAAAATAACTAATTGCCAACTATCAGGTTGAGTAGCACCTGCTGCTATGGCGATTTGAGCTTGAAGCCCTAAGTTGTACATGCCAAAAAGCAGCACAGGCAGTAAACACATACCCACAATGTGCATAGTACGTTTGACGTCAATAGCATCACGTACATGTACTTTACCCTTAGTGCTTCGGCCACGTGCAATCCATAAAGAGCGCAAATAGCTTTTCATCGAGTGCCCGTGAGCGTAATACTGCTCTTGCTTACCCGGTTTATTTTGTTGCTGACCCATTAACCTTCCCTCTCGATAATATCCAAGCAAGCACGTAACTCTTTACCGAAGTCATACTTTCCGGGACAAACAAAAGTGCATAACGCTAAGTCTTCTTCGTCTAATTCTAATGCGCCTAATAGCTGAGCTTCATCAGTATCACGAACCACTAAATCTCTGACGAGTAAGGTAGGTAAAATATCCAAAGGCATCACACGTGCTAATTGGCCAAACGCCATCATTGCCCGTGGTGAGCCCCCCGCATGAGTGGTGAAATCGAATAGCTTTTTCGTGCGGCTAAAACCCGACATCATAATGCCAGTAAGGGAGAACTTTTCTTTATTGCGTCTCACCCACGGCAAAAGCTCATGGCGAGCATTTTCAGTTAACACGCTAACTTGGGTGTGATAACGACCTAAGTAGTTATAAACCCCTACAGCAGTATGACCTGAGAGCACAGATCCCGACACGACTCGAGACTGAATATCTTTGATTTCTTTCTCTACCATTTCACCTAAATCGGCACCAAGCTGGGTACGAATCAATCGTGGGTTTAACACATTGGGGCCCGCTAACGCGACAACACGCTCGTTGAATAACTCACCAGTTTGAAATAGCTTGCCAAAAGCAATGACATCTTGGTAACCAATATGCCAAACCACATTTTCAATGTTTACAGGATGAAGAAAATGAATATGCGTGCCAACAAGACCTGCAGGATGTACCCCACCAAACTGGTGTGAATCTACTTGCTGAGCATCACTGCCGGGTAAACTCGCGCCTTCATCATGACAGAGCATGACTTTGCCATCAGTTAACCGAGACAGTACTTGTAAGCCTTGACTGAATGCTGCCTCATGCTCTGCAATCACAATGCGAGGATCCGCCGCTAACGGATTGGTATCCATCGCAGTGACAAAAATTGCACTCGGAGTTGCATCAAGGGCAGGAATACGTGAAAAAGGACGGGTGCGAAGTGCAGTCCACAAACCGCTATTGACGAGATTACTCTTTACCTTATCCCGAGATAAAGCCAGCACATCATCAGCAATGTCAAAACTCACCGACTCGTCGCCTTCACAGCGAATAACAACAGATAATAATACGCGTTTTTCACCGCGATTAATGCTGATGACTTCACCACTTGCTGGTGCTGTGAATTTTACTCCTGGTGTTTTTTTGTCTTCAAAAAGTACCTGGCCTTTTTTGACCATATCCCCTTCTTCAACCAGCATAGTCGGTTTTAAACCAACGTACTCTTCACCAAGAATTGCTACTCTCGACGTCGCTTTTATTGATTCGATGACTTGTTGCGGTTCCCCCGCGATAGGCACATCAAGGCCTCGTTTAATTGTTATAACCTGATTTGAGGATCCAGCCATTACTTGTAACCTTTAAAATTCAGATACCACATATTAAATAAATTTGTGAGCTAAATCCGCTATTGAAGTCACACCTTTTAAATATAATGTGAAATAAATGTACGACAAAAAACGAATTTGAGCTAAAACTTTGAACTGAGTCCGAGATAAAATTTCAATTATGAAACTAAAAAACGGCCCTATAAGCACAAAAACTCACCAAGCGCTGTTGATGTAGCACAACATACTACCAAACAACATAGACCTAGATCACAGTAAACTCAACAATATCTGTATGACAATGAAATGAAATTTCTTGGAGGATGTTAACGTTCTTCTTGATGAAAAACGCAAATGTTAACATTGAAGACTAAAAATAGTCTAAAAGTAAAACACGGCACAAGCAAAGCACTTATACCGTGTCAAAAATAGTGAGGAATGGTTAAGCTAGTGCAGAAAGCTGCTTCCCATCGATCACTTGAATGGCGCTTAAGTAATCCAGCAAGGTATTTACTTGAGTGGTTAAATCACCTTTACTGGTATCAATGGTCAATTCAGCTGCAAGGGGCTGCTCATAAGGCGAAGATATGCCAGTAAAATTCGCTATTTCTCCACTTCTTGCTTTGGCATAAAGCCCTTTAGGATCGCGAGCTTCACAGACACTCAAAGGCGTTGATACATGAATTTCAATGAACTTCCCCTCAGGAAATAATGCTCTCACGCGTTCTCTTTCTGCCAAAGTCGGTGAAATAAAAGCTGATAGCACCACTAAACCAGCATCAACCATTAACTTAGCAACTTCACCGACACGACGTAGATTTTCGTCTCGGTCTTCCAAGCTAAAGCCTAAATCTTTACATAAACCATGACGAACATTGTCACCATCAAGTAGATAGGTATGGAAGCCTGACTCAAATAAAGCTCGTTCAAGTGCTCCCGCTAACGTTGACTTACCTGAACCTGAAAGCCCTGTAAACCAAAGCAACACTGGACTTTGACCTTTCTGGTCACCTCTGGCGGCTTGGTCAATTACATGTTGATGCCATACTATGTCTGTCATAAAGACTCCAAATTCAGCCTAATTTGCTGATTACTTAAAAGGAAATACGATTGGTACAACAGAAATCACAACCGCAGAATAAAGCACCGACATCGGTAACCCTAAACGAACAAAATCACTAAACTTATAATTGCCTGCGTTAAATACCATGAGATTAGTTTGATAACTGTAAGGCGAAATAAAACTGGCACTTGCCCCAAAAACTACCGCCATGATGAAAGGTCTTGGATCCAGTCCATAATTAACGGCTACGGCATAGGCAACAGGAAAAGACAGCGCAGCTGCAGCATTGTTGGTTATCAACTCAGTGAGAATCAAAGTAACAAAGTAAATCCCCACAAAAGCCGCAAAATAGCCATATCCATTCAACACGCCAAGCATTCCTTGCGCCATGACATCCGCAAGCCCTGTTTCAAGCATTAAATTTGCTAGACCCAGTGCACTACCAACAATCACCACCAGCTCTATAGGAAATCGACGTTTAATTTCGGTCATATTCACAGCACCAATCGCCAGCAAGCCTAATAGCAACAGCACCAAGCCTTTAGCTAAGGGTAAGATATTTGCAATACTGGCTAATATGGTTATAGCAAAGCCAAACAAAACTAAATTACTGCGTTTGCTATCTAACCTAACGCTAAGATCTAGGCCGCTAATGGCAGCAAAATCCGTAGTTAACCTCGGATTAGTCGAAAAGCTATCGCCAGGCGTAATCAATAAAACATCACCTGGTTGTAATTCAATATCGCCAAGCCCCCCTTTTAACGGAAGGTGACCACGCCTAATTGCCATTACAGCCGCATCGTACTCTTCACGAAAACGCGCATCCTTTAAGCTAGTTCCCACTAATTTAGACGCAGGAGACAGCACTGCTTCTACAAGGTTTTGACCTTTAGCTTGTTGCTTGCCGAACCACTCCAAACCATCAAATTGATGCAATAGTTCAACTGACTCAACAGCACCACTAAAACGCAGTACATCGCCAGCTTGCAGCACTAACTGAGGTGGCACTGGACAGATTCGAATACCACTGCGCTCTAACTCGACTAAATACAATTTTTTAAGCGCGCGTAAACGGTTATCGACAACACTTTTACCCACCAAGGCAGATGTATCGGCGACATGCGCTTCTAACAAATAAGGTAATGACTCTTCTGCCGTATCTACCCGCCTATCAGGAAGTGTATTGGCGATTAACATTAACAACACGATGCCGCTTACAACCAGTACGATACCAACCAATGTAAATTCAAAAAAACCAAGCGGTTTCAAGTTGGCATTTTCAACAAACGAATTAACGATTAAGTTAGTTGAGGTGCCAATTAATGTGAGCGTGCCCCCTAATATCGCAGCATAATTTAGCGGTAGTAGAAGCTTAGCTGGCGCATGGGTTTGATTGCGGCGAACAACACCAATCAGTGAAGCAACAACAGCCGTATTGTTTGTAAATGATGATAATAAAGCAGTAGAAACACCCAACTTAGCTAACGTCATTGGCAGTGAACTATTGCCTATCATTTGACTCAGCCTCGCCAAGAGGGATGTCTTCTCTAAGGCAATCGCTGCTAACACGAGCAAGATTAAGGTAATTAAGCCGTTATTGGTAAAGCCAACAAGTGCACTCGATATATCAACCAACCCGAATAAGTAAGTGGTTAACAGTGCAAAAAAGAACAGTGCGGCAGGCGACGCAAGACCAGCGACTAACCCGCCAACCAAGGCAATTAATATAATAGCCAGCTGCCACACTTCACTCATTGATTATTTTCCAAAGACACTAATATCTTTCGCTTCCCAATGAGGGTAATGCTTACGTATTAGTGCATTTAACTCAACTTCAAATGGAGTAAATTGAGAGTCAGCTTGCAAACTACCTTGCTGACCTGCAACAACCATCGCAGCCCCAACAGTTGCATTGGTTAGACGATCGATAACGATCATGCCGCCAGTGTCACGCACTAATGTATAAGGATCTAAAATAATCGATTCAGTGAGCTCTAAATGGACTCTTGCAATTGCATTCAATGGCAGACTGTCAGCATCACTTTTTGCTAGTGTATTCACATCAACCACATATTCGATTGAACTAACACTTGCTTGAGTCTTTTTACCTGCCACTTTAACGTCATACTGAACACCAATCTGTAGAGGTTTTTCATCCATCCACACAATGTCAGCCTGAATTTGGTTTGCTAGTGCAGGTGCACTGTCGGGCTTTGCAATTAAGTCGCCACGGGAAATATCAATTTCATCTTCTAATGTAATTGTAATGGCTTGACCTGCAACCGCTTCTTCTAAATCACCGTCAAAAGTGACCAAGCGAGCAACCTTGCTACGCTTACCAGAAGGTAGAGCAACGACCTCATCACCGACTTTAAATGAACCAGAGGCTAAAGTGCCGGAGAAACCTCTAAAGTCTAGATTTGGGCGCTGAACATATTGCACAGGGAATCGAGCTGGCAAGTCGGCTAATTCACGCTGTGTATCAATGGTTTCTAATAGCTCTAATAAAGTGCCACCTTGATACCAGTCAGTTTGCGAACTGCGGTCAACAACATTGTCACCTTTAAGCGCTGACAGTGGCACAAAGTGAAGGTCAAGCTCGCCAAAATCTTTAACGAACTCTTTAAAGTCGGCTTCTATTTTATTGAATACTGACTCATCAAATGCCATTAAATCCATCTTGTTTACAGCGACAACAAAATGCTTAATGCCCACTAACGATGCAATAAATGCATGACGTTTAGTTTGTGTTTGCACGCCGTAACGAGCATCCACTAGAATTACAGCTAAATCACAGGTTGATGCACCTGTTGCCATGTTACGGGTGTACTGCTCGTGGCCTGGGGTATCTGAAATAATAAATTTACGTTTTTCACTCGAGAAGTAGCGATACGCTACATCAATCGTAATACCCTGCTCTCGTTCAGCCTGTAAACCATCAACTAATAGCGCTAAATCAATTTCATCGCCTGTCGTTCCCATTTTGGCGCTATCATTTTTAATACTTGCTAACTGATCTTCATAGATTTGCGCACTATCGTGTAATAAACGGCCAATTAAAGTACTTTTACCGTCATCCACACTGCCACAAGTCAAAAAGCGTAATAAGCCTTTATTCTGCTGAAGCGCTAAATATTCCTTCACACCATGCTGCTCGATTTCAGCTGCCATTTTGGTGGTATTATTCACTGCTTGATCCATAATTTTTCTCACTTACATTCTTTACGATGACATTCGTATCAATTCAATTATCGAAAACCATTCACCACAGAAAATTAGAAATACCCTTGACGTTTTTTAAGTTCCATAGAGGCACTTTGATCAGAGTCAATAAGACGCCCTTCTCGCTCACTTGAGCGGGTTAGCAGCATTTCTTCAATAATCTTTTCTAAGGTGTCTGCTTCAGAATTCATTGCCGCAGTTAATGGGTAACAGCCTAAGGTTCTAAAACGCACCTTCTGATAAGTCACTTCTTCATTTGGCTCTAATGGCATTCTGTCATCGTCTTTAAGGATCAACTGGCTTCCTTTTTGTACTACAGGACGTTCAGCCGCAAAATATAACGGAACAAGCTCAATGTTTTCTTGATAGATATATTGCCAAATATCTAACTCTGTCCAATTTGATAATGGAAATACGCGAATGCTTTCGCCTTTATTGACTGCGCCATTGTATGTACGCCATAACTCAGGTCGTTGATTTTTAGGATCCCAACGGTGATGTTTATCCCTAAACGAATAAACACGCTCTTTAGCACGAGACTTTTCTTCATCACGACGTGCTCCACCAAAAGCAGCATCAAACCCATATTGGTTAAGAGCTTGCTTTAAGCCTTGAGTTTTCATGATATCAGTGTGCTTAGAACTACCATGGTCAAAAGGGTTAATGCCTTGAGCAACGCCCTCTGGGTTTTGATGTGTCAGTAATTCAAAACCAAATTTTTTGGCTTGTTCATCACGGAACTTAATCATCTCTTTAAACTTCCAGCCTGTATCAACATGCAATAAAGGAAATGGGATCTTGCCAGGGTAGAAAGCTTTACGGGCCAGATGTAGCATTACCGAAGAGTCTTTACCAATTGAATACAGCATCACTGGGTTATCAAACTCAGCTGCGACTTCACGAATGATCTGGATACTCTCAGCTTCCAGTTGTTCTAAATGGCTTAATGAACGACTTGCCATGATTACTCTCCATTACCAAGACTGCAAAACAGTTAGAAATTAATAAATTGGGTAAATTACAATCCAAGGGCTGTAATTTCTGAATGTATTTGGGAAGTCGTTGCGGATGCTGGTGTAAACCAGTTTAACGTTTCCGCAAGCTCAACTACTTCACCGATAATCATCAGCGCAGGCATTTCAAGTGCTGCATCTGCCGCTAATTGGGGTAAGTCACTTAACTTACCGATAAATCTTTGTTGTAAAGCCGTGGTTGCTTTAGACACAATAGCCACTGGTGTATCAGGATGTCGGCCATGGCTCATTAAGCCTTCGCTGATAATATTGGCATTCAAAATACCCATATACACCACTAAGGTGTTGGATGAATTAGCATAGCCTTGCCAATCCATCGGTCGACTCTCCAACTGGCAATGCCCAGTAATAAACGACACTCCTTGAGCATAATCTCGGTGAGTGAGTGGAATTCCAGCATAAGCTGCTGTACCACTAGCGGCTGTAATACCGGGGACGACTTCAAATTCAACATCACTTTTAACTAAAGTTTGGAGCTCTTCTCCACCGCGACCAAAAATAAATGGGTCGCCACCCTTTAAACGAACCACATTTTTACGGGTATACGCTTTAGTCACTAATAATTGATTAATCTCATCTTGTGCAGCACTGTGTTTACCAACACGCTTACCTACAGCTATTTTTTCTGCAGCAGCAGGAATAAGATCCAGAATTTCTTGGCTAACAAGTGCATCATAAAGTACCGCATCAGCTTGTTTAATAACGCGATAAGCTTTTAACGTGAGTAGTTCAACATCACCGGGACCAGCACCGACCAACCATACTTTGCCTTTAGCCTGCTGACCAGGCATTGATACTAATTCCATGACCTACTTACCTTTCGATAATTAATTAAGGGTAAATATAGCGGTTTATATATTCCACATATAATATGTATTGATTAGCTTTTATTCCTTTTAGTTATATACAGAGCTATCTATTAATCTTTTTTCAGTACATATTACGCTGCTAGTATTTGCACTTTGTTGTCTTATATTTGTTTTATAAATGCGTAAGTTTTGTTTCACCTTTGTATCCGCGGTGATAACCTATGACGAAAATTAAGTAAAAAGGGAATTCAATGAGAACATTTTTTGGCATCGCTTTGACGATATGCATGCTCTATGACGTTTCTCAACTCGCATTCGCAAATGAGTCATTAGTTGATGAACGAGTAAAGAGTGAGACAGAGACATCTGAAAAACGCTTCGTGATCACACCTCATAAGGTGAATTACATCCTGCCTTACACTTACAATGACACCCCGAATACTGCTCCATACGTCGACTTTAAGACGGGTAACGACGACGCTGATGAGCACGTTGATAATGCTGAAGCTAAGTTTCAAATAAGCTTCAAATTTCCTCTTTGGTACAATGTTTTTGGTGATAATGGCCATTTATTTTTTGCTTATACCAACCAATCTTATTGGCAGGTATATAACAAAGACATCTCATCTCCTTTCAGAGAAACTAATCACGAACCTGAAATTTTTATGTTATTCAACAATGACTGGGAAGTTGCAGGCCTAAGAAACTCATTTTGGGGCCTTGGCGCTGTCCATCAATCAAATGGGAAGTCAGGAAGTTTATCTCGTAGCTGGAATCGTATTTATGGCGAAATGGTTTTTGATCGTGGCCCTTTTGCACTCGGATTTAAAGCGTGGTATCGCATTCCTGAAGATGAGAAAGAAACTCCAACATCAGCAGATGGTGATGACAACCCAGATATCGGCGATTACATGGGGAATTTTGAAGTGACGGCGATTTATGGTCTAGGTGAACATCGCTTTACCTTAATGGGACGTAACAATTTAGATAGCCCCAATAAAGGCGCAATAGAAGCAACCTGGAGTTACCCTATACTAGGTAACCTTAGATTATATACACAATACTTTAACGGTTATGGCGAGAGCATGATTGATTATAATCACCATAACCAACGTATCGGTATTGGCGTATCAATTAACGACATTTTATAACGCTGACAAATAAGTAAATAAAAAAGGTGAACCGCAAAGGTTCACCTTTTTTATTAGTAATCATAATGATTTATTTTGCTTTGCTATTCGCTTTGGTAGAGATAGCAAGGCCTTTATCGGTGACATCGAAAGTAAACTGCATGCGCATATCATAATCTTTCAAAGCAGAAATCTCTTCAGGAATAGGTTCACCACTGTCTTCAATCAGTTTCAACACTGGCGTGAGAAGTTTCTGACAGTCTAACGACATTGCTGTTAAGCCGTTAGCGACCACTTGCTCATCATTTAGCTGATTCGCTAATGCTTCACCTTTTTCACCGCTATAAATCACAATATGCTGGTCTTTAACCGCCATTTTAGCAGTGACGCCAAGCTCAGGCGGTAACATTAGGTATGGAGTGACATCGACCGCATCACCATTCTTAGTGAGTTCAACATTCGCTAACTGAGGTACAAAAGGCTTAACCATGTTGAGTAACATATCAGGATCATTGGCAGAAAGAGCAATTAACGAATCTAACTGCTTAAATCCAGGCTCACCATTTTCATCAGTTAAGGTGAAGTCGATGATAGATGCACTAACGCCTTGCACGCCATTCGCCATACCAGTCATCATGCCGAGCATCGCCGGATTTTGTTCGCTTAAGCCATATTGCATTTGCGCTAGCGCTTCACACTGATAACTCGGAGTTTGCAGATCTTGCCAAATTTCAGTCAATGCCGGCGCCAATTGCATCACATTCAAACCAATGCCTACAGAAGCTACATTGTCATTGAGGTTTTGGGCAAAACCAGGAATAAAGCCACGCATTTTAGTCAATGCACCTAGTATCACTTGGTTATTAGACTCAATCACGACTTTTGCATCAAAATTAGTTTGCTTTCTATCAACGGAGAAAGACGTTAATCCCATCACCGTTTTTGGCCAATTAGCAGCAATAGCACCAAACTCAGCTTTACATTCTGGAGTTTTGAATTCAGCGAATGGATCACTTTGAGTACCATCCATCTCAACCAGTTTAGTCAGTTGCTTCGCCAACATATTACCATCAGAGGAAGTTAATCCTTTCACTAACTCCACATGGTTAACAAAGCTGATGCTGTCTTGTAAGAAGCCATGTGTAGACGTAATGTTTTCGATGACATTAGTATCACTGATAGGGTTATCGACTTTCGTTAGCCCTAAAGCGGTTTCTAACAACGAAGCTTGGTTAAACGAAGTGTTTAAAGTAATCGTCAACCAGCCGTCTTGTTGTGCAAAAACCATATCAATGGTTTCATCTTCTGCAATCAGAGGATAAGCACGATATTCAAGGCCTTTAATCGACTCAGCTTTATGCACTAAGCCACTCTCTTCAGACGCCTTATCTAATAAAGCCCAAATTGCCGCCTCATTCTCAACCTGAATTTTGAATACCGGTAATGCACCTAAAGTGTATGTATAAGATTCAATTTGAGAAGGAAAACCAAACGTTTTTAAGAATAAATCTGGGTTTTCAAAACTGGTTAGATAGCTCTTATATAAGCTAACAAAAAAACGCTCTTGTTCAGTGCTAAAAGGGCCTGCTTGCTCTAACTGCTCAAGTGAAGCTTTGCTATTTAATCCCATTGGCATGGAATATAAATAATCTTCCAGAGGAAATGGCGTTAGCTGACCTGAAAATAGTAAGGTGTCAGCCGGAATGTATTGCAACATTTCATTCGCTGAAACAGCGTTATCTTCTTTACTTGTGAGTACATAAGCACCAGCACCAACTGCAATAACAGCCGCAGCAATTGCGAGTTTTTTCATTTTTTGCTCCATAAATTACATGCACATTAAAACAAGTCACTCTTCCTTGAGAGTTATTGGTTTAGTTTTGAGTTCAATTAGGTTAATGCGACACATCAACATCAATTTTTAATAGCTAGCGCAATAACTTAGCATTATTTTTTAATGAATCACAGAAAACGGGCAGGATAAGCCATCATTTACAAAATATTTGCCAAAAAATGTTTAATGGCTGACAAGTCGATGATATCGAGTAAACGATAAACGAAGGGAAATTTCTCGGTAAGTCACCCAAAAGTGACTTACCGAGAAATCAAAGTTGATTGCACTTACGCTAGCAAGCCAATCACTGGGCACTCGATAAATCGAGTGAGGCTTTTGGAGGTACTGGGTGAGCAACAACCCACCTAAAGTGTCGACAAAAACCATCTACGGGAACTTTCTAATTTAGACTATAAAATTAACTTGTGCATAATTTTAAAGTCGATTTTTGACGAAAAAATGTCACCAGATATAAAATCAGTCAATAGTCTTAATTGAGCGAACAATATACCCCAATTGAATGAGGTTAAACGCTAGATAAATAAAGCTTAACCAAACTATTTTATTCATTGATTTTATGCAAAATAAAAAATATCAGCACGGATGCTGATATTTTAAGCCGGTCAATCACGCTTGAATACACAACTATATTTCGTAGTGTAAACCACACTCACGCTTTAAACCGTTGAAACGTGTTTCTTCTTCGCTCATCCCAAGCTCTAACGGCTTACTAGAGTGAGTATCACCCACCGAAACATACCCTTGGTCCCATAAAGGATGATAAGGCAAATCATGTTTGGTTAAATATTCATGCACGTCTTTATTAGTCCATTCAATAATCGGCAGTAATTTAAAACGATTTCCGTGAATGGCTAAAATAGGTAACGCTTCACGGGTGCTTGCCTGTGAGCGACGAAGTCCAGCAAACCAAGTACCAACATTGAGTTCGTTTAAAGCGCGCTGCATAGGCTCAACTTTATTGATACGGTTGTATTTCTCTAAACCATCAAGTCCTTGTTCCCACAGTTTTCCGTAACGCGCTTCTTGCCAAGCAGACGATTCGCTTGCTTTATAAACGTTAAGATTTAGCTCCAATCTTTCTGTGAGCTGATCAATAAATTGATAAGTTTCAGGAAACAAATAACCAGTATCAGTCAACACGACAGGAATATCAGCTTGTGCTTGGCTTACCATATGCAACATAACCGCAGCTTGTATACCAAAGCTAGATGATAATGCATGTTCGCCCGGCAACAGTGCTAAGCCCCAAGTCACACGTTCTTGTGCTGTTAATCCAGCTAAAAACTCATTCACTTGCGCTAATACAATAGCCTGCTCCTCTTTAGGAGCAGTCAGTAGCGCAAGCAATTCATTTTGATTAATCATCATTAATCCCTCATTGGTAAGACTCAATTAGAGCCTTAACCATGAAAATCTTTCGCAGCATCATTCACTGCTTTCACGATGCCATGACGAACGGTAAAGTTACCAAAAGTTTCGCCAGCATCACGCTCTTGTACATACAAACCAAACAAGTTGTCTAATTCAGCTAAAATCTCAGCTTCTTGAATGTTTTCTTTGTACATTTTATTTAATCGCGTACCTTCAAAGCTTGCGCCTAGGTATAAGTTATATCGCCCAGGAGCTTTGCCAACTAAACCAATCTCGGCCGCAAAGGGTCTTGCACAGCCATTAGGGCAGCCTGTCATACGCACCACGATGGCTTGTTCGCTAATACCATGTTTCGTCTGTAAAGCATCAATATGGTCAATAAACTCAGGAAAATAACGCTCAGCTTCCGCCATCGCTAAAGGACATGTAGGCAAAGCAACACAGGCAATTGAATGACCACGGGTCTGACTGATTAACTTACCAAAAAAGCCATGTTGGCGAGCAAGATCTTCAATCGCTGCTTTATCTTCTTCTGCAACACCAGCAATAATCATATTTTGATTAGATGTCATTCTAAAATCGCCTTTATGAATTTTGGCAATTTCACGTAAACCCGTTTGTAATGTTTGACCTTCAACATCTTTAATACGACCGCTTTCTATAAATAAGGTCAAGTGCCATTTATTATCAACACCTTTAACCCAACCATATCGATCGCCTCGATCGCCAATCATGACATCACGTTTGGGTTCAAAATTGACACCTGCACGTTTTTCAACTTCAGCTTTAAATTCAGCAACGCCATGATCAACTATGGTGTACTTTAAACGTGAACGCTTACGATTAACACGATTACCCCAATCACGTTGAACTGTCATGACTGCTTCTGCAAACTTGATCACATCTGCAGTTTTAATAAATCCAAAATCATCAGCTAATCTTGGGAACGTTTCCACTTCACCATGCGTTGAGCCCATGCCACCGCCAGCAACTAAATTAAAGCCAACGAGCTCACCTGCTTCTGCCACTGCAACAAAACCTAAATCGTTGGTATACACGTCCACGTCATTATCTGGCGGTACAGCAACGGCCATTTTGAATTTACGTGGTAGGTAGGTTTTACCGTAAACAGGTTCATTAGTTTCAGTGTCTAATAACTTTTCTTCATCTAACCAAATCTCGGCATAAGCGCGAGTATGAGGCAATAAATGATCTGACAACTCTTTTGCTACAGCATAAGCCTGTTGATGTAGTTTGGACTCAACAGGATTTGGGTTACACATCACGTTACGGTTAACATCACCACAAGCTGCAATCGAATCTAATGCTGCCCTATCTAAATCTTGGATCAGGGTTTTCAAATTACGCTTAGGAATGCCGTGATATTGAAAAGTTTGACGTGTCGTTAAACGAATACTATTCGAGGTTGTTAATGTTGATGAAATACGATCAACATCTAACCATTGTTCAGGCGAACAAATACCACCTGGCACACGAGCACGCAGCATGAAACTATATAAAGGCTCTAGCTTTTGCTCTTTACGCTCATTCCTTAAATCACGATCATCTTGCTGATAAAAACCATGAAACTTAATTAATTGCTGATCGCCATCACTAAATGATCCCGTGACTTGGGTATCTAAACCTTCTTTAATCGTGCCACGCAAATAATCACTGTCGGTTTTTAAGTACTCGTTTACTGCTAATTTTTGCTCACTCATCATGTGGCCTCTATCAATGCTTTGCTCACGCCAGCGTTCATCTTTCTAGCGCATATCTTGTTTTGTTTTTATGGCAATTAGTAAACGTCTTTTTGATAACGTTTGGCGCTACGTAATTCTTCTAAATAATTTTCGGCACCTGCTTCATCTAAACCACCGTGCTCAATTGCAAGGTTTATCAAGGCTTGATGAACATCTTTGGCCATACGCTCAGCATCACCACAAATATAGAAATGGGCACCATTTTGTAACCAGTTCCATAGGGTTTCACCTTGCTCAGCAATACGATGCTGCACATATACTTTTTCAGCTTGGTCGCGAGAAAATGCCACATCTAATCGGCTTAGCTCACCAGACTTAAGGTATTGTTGCCATTCAACTTGATATAAGAAGTCTTGCTCAAAATGCGGATTACCAAAGAATAACCAGCTATCGCTTTCAACACCGTCAGCAGCACGCTGTTGCATAAATGCTCTGAAAGGCGCAACACCCGTTCCAGGGCCCACCATAATAACGGGAGTGTCATTGCTTTCAGGCAATCTAAAGTGCTTGTTAGGCTCGACATAAACCTTAACTGTTTGTCCTTCTTCAGCAGACGCCAAGAAGTGAGATGCACCGCCAAAACGAGTTTGTCCTTCTCTTTCATCCTCAACTAATGCCACAGTTAAATGCACTTCACTTTCAACTTCAGCTTGGCTAGAAGCAATTGAATACAAACGAGGCGTTAAAGGACGCAATAAGGCAACCAATTTGTCAGCATCAATGGTCACTGGATATTGGGTAATTAAATCGGCTAATTGATGACCTAATACAAACTGTCGTGTTTGTTCTTTATCTGCTGCAATAGCTGTTAATGCGTCATTGCCAGCTAACTCTGCCCATGCGGTAACAAGTCCAGGATAAAGTTGCGTCAGTTCTTTCTTTTCAAGTAAAGCTTGCTCAAGGGTTAGCGTTTGCTTGCTTACTGTCACTTCAGCGTTAGCATCTAACGAAAGGCCCGTTATGACCTCGTTGACTAAACCTGAGCTATTGGTAAACCAGATACCTAGTGCATCACCAGCTTCATAACGTATACCCGATTCACCTAAATCAATCTCTACATGACGAACATCTCTATCAGAATCTCGTCCGGTTAATTTTTGACTAACCAGTATTTCTGCTTCATAAGGCTGCTGCTTGGTGTATTCACTTTCTGCAGAAGATTTTGCAGTATCAATTGATACGACACTTGCGCCACTTGCTTGTACTAAGGGTTCAACGGCAGTTAATACTTGCTCTTGCCAGTTTTCAGCAGCGTCTTCATAGTCCACATCACACTCAACAATAGGCAATAACTCTTTGGCGCCTAATGCAGTTAAACGCTCACTGAAGTCCTTACCTGTCTGGCAGAAAAATTCATAACTGGTATCACCTAAAGCAAGCACAGAAAAATTCAATTGCTCTAGCTTTGGCGCACGCTTCGATGCTAAGAATTTATGCAACTCAATGGCATCATCTGGCGCTTCACCTTCACCATGGGTGCTGACCACTGCAATCAAAATGGTTTCTTGTTTAAGTTGACGAACTTTGTAGTCAGCCATAGAGGCTAGGTTAACAGCAAAACCTTTTGCGCTAGCTTGCGCAGCCAATGTCGTTGCGATGCCTTTGCCGTTACCAGTTTGGCTACCATATAAAATTGTGACCGTTTGAGCAGGAGCAGCCTCTGGTATTTGTGCAACCTGTCCTTGATTAGCGGTCGCTGCTAAATAGCCACTTACCCAAGCTAATTGTGTCGCAGATAACTCAGAAGTGAGCTGCTTTAGCTTATCCACTTGTCCTTCAGACAATGGTGAAGCAAATGAAGAAAGTTCTTTTAACAACATTAGAAGATGGCCCTATAACAGTTTAATGTCATCAGACTACTCCTAATCCTTACAACCAAAAAATAATAAAAATTGCTTTTTTATTCCATTAAGGAATATGCAAAGGCGATTTTTTAAGCTACAAAAGTGTGGTGTAGCGCAAACTTTTAGGTCAGACCTCCGTAAAAATGAGATTTCACGCATTCTTTACTTGTATCAAACCTAAGACTTGCCAGAATGATGCACGTTAAAAATTATGGTACTAGAATTGTTTCTTACTCATCACTGTTAGCGATGGCAGTGTTAAGCACGATGAAGTACTAAAACGACCCGACCCTTCCCTACATATAACTAAGAGGTTGTCCTTTTGAAATTAGGTCTACCGAAAGAGAGTCACTCAGGTGAGCAACGTGTTGCGTTAATCCCTGCCAACGTGACCATTTTAATGAAAAAACAGCTACAAGTGATCGTAGAATCAGGCGCTGGACTACAAGCAGGCTTTACCGATGACGATTACGTCAAGGTTGGAGCCACGATAGCTTCTTCACGAGAAGCCTTACTCACTGAAGCCGATATCATTACAGTGGTAAACTGTAAGGGTGATCAATTTGATGAAATTAGTGCGGTATTAAAACCACATCAATTGGTTATAGGGATGATGGATCCACTGGTAAATCCACAAAACGCCCAAACGATTGCAAATACAGGTGGCAGTGCAATCGCACTTGAGCTGATCCCACGTATTACCCGTGCTCAAAGCATGGATGTATTATCATCAATGGCAACCATTTCAGGTTACAAAGCTGTATTACTTGCAGCCCATAAAGCGCCGCGTTTATTCCCTATGATGATGACAGCAGCAGGCACATTAAAGCCGTCTCGTGCATTCATTATGGGTGTGGGCGTGGCAGGTCTTCAAGCTTGTGCGACGGCAAAACGTTTAGGTGCAGTTGTAGAAGCTTACGATATTCGCCCTGCAGCTAGAGAGCAAATTATCTCTGTTGGAGCAAAGCCTGTTGAGCTGGATATCGAAGCAGAAAACACTGAAACCAAAGGCGGGTATGCCACAGAGCAAAGTGATGACCTCTTAAAACGTCAGCAACAAGCCATGGCTAATGTACTTGCCCAGCAAGATATCGTCATCACCACAGCTGCCATTCCTGGTCGTAAAGCCCCTGTGCTCATCACTAAAGAAATGGTCGATGGCATGAAAAGCGGAACTATCATTGTAGATCTCGCCGCTGAAAGTGGTGGTAACTGCGAGTTAACCCAGGTTGATGAAGTGATTATGCATAACGGCGTAATGATTTTAGGCCCTTCAAATGTACCAAGCACTGCGGCAAATCATGCGAGTCAAATGTACGGCAAAAACGTTGAGAACCTACTGAATTTACTGATTAATAATGAAGGTGAATTGGTTCTTGATTTTGAAGATGAAATTGTACGAGATACGGTTGTTGCTCATGGTAATGATGTGAGTAGCGCTCGCCTGAGAGAGTTACTGAATTTAGCTCCACTCACAGCGCCTGAGTCACCGTCTGAGGAGACAGCATAATGGATATGACACTATTACTTTTACTGACACTATTCGTCGTCGCAGTATTTTTAGGTGTAGAACTCATCACTAAAGTGCCACCAACCTTACATACTCCTTTAATGTCAGGTTCCAATGCCATTTCTGGTATCTCTTTAGTTGGTGCGTTACTTTCTGCTGGTTCTGGGGCAGGAATTATGGTTAATGTCCTTGGTTTTATTGCCGTGGTATTAGCAACAATTAACGTGGTAGGCGGCTATATGGTCACTAACCGTATGCTTGCCATGTTCAAAAGGAAATAGACTCAATGACAACATTTATATATTTAGCTTACCTTGTTGCCGCAGTCTTATTTATCTTAGGTATTAAAGGGTTAACTAAACCACGTACTGCAGTACGTGGTAATCAGCTCTCGGCGATGGGGATGTTTATTGCCGTTGTAGTCACCTTATTTGATCAAAGCATTCTTAGCTATGAATGGATCATCGCAGGGGTGTTATTAGGTGGAACAATCGGCGCAGTGATGGCAACTAAAATTAAAGTCACTGACATGCCTCAAATGGTTGCTTTACTGAATGGTTTTGGTGGTGGTGCCTCGCTAGCAATCGCTGCGGCAAGCTTCCTAGACCCTGCAGCAGCGACCAATACCGTGGCACTAATTTCAATTGGTGCAACAATTATTATTGGCTCTGTCACCCTGTCGGGTTCATTTGTCGCTTTTGCAAAGTTACAAGAACTGATTTCGGGTAACCCAATTAAAGTCCCAGGTAATAAACCATTAAATGTCATCTTGCTGATCAGTGCACTTGCGCTCGCTGTTGCCATTGTAATGGACCCAACTAACACTAGTTTAATGTATGCATTAGTTGCTGTTGCGGTTGTGCTAGGTGTGCTGCTTGTTGTCCCTATTGGCGGCGCAGATATGCCAGTCGTCATTGCACTATTGAACTCTTACTCTGGTATTGCTGCTGCCACAACCGGTTTCATCACCGGTAATACAGTATTGATTGTGTCAGGTTCTTTAGTCGGGGCTTCTGGCATCATCTTGACTCAAATTATGTGTAAAGCAATGAACCGTTCATTGTTTAACGTATTATTTGGTGTCATGGCTGAAGGCGGTGAAAAAGTTGATGCAGATGAAATCTACGCAGGTAAAGTCAAATCAACTTCGCCAGATGAAATCGCCATGATGTTAGAAACGGCTGAGCGTGTGGTCATTGTCCCTGGCTACGGCCTAGCTATGGCGCAAGCACAGCATGCTGTAAGAGAACTTGCCAATGTTCTCCAAAGCCGCGGAACCGATGTGAAGTATGCAATTCACCCAGTTGCTGGCCGAATGCCAGGTCACATGAACGTATTGCTTGCAGAAGCTGAAGTACCTTACGATCAGCTAATCGAAATGGACGAAATTAACCCACAGTTTGAACAAACTGATGTGGCCATCGTCATCGGTGCAAACGACGTCACCAACCCTATGGCGCGTGAAGATAAAGGAAGCCCGATTTATGGCATGCCGATTCTAAACGTTGATAAAGCCAGAACCGTTGTGGTGATTAAGCGTTCATTAAGTCCAGGTTTCGCTGGGTTACCTAACCCACTGTTCGCTATGGATAACTCATTAATGTTATTCGGCGATGGTAAAAAAGGCATCGTTGAGTTAACAGCGAGCTTAAAAGAAGCTGATTAACCCAACCTCTCTAATGAAAAGGCCACGATGTGGCCTTTTTTTATGGCTGAAATAAAATCAAAGCTTAAAAATAACGACAATAAATGAGTATTTCCTAAAACAATAACAGTAAAACTCATTCGCTTTAATTCGTGAAATACTTGTCAACAAGGACACTCCACACCCGAAACCTTAGATTAAGACAGTTTATAAGCCATTATTATCTTGAGTTATTTTCAACATGCTCAATAAAACACCTAAAACACACACCTTGAAGAGTACAATAAATGCGATAGCATTATCGATTCATCAATCTTTAGCTTACAAAATTACACAATTGACTATTTAGGCTAAAAAAAGTACAAAAGTAGATTGAGTTCTTTTCTGACGAACACGGATGATTGACCCATATGGATACCCAAGCTTCGCAACTCAGTGCATTAGCAGCAGAAATAGAGCGGTTAACGCGCGAAAATGAAGCCCTAAAACAACATAACATTCACTTGCAACAGCAGCTTTCAGCAACGCTTGACGGCACAGGGTTGTGTTTGTGGGAGCAACACGTCCCTTCTGGTGATTTACTTATCTATAATCAAGAGTGGGGGTCATTACTGGGTTACACCCGTGAAGAATATGCCGCGAATATGGAAAGTTGGAAAGGAAGTTTGCATCCAGATGATAAAGACTGGGTCATTAAAGCTTTTGAAGATCATATTGAAGGCAAAGAAGACGTGTACCAAGCCGTACATCGAATGATCCACAAAGATGGAAGCGTACGATGGGTTTCTGATCGTGGCAGAATTGTGGAATACACATCAGATGGTAAACCGTTAAAAATCCTCGGCACCCACATCGATATCACCCAAGAAAAACGTTACCAACTCGATTTAGCCAGACTGGCGCATCGCGATCCGCTTACTGATTTACTCAATCGAAACGCAGCTAAAAAAGCGTTCAAATCCTTACAACACGATGCCAACTTTGACTCTGGAACCTTGTTATTTATTGACGTTGATAATTTTAAAATGATCAATGATCATCATGGCCACCGATTTGGTGACCTAGCGCTAATCAATATAAGCCAAACCCTGCAACACTATGCTGATAAGCTATTAGCGAGTAAACAAGTGAGCATTGCTAGAATTGGTGGAGATGAGTTTGTCATTATCACAGCGATTTCAGAATATGAACTCATTAGTATTTTGGCAGGGTCATTAGTGAATCATTACAAGCAGAACGTCACTATAGAAGAAAAGTCGGTATCATTAGGCTTAAGTATCGGCATTAGTTGCTTTGCAAAACACGACACTTTTGCTGAAGTTTGTGAGCAAGCTGATAATGCCATGTACGGCATTAAACAAGCAGGAAAACATAACTATTCTTTTTGGCAACAACCCAAAACCCTTATTCAATCGATTCGCTAATCAATTTCATCAGTAACAAAAGAAGTTAACAGTTTGCTACAAAAAAAGCCGGGGACTGATTACTTTAAAAAACGTCATGCTATAATCCACTAATATTCAATAAAATACATCTGTTAGCCACTAAACAATTTGTAAGTGGTTTGTAAAGTCCATTACTCCATTATTATTGGTATTAAAGAACTATGTCTAACTTCTCTCGCTTATGTGCGATCTTATTATGCACTAGCCCTTTGATGTCTTATGCCAGTGATAATAGCCCTTCAACGGCTACATCTACAAATACAACTCAAACGAGCAAGACACAAGAAAGCGAGTCAGAAAAATACTTTCCTTCAACATGGGGAGTCGGCATTGGCATGCGTCGCGCTGATATTCCTTACGCAACTGAAGCAGATGTTGTTACGGATGTCATGCCATTAATCGAGTTTGAAAATGATTACTTTTTTATTGATGGTTTAGAAGCCGGTGTCCATTTGTGGAGTCATCAAGAACATCAAGTCAATTTATATACTCGATTTCGTTTTGTCGATATTCCTCAAGAATATCAAAATCAAACTCAATCAGATGCGTTTGATTTTGGTGTGCAATATCGCTTTCAAAAAGATGGACTAGAAGCAGATGTTGCCTTTTTAAGTGATGGAGATAAACGCTATTACGCCTATACTCGAACACAATATCACTGGACGGCGGGTGATTGGCAATTAAACCCATATGCAGAATTTCAATGGAAAGGTGATTCATTTAATGAGCACTATTACGGGCTAGATCAAATTGATCCTGGTGCAGGTCTAGCGTTTTCTGCAGGGTTAAATACCCGTTACCACCTTGCCAGTAACCTATACTTGCTTGCCAACTTTGGCGTCACGCGCCTTGAAGATGATATTTATGATTTACCGACAATCGAAAACCAATATCAATTAGAATCCTTCTTCGGTTTTGGTTTTTACCCCGATGCTAAACGACCTAATACCAACCCAATACCTAAGGAAAGTGGTGAGTTTTTAAGGGTCGCGCACGGTTGGGCCACGCCTTCAAACTTAAATGATATCCTAACAGGCAATGCAAAAGGTGACCGTTATAACAACCAAATGACGTCGTTATTTTATGGCATACCCTTAACAGACAATTTATTCACACTCCCAATTGATCTTTATTTTACTGCGGGTGGTGTTTGGCATCATGATTCTGAAGTGCAAGACAATTTAGCTGAAGGTGTCATCGGAGTTAAGGCATTCTATACCTTTGATTTAGGCTGGCGCTTCCGCCTTGGTGTTGCAGAAGGCTTGTCTTATGTGTCTGATGTCACCTACATTGAAGGCAGTGAGTTAGATGAAAAAGATTACCGACCATCAAAGTTACTTAATTATTTAGACTTCTCATTTGACGTCAATCTAGGCGATGTATTTAACCATGCGCCATTACAAAATGCATGGCTAGGTTACAGTATTCATCATCGTTCAGGAATTTTCGAAACAAGCTCAGCTTTCGGGCGCATTAAAGGTGGCAGTAACTACAACACCATCTATGTACAGTGGCATTTCTAAGTTTTTTGATGACCTACCCTGCGCAGCTTTATGGCGCAGGGAAAAGACAATGACGAGCCTTTATGAGGTTTTAAGCCGCTACAGCTTCTTCAGTTTGTGCACTAAACATGGTCACAGCGCTTTGACCAATTAACCTATCAATGCAAAAGCCACCTTCATCACCTAATCTCATCAGCGCTTTATAACGAATATCGTTAACTGTGTTGAAGCGCCCCTGAATTTGCTGGTTAGAAGCACACAAACTAAAAAACAATTTAAGGACGGCTTTAGCGTGATCTTGACTAATAAAATGTCGCCATGAAGACTCAAGTAATTGCACAGAACTAAAATCTAACCCTTCGCAAAAACGAGCTGAAATACGTGAATCTAAACACGAAAGAAAGTCTGCCTTTCGGGGAAAATGATGGCTAATTCCTGTACGGCTGATACCTGTAGCATTTGATAACGATGTATAAGACATGTTTTCAAACCCAATTGTCAGGATTTGCTCAAACGCCTCATCTAAAATCAATTTTATGGTGATTTCAGTATCGATTCTAGAACGCTTTGCCATACAAAAATATCGTTACTATTTCTAGTAACTACCTCAATGAAATGAAATTTTGCATAGCCTATCAAATGTTTATCTAGCTTGTCTTTTTAAAAAGTACAATTTATTAACACGCACTTTAACTATGGATTTTAACATTGGCTAAAGAGCAAACATATCACCAATTAATCTTACAGAAATAGCCACTGCGTCAGTCAATAATAAGGCTTTTAATAATTTAGCTAGCGGTAAACACTATTTGAAAGCGTTTCAGATTGAAATGTAAATATTCATGACAACAGTCTACGCTAACTGAAACATTTTCATCATGGTTCAAACCTGACAGTTTTACTCATCAGTGCTTATAACCTTTTCGGCTTCTGAGAACTGCTGAATAAGCCACGCATTAGCAAGTTCCGCTCCCATCAGGTGCACTAACGTCGGATGTAATACTTCAATTAAACGCTGCTGTTGCCAAAACATATAATGCGGCAAAGCTTGAACGGCGCCACGGCCAAATGTGCGTTGCATCAGGCTTGATATTTCATCCATTTCGGTGTCATTGATTTGCGGCGCGTGGGGATAAGCATCAGCGATGAAGTCAGCATATTGTTCAAAAGCAATAATATCATCAACTTCATAGCGATTTAGTAGCCACAATAATTGTGGAGAGCTCCAATGGCCAATATTACCAGTGGTATTCATCACAGCAATATTGCGCCTATGCAACTGCTGCCAAATCAGTGACACACTTCCAGACTCATGAGCTAAGCGCCACGCTAAGTAGTAATCAGCAAGCCATTCGTGCTGGTAAGGGGTTAATGGCTGCAATGAATGACTCTCTTGCAGCGAAATATTTTCAAGGTGCCCTAGCTCATGCCACAAAGTAAGTTGAGTTTGTTGCTCAAGGTTAAATTGATACGCTTGACCGTTGAGTGCCACACTTTGATTAACCACTGGCAGCTTGTCATTTATCACCACGATACCTGCAATAACTTGATCAACGACTGGCATTACCATCGCAGTTTTAAGACCCAAGCTTTGTGATACCGACTGACGTAAAGGCAATTGTGCAGACACTCTCGCGGGTAGCTGCTTTATGCAAGAAACATAATGAGCAATTGGACAAATAAGCGCTTGTTTATCAGTCAGTTGATGTATTTGGCCGATTGAATATAGAGAAGAATCGCTGGGGTAAGAAAGGGGATTGAAACGATTATAGCTCTCACGACTTAATGAGCTAGCGTTAGCCTGTTTATGACTAACGCCAACAATAATAGCACTGAAAAAACTAAGCCCAATAATCAGGGCCAGAAATTTCACTACTTTTTAGCCATAATATTTTCGATAATTGCTGTGGTTGATACGCCATCTTCAAATCCTAAGATTTCAACCGTTCCACCAGCTGCCATAACTTCAGCTCCGCCAGCAATCTCTTCGACTTTATAATCACCGCCTTTAACCAACGCATCAGGTAATAAACGACTAATGACACGTTGTGGTGTGTCTTCACTAAACGGAATCACCCAATCAACAGACGCTAAACCTGCAAGCACTGCCATACGGCGGTCCTCTTGGTTGACCGGTCTTCCCTCACCTTTTAAGCGTTTAACTGAAGCATCGTCATTCACAGCAACAATTAAACGATCGCCTAAAGCTTTGGCTTGTTGTAAATAACTCACATGCCCAGCATGTAAAATATCAAAACAACCATTGGTCATGACCACTTTTTCACCACGTAGTCTCGCTTGCTCAAGGGCATACATTAACTGATCTTCTGAGACCACACCAAAGCCTGACTCGCCTTGATTTAATGCAAGTGCTTCAATCAATTCAATTCGGCTTACCGTTGCAGTACCTAATTTTGCAACCACAACACCTGCAGCCATATTGGCAATAGAACAAGCTTGTGCCATTGAACTGCCGGCAGCTAATGAACTAGCTAACGCAGAAATCACTGTATCGCCTGCACCAGTCACATCATAAACTTCACGGGCAACCGTAGGGATATGTAGTTCAGCTTCATCTTGGCTAATTAACGTCATGCCTTTTTCTGAACGAGTGACTAGAATAGCCCCTAGCTCAAATTGTTCAATTAAGCCTTTAGCTTTGGCAATGAGATCCGCCTCATCTACGACAGGGCCGACTACGGCTTCAAATTCGCTCATGTTTGGCGTCAATAATGATGCACCTCGATAACGAGAAAAATCACTGCCTTTCGGGTCAACTAATACGGTCACGCCTTTAGCACGTGCTTTGGCAATAAAATCAACAGGGGAATCAATTGCGCCTTTAGCATAATCGGACAAAACCAGTACATCGACATTATCTAAGATGGGTTCACTGGTGTTTAATAAGTTATCACTGTCAGCGCAACTATATTTCTCTTCAAAATCTAGGCGAATTAATTGTTGGTTACGTGAAAAAATACGTAATTTAGTGATGGTTGGTTTGTCGGCAACAGTTAACCAACGAGGTTCTACACCTTGAGCTTGAACACCTACGGTCAATGCTTGGGCTGTTTCATCGGCACCAACAATGCCTGCAAGCTGAACTTGCCCACCTAATGCGGCAATATTCAATGCCACGTTTGCAGCACCACCTGGACGGTCTTCTATGTCTTTAATGTTAACTACTGGCACGGGCGCTTCTGGTGAAATTCGCCCTGTAGGCCCTACCCAATAGCGGTCAAGCATGACATCACCGACAACTAGTACACGGGCTTTTTCGAATGCTGGGAGAGATACCTTCATAGTAAACTTTTTCTTTTGCTGACATTAAACGGTGATTGTACCTAATTTTGCTATAAAATTAAGTTAGAATAGAAACTAATTTGATTTAAAAGTGAGTGTTCCGTGGTAGAAAAAGCGCAATTTGGTTCTCATTTATTACATCCTAAACATTGGCCACTATGGTTAGGTGTTGGATTAATGAGGCTAACTCAACTATTACCTTTGCGTTGGCAAATGGCAATGGGTAAAGGGTTAGGCCGTTTAGTGTTGAAATTTGCTGGCAGTAGAAAGCACACAGCAGAGCGAAATTTAAGTTTGTGTTTTCCTGATATGCCAGAGCAAGAAAGAGCAGCTTTATTAACACGCAACTTTGAAGAAACCGGCAAAGCCTTATTTGATACCATCAACGCATGGTGGTGGTCTAATGATAAAGTGCAACGTCATATGACCATGAAAGGCGATCAGCACGTGCGTGACACCTTAGATAATGGCAATGGTGTCATCTTGTTTGCAGTGCACTGTTTACCATTAGAAATGGGCGCAAGAATGTTTGGCCAATTCCAGCCAGGAATCGGGGTTTATCGCCCGCATGATAACCCTGTGATGGAGTACTTACAGGTCAATGGCCGCTTACGTTCGAATAAAGGTCTTGTGCCTAAACGTGATCTTCGTAATATGGTCAGAAGCCTGCGAAATCCCGATGTGATTTGGTATACAGCAGATCAAGATTTTGGTCGCTCTAGTGCGGTATTTATTCCGCTTTACGCAGTACCAGATGCCGCCACAATTACTGGTGCAACGACCCTAGCTAAACTTGGTAAAGCCAAGGTATTGCCTTTTTTCGTTGAACGAAACGCTGACGATAGCGGTTATCACATGGAAATCATGCCGCCACTGGATAATTTCCCTGGTGACAATGAACTCGAAGATGCGATTCGTGGTAACAAGATTATTGAAAATATTATTGATAGAAACCGTTGCCAATACATGTGGTTACATAGAAGATTCAAAACTAGACCGACTAAAGAAACCCCTTCCTTATATCAATAAAAACTCGGAAGGCTTTTAAATAAAATAATTAAAGATTAATCACTCATAAAATAAAAAGGGATTTAATCAGTGATTAATATTCAAAAGAAACGTAAGGGTAAAACTGATTTCAAACACTACCTAGCTTGAAATCAGTATAAGAATGATCAAGGATGCCAAACTTGTTACCCTTTAAGGGTTAATTATTAAGTATTAGTTAATATATATTTGGTATAAAATTAATACTTAATAATAATTGACCACTGTACACAAAATTAGGAATCCGTCGCCCATATGATTAAGTCGTTTTGCGTCAGTTTAATTGCTATATCAGTCTTATTAACGAGTCTCAATGCTGCAGCTGTTGAATACCGTCTGCCAGCTAAAGAAAGTCGATTAATTGGTGAAAACCAGTATTACGTGGTTCCTGAGGGTAAACTTACCCTAGAAGCCATTGCTGCTGAGTTTCAGTTAGGCTTGAGCAACATGATGGAAGCCAACCCAGGTGTCGACCCATATCTACCTAAGCCTGGTAGCACGCTGGTTATTCCTCATCAGTTAATTTTGCCAGATGCGCCTCGTAAAGGAATTGTGATTAATAGCGCTGAAATGCGTTTATATTACTACCCTAAAGGGACCAACACTGTTGAAGTATTACCTATAGGCATAGGTCAAGTTGGACGAGATACACCAGAGAATTGGGTCACTCAAGTGTACCGCAAGCGTGCGAATCCGACATGGACTCCTACTCAAAAAACACGTGAAATATACGCAGCAAAAGGCGTTGAGTTACCCGATGTTTGGCCAGCTGGCCCTGATAACCCAATGGGGCTTTTCGCGCTCTACGTTGGTAATTTATTCGCTGTCCATGGCACTAATGCCTCGTTCGGCATTGGCCTGAGAGTCAGCCAAGGCTGTGTCAGACTTCGAGAAGATGACATCGAGCACCTGTTTAATAGCGTACCTGTAGGCACACGAGTCGAGTTTGTTAACCAACCGATTAAGGCTACTGTTGAACCTGACGGAAATCGTTATTTAGAAGTTCATCAACCACTGTCTGAAACCATTGAGCAGTTTGAGTCAAATGAGCAACTCCCTTTAACCCTAAACAAACAAATTACTGCGATTGTGGCGCATGCTGATACCGATTCATTTACACTTAAACGCTTATTAGAGCAACGTACTGGTATTCCGACCCGCATCAATACCGCTCAGCAAGCTCATAATGAGCAACAATTGAGTCCAAAAAACTCTGATTAGACACGATTATTAAACAGTTAGTGTGAACAACAATAGTGATTAAGCGCTGACTAACACTAGCAAATCAGCAGCTATCTCGATTAAAGCCCAAGTGCCACTCAAGTGCGTTTGGGCTTTTTGCTATTTCCCCATCTTAATAAGTAAACTTGAGTAACAAGCGCTATAAAAGTAATCTAATCAACATCATTTACGAATATGCTGGTGACATAGTGACACAACCTGACTTCATTCCGCCTAAGCGCTCGAGTTTTAAACAATATATTGCTTATGGGATGTCTTTTATCAGTGTCGTGCTCAGCCCTCAACTGCAAGCCAACTCCCAATGTCTGCTTCAGTCGCAAATCAACCAACTACAACATATTGAAAACCAAATAGCGCTAACAGAGCTCGATAACGGATTAATATTGAGACAAGTACACAGACCCGAACAGGCCACTGTCTCCATTGCCAGTCAATTTAATGTTGGTTCTAGGAACGAACCCAGTGGACAATCAGGTTATGCACACTTATTTGAGCACCTTCTGTTTAAAGGCAGCCTTAATGCACCAGCAGATAGCTACCCAAGAACCATGAGTGCAATAGGAGCTCAGTTTAATGCCAGTACCCATTTTGATTACACCAATTACTACGCCACTATCCCAGCTCAAGCCTTGGCTTTAAGTTTATTTTTAGAGGCTGATCGCTTTATTAACCCAGTGTTATCAGCTGAAACAGTCAACAATCAACAAGGTGCTGTCTTAGAGGAAATGGCAACCAGCATTGATAATCAACCCTACATACGTCCCGCTATGGAGTTTTTATTATCGCAAGTAAAAGGCAGTCCCTATGCACATGCGATTATTGGCAGTAAACAGGACGTCACCAGTGCTACAGCCTCAGCATTACAGACATTTCATCAACGTTACTATCGCCCTGACGCAATGCAATTATCCTTAGTAGGCCATTTAGAAGAGGACAGTCTTGCCCTTGTAAAGCAGCACTTTTCAGGCTGGACATCACCAAATATTCCTCATGATAGCTTCGAACAACTCAGTATTAATGCCAAAGCAATTCAAACAGAAATCGTCGATGAGCGTGGTCCATGGCCAGCAATCCTTATGGCTTGGCATACTGTTGGAAGAGAACATGCTGATTATGAAGCTATTTCTTTACTGCAAGGATATTTATTTCAAAATCTACGCAGCGCTCTCGCAAAGCAAACATTAGCATCGCCATCTCACATGCTCAGTTATTCAATTCCATTAACAATGGAGAATCACGGCGTCACCAATTTGGTTCTCGTCCCACGGGCAAACACCTCACTGAATGAGCTACAGAAATTAACTGATTCACTATTTGCCGACATCATGGCCAAAGGGATGACAGAGCAACAATTATGTGAACTTAAAACATTAGCACTATCTCAACAGTTACAGCAGTTTTCGCACTCGCAAACACTTGCTAAACACTTATCAAATACAGCCAATAGAGATAAAAATGCTCCATTAACGCAGCCATGGCAGCGTATTCAAGCAGTACTTCCTGATGATATATCGCGAGTTACCCAAGCGTATTTTTTTGATAAAACAGTTCGAGTGGACTTGCTACCACCTTGGTACATTCGGTGGGGTAAAAGCGTACTTGAAGTATTACCCCAAGGAATGGCTGAGACGCTAGAAGGCTGGGCGCTATAATGTTGATACAAAAAAATAAACATCCCAAACTCATTATTATCAGCAGCATGATAATGTTGGCATTAATGACATTAGGTTGTCAGCACTCACCCATTCACTTTACCGAAGCGCAAGCGCCGAACATTCCGTCATTTGACGTTCCAGAAAACCACACCTCTGCTAGCAATACGTCAACCGATTTATCCCAGTTATTGGCCGATACTCAACAAGCACAATCTAAAGCTATAAAACCAGTTGCTTATCAGTTACCGCACACCATAACCTTAACAAAGCAGTTTCACGCTCATCAGTGGCTATCAAGTGAGGTTAATGATTCTGGGTTAAATCGACTATACTTAATCGGCATTTCAGCCCAGCAACCGATAACTCACCCCGATATTTTAGTTGAAGCTTTCAAGCAAAAACTTGAAGAAATGGCCAATACAACCGCCTACTCACCACAAATGGCAAGCTGCTTGAGCAGCATTAAGATAAGAGCCAGTCTTCATAGCGTAGGAATGACCATTGAATGCAGCGCAACCGATCAACAATTGCAGCAACAGCTCTGGCAGTTTTGGGAAAAAGGTGCGCTAAGCGACATCAATATTGCAACCGTCATACGCAACTTGAAACTTAATAAACACATTGGTGCTTTTACTGGTTCTGAAATCGACACGACATTTCGCCAGCAGCTATTAGGACAACAGCACCCTTACAATCTCAATGTTCGCAATCAGTCTGCAATCAATGAGCTAGATAACACGACACTGCAAACTTTACACAACAAAATACGTCAGCAACTTCAATGGCATTTATTTATCCCCTCTCCAATAACTTCGGCTACACATGGTGTTGCTCAGAGCTCTTTGAATAGCACATCGGATAGTCAATTGAATAGCCCATTGAATAGTCAATTGAATAACCTTTCGAGTAGCACTTCAACTAGCTCTGCCAACAAGCAAAACGCAGTCATAACCAGCTCTGATATTTTTGTGCCAACTTGGTTAGCCACAACTCAGCCTAATTTGACTGAAGTACAACCAAATATCATTACCAACAGCACTGGTTCAGCAACAAAACAATCAACACAGACAATTCTTATCATTAACGCTAAAGATACTGTTCAAACCCAAGCTCGAGTGGGCTTTGTGTTAGCAAAACCTGATCTGGTCAACACCACAAATCACAATCAAAATAGTACCGATTGCAAAACCATCGCAGCATTACTCGGTCGAAGTTACTCAGGGCGGCTATTTTATGATTTACGTGAAACACGTGGGCTCACATATGGTATTTACGGTCGGTGTGTCGATGCGCCATTAAGTCAATACCTGTATTTTTATGGCAGCACTTCATTAGAGAATTCTGGCGCATTCCTAAAAGGAATAATCGATCATACTCAGTTGTTAAAAGATCAAGCAGCTAAACAGACTGAAATTAATGCAGTGATCACTTACTTAATGGGTAAACAACAACTGGCAAGCGACCATAAATACGGCAAAGAAAGCCGTTATATTAACAACTTACTTTTAGGTAGAACGGCTAGCTTTGAGCAATTACAACATGAAACCCTTAACTCACTGACACCAAAAGCAATAACAACCATGGCTAACCATGTTTTTGAAGGTAATCCCGTTATTGTTTTGCGTGGCGATGCCGATAAAATCATCCCAGATCTAAATGAGAAGCTACCACACTGGCAAGTGATAACTATCTCTCCATAACAGCCTCACCATAACAAGCTTAGCGTTATAGCCTCTAATGAGAGACGTTGTAACCTAGCCAGCAAGCGATGCGCCGATAAGCCTAACATGGCATTTTTTTGAGTAATTAACTTCGATCCAGCGGGTAGCGCTCGCAGGTATCAAGAATATTAAGCCAACTCACTTGGTTCGCTGTATGAATATGGTAATTCGGGTGAATAAGGTTTGGGTTGTCTAGCGAGCCAATGGTCAAAGTATAGTAGCCTGGATGGCGAGTATCTCTAAAACTTATTGTACAGCCACATTGCTGACAAAAACCTCGGCGAACATGTTCAGAAGAGGTAAATTCGACGGGCTTGCCCGCAATCCACTCGACCTGCTCAACCTTAAAATCCATCCACGCTTGAAACACAGCACCGGAAGATTTTTGACATTGACTGCAATGGCAATAATCCGCGTCAAAAGGACGATGTGTAATCTGATAGCGAATTGCCCCGCATAAACATCCTCCTTGATGTATAAAATCATCAGAGCCGCGGCTCTGCTCAGATCCAGTAACATCTTGACTGCTTGGAGTTTCCTTTTCTTCAGTATTGGTGTGATTATCACTCATGATACGCCCCGCGTTGTCGTCATTCCTTATGATCTATCAGATAGTAGTAACATGATAATGAATGGTTTTAAAGCCCAAAAAAAAGCCCTCTAAGAGGGCTTTTTATCTCAACACTAATGTTAATTACATCGTGTTATTAGTAAGTTGCTTCACGCTTTTTAGCTTCAGCATCCCATTGTGGAACAAGGTCTTTTAAGAATTTTTGCTTATCAGCATTCATCTTATCCATGTCCATACCTAAGGCTTTTTGTGCTTTAGCTTTAGTCGAGATATCTGGAATAGCGATTGGCATTTTAACGCCTTTAGCTGCAAGTAATTGCGCTAACTTGATACGCGCATCAGCTGCTTTATCAACTGCGCCACCTAGAATACGTAATGCTTCAGCTGGAGCATGAGCAGCAACACCGTGAGATGCAGTTGCAAAGTCCCAACGCCATTGACTGTGACGGATATCAGTTAAGATAGGTTTCATTTCCGCTTCAGTCGCACCAGCATCCCAAGCTGCACCCGCTTCGAAGTGAGCGTGTACAAGCTGAGTTTCAGCTCTTAGCTTAATTTCAGTAACACTTTTTTGATTCTCATGTGTTACTTCCATCATGAACTCTTTTGTTTTGCCTTCATGACAAGTTGCACAAGTTTCGTCGAAACGATCAAATGGGTTACCCACTTTATGGTCTGTGAACTTACCTTTACCGTTTGCTTTAGCAACACGTGGCATGTGACAGTCAGTACAACTTACGTTGTTTTTACCGTGCATACCTAACATCCAAGTTTCATAACCAGGGTGCTGTGCTTTTAACATAGGTGTTTTAGAAATTGCGTGAGTCCAATCAGCAAAGTTGATTGCGTCATAGTACACTTCCATTTCTTCAACAGTGGTACCGTTATCCCATGGGAATTTCACATAACCTTTACGGTCAGCTGTTTTCTCAAAGTAGTATTCAACGTGACACTGACCACAAACCATTGATTGCTTGTCTTTACGAGAAGCTTTATCAAAAGGCTTATCAATGGCTTCTAAAGCACGGTCAACATATGGACGAGAAATACGTAATTTTGGTGAACCTTTTACGTGACAATCACTACAACCGATAGTGTTAACGATTTCAGGACCGCCTTTAGCCCATTTACCTTTGAAGTAACCGTCTTCACCTTGCTCTTCAATCATGCGAGGTACGTCAGGGCTTTTACAGCTCCAACAAGCCATAGGCATTGGGCCATCATCTGGTCCAGTCGGTGCACCAGTACGTAAAGTGTTACGCACATCAGTCACAGCATAGTGGTGACCACGTGCTTTATTGTAATCTTTAGCAAACCCGTAACCTGCCCATAACACAACTAGGTTTGGATCTTCTTCTAGCACATCAACAATTTCAGTACTTTCTGACGTTGCGTGCCAGCTTTCAAATTGCTGCTTATACTTGTCCTTGTAAACATCGTTACGAGGTTCAGTCTTATCACTAGCCATTGCACTAGTCATCATAAAACTGGTTGCCATCAATGCGCTAAGCGCAATAACTCTTCCTTTCATCTTCATCACCGTTCATCTCCGTGTTACATTTTATTTTAAATATTCACGACATCTCCATGAACAAACTTATCCATTTAAGGTTAAATTAAGAATACCCCTTTATGAGTATTGAACAATAAGCTTGCGCTAGATCAACATGTTAATATGTTGTACATCACATTTTTGATTATCTGTTAATATAAAACAGTCATCGCTAAAGTAATATTTGGCTATTATGAGCATTAAAAACAAACCAAAGTTGGATTTAAAATGACAAAACGAGGCAGCCTAACCTCCACTATTCTTAGACTAATGTTAGTCCTAATTTTCATTTCTTCCAGCTTGGCGGTGTATTCAATTATCAACCTTACTTTCAGTATTGGTGATGCCCGAGCAATCAATGCATCAGGCTCGCTCCGTATGCAAAGTTATCGGTTAAAATTATTTTTAGACAGAGATGAGAAATTACTGAATGAAAAGATAAGTTTATTCGAAGCAACACTCCACTCTGAAGCGTTAGAACGCTCATTAACTTGGTACAGTCCTGATGACTTGTCACAGCAATATTTATTGGTCATCAATAAGTGGGAACAAATGCGCTCCCACATTGAAAATAATCGACAAGATTTGTACTCAGCTTCGTTAAAAAATTTCGTTGATACGATTGATTTATTAGTGCTTGAAATGGAGCGCTTTGCAGCCCTCAAACTGCGTATTTTGGTCATAGGCCAAATCATCGGGTTATTTTTAATGTTGATTGTTGCCACCGCAGCTACCCGATACACTCGTATCAGAATGGTAGAGCCTATACTCCAATTGATGGATGTCGCCAACGCGATATCTAAGGGCAATTTCAAGGTTGATGTACCTCAGACAGAATATGTAGAGCTGCATGCACTAGGGGAAGCTTTCAAAAAAACCGCCTCTGAGCTCGATACTCTATATCAAGATCTTGAGGGACAAGTGAATGACAAAACTATTGCATTAACCCGTGCAAATAATGAGTTAAGCTTCTTATACGACAACCTTATTCGACTTCACGCCGACAGCTTAGATTATAAATCACTCAGTTCAGCACTCACTCATTTACAACAGTTTGAAGATTTAGATTATGTCAGACTGGTTATTGAGCATGTTGATAACTCGGTCGATTGTATTGAAGCAGACAACGGCTGGATTGATACCAATAAGCAAGAACACACAGCTGATACAACCCAAGAAGCACAAATTAAACCGGTAAAATATAACCTACAATTAGAAGATAAAAGCTTAGGTTATATTGAGGTGATTTCGCATAAACCACTCAATAATATGCTATTTGTTAATTTTGCTATGATGCTAACCCGTTCAATTGTTATTCATAATGCGACAGAGGAAAGACAGCAGCTAGCATTAATGGAAGAACGAGCGGTAATAGCCAGAGAACTCCATGATTCATTAGGACAACTTCTCTCCTATTTAAAAATTCAAGTCAGTTTGTTGCGCAAACAAATGGACCCCAATTGTATTACTGACAAAGTTGAAACCCAGCTGATAGATATTAATGATGGAGTCAGCACCGCATACGGCCAGCTTAGAGAACTTTTATCAACCTTTAGATTAACCATCAAAGATCCTAATTTAGGCCAAGCAATTGAAGTGATGTTAAGCCAATTGCGTAAGCAGTCTGGTATTGAAATTAATCTTAACTATCAGCTCTCACCACACTTACTAGCAGCGAAACAACATATCCATGTTTTACAACTGACACGTGAAGCAACAATCAACGCGATCAAGCATGCAAAACCTTCAAAAATAGAAATTGATTGTTTTTTGGCAGATTCTGATATGATACACATCAATATCAAGGATGATGGAATTGGCGTGTCGCATCTAAAAGAACGAGATCAGCATTTTGGTATTGGGATCATGCATGAACGTGCAACTAAACTGCATGGCAGCGTCAAGTTTGATAATAATCCGAAGGGCGGCACAACAGTCTCTCTCGTATTTCCACCCCAGCAGGAGCCTCTAAATGGGTAAACCTTATTCAGTATTAGTAGTAGATGACCACCCGCTTCTTCGACGTGGTATTTGTCAGTTAATAACCTCAGACGGTGATTTTAAACTGTTTGGTGAAGCAGGAACGGGATTGGATGCGTTAACCGCCATCGGTGAAGACGAGCCGGATATTATTCTGCTCGACTTAAATATGAAGGGCATGTCAGGCTTAGATACACTTAATGCAATGCGCCAAGAAGGAGTAACAGCCCGCATTGTTATTTTAACTGTATCAGATGCCAAACAAGATGTTGTTCGTCTGCTGCGAGCTGGCGCTGACGGATACTTACTCAAAGACACTGAGCCTGATTTATTACTTGAGCAACTTAAAAAAGCCATGCTAGGTCATCGTGTGATCAGCGACGAAGTTGAAGAGTATATTTACGAGCTGAAAAATGCTGACAATGATGAAACGTGGATAGCATCGCTCACACCACGTGAGCTGCAAATCCTTAAAGAGTTAGCAGAAGGCAAGAGTAATCGTGTTGTCGCAGAGGCGCTACACATCAGTGAAGGCACAGTAAAAGTGCATGTTAAAAACTTACTCCGTAAAGCAAATGCAAAATCCCGTACAGAAATGGCAGTAAGATATTTAAACCATTAGCCTTCAAACTGACTCAAAAAAGGCGAACCCTTAGGTTCGCCTTTTTATTGAAATGTAAACATTGAATACTTTATCTATTGCTCGTGTAAGCAAACCGCTATTGCTTAATGAACGAAATCCAGCTTTTTAGCGCTGTTTCAAAATCCTCAAGCCCACAAAACGATTCTGACTCCGCATCATACATGCTCATCGACTCTTCTAGCTCAAAGTCTTCGTCAAAATCAATCGCGTTTACAAACACTCTAACCTGCTCACTATCAATGACCATAGCTAAGTCTTCTCTTTGCATTAACCATTCATTTTTCTTACTCGCACGAATAAGCTCGATTTGAGCTAATATCGCTTCGCAACGATTAACATCAGTAGCCAATTGCTCAGCAAAAAAACGCCCTAATATGGCATGCTCCATGCTAAATTCAGCAAACACAGTGCCGTCTAAACTGTTACGGCGAAACTCGTATTCCATGATAAAACTCAACTATAAGGCTTTGTTCTATTTTAACCGAAATTCCGGAAACCTGCTTAGTTAAGACATGTAAATAATGAAAATGTCCTGACTGAATAAATTCACTGTATTTCACCTTCAATGCTAATATTATTTTCATTAAGGATTAAACCCCAAATAAATAATGCTACAACAATAGGATACAAGGATACCTATGGATACAGGCTTTATATATTGCTTATTGTTAACGGGATCGAATGCGGGTAAAAGTTTATCAGCAAGTGAGCTTGAACAATGGCAACCTAATGACGGATTACTTTGGGTGCATCTTCGTTATAGCCATCCTGACGCTCAACAATGGATCATTAACGCCCAGTTGCCTCAAACCGAAACTGACACATTATTAGCAGAGCACACTCGCCCTCGTACATTGAGCTCTCCTGATGGTATTTTAATGGCACTGCGCGGCATAAACCTTAATCCTAATTCAGCGCCTGAAGATATGGTATCGATGCGAATCTATGCCCAGCAACATCGTATTATCTCCACCTGTGAGCGCCAACTGCAATCGGTTAAAGATATTGCCGAGCAGATCATTAACCACCCTAATAGTATTAACTCGAGTGCTAACTTTTTAGTGTCTTTGTGCGAACGATTAACCGAAAGAAAAATGGAGTTAATCCATAACCTTGAAGATGAACTCGACACCTTAGACGATCAAATCACCTTACCTAGCGCGGCAACGCTGCGAGTGGATATTGCTGAATTAAGAAAACAAACAGTGACCCTAAGGCGTTACTTCTCACCTCAAAGAGACGCATTATCGCGACTGCTCAATGATAGTCATTTCCTGTTTGATAATGAGCACAAATTACGCATACGTGAGATAAATGAAACCTTAATCAGAGTCATTGAAGATCTTGATGCTGTGCGTGATAGAGCGAGCGTAACTCAAGAGCAATTACAATCTCAGCAGTCAGAGCAGCTTAATAAACGGTTATATTTTCTTTCGTTAATCTCTGCGGTGTTTCTACCATTAGGTTTTTTAACTGGGTTACTAGGGGTCAATATTGGTGGTATTCCAGGCACTGACATCCCTTGGGCTTTTTCGGCATTTTGTGCGGGATTAATTGTTCTTATTGCGCTGCAAATGTGGCTTTTTTATCGCCTCAAGTGGCTATAAAGCCAATGTAGATAAATGTTTAGCCAGTATTTAGGCATAAAAAAAGGACGCGCTCAGCGTCCTTTTCTTTTAATCACAATTACTGAGCAGCTGGCGCTTCTTCAGTTTGTGCTTTCTCGATTGAAAGTAACTCAACTTCAAATACTAAAGTTGAATTAGCTGGAATAGTACCAGTATCACGTTCGCCGTAAGCAAGTTCTGATGGGATAACGAACTTGTACTTAGCGCCAACAGGCATTAACTGAACACCTTCAGTCCAACCAGGAATAACACGGTTTAATGGGAATTTAGCTGGTTCGCCACGGCTGTATGAGCTATCGAACTCAGTACCATCAATTAACGTACCTTTGTAATGTACTTCAACCGTATCTTCAGCAACTGGCGTTTCGCCTTCACCCGCTTCTAATACTTCGTATTGTAAACCAGATTCAGTTGTAACAACGCCTTCTTTCGCCTTGTTAGTTTCTAGGAACTTTTTACCTTCCTCAACTGCTTTGCTCGCCATTAACTCTGCTTGCTCTGTACGTTTTTCACTTAGCTTAGCATCAAGTCCTTGAAGTACTGTTTGCATTTCTTCTTCAGTTAACTCAAGCGTATCAGCTAGTCCATCACTGAAACCTTGAATAACAAGAGTACGATCAACAGCAAAACCTAGTTCTTCTTGTTCAGTAATATGACCTGCCATGTAACGACCAATTGAGCCACCAACACTGTAAGCTTCTTTTTGTGCATCAGTTGTTAATTCAA
Source organism: Shewanella japonica (assembly GCF_002075795.1). Lineage (NCBI taxonomy): Bacteria > Pseudomonadati > Pseudomonadota > Gammaproteobacteria > Alteromonadales > Shewanellaceae > Shewanella > Shewanella japonica. The sequence continues at coordinate 4,068,697 of NZ_CP020472.1, forward strand.
CTTTCTTGGCAACAACTTCTTGTTCTTGGTTACATGCAGTAAGACCAACAACAGCCAATGCAACTAACGATAATTTGTAAATAGATTTCATTAAAGCTTCCTCAGCGTCCTTTAGCGGTTACAATAACCGGTAGGTAAAAATTTTGTATATATTTGGCCACTTTATACTAAATAAAGTGTTTTTAGCAATGGCCTGAATGATAACGCAGCCATTAAGACAACTTTTATAGGAGCAAGTTCATGTTTCGACTAATTATGCTGATTTTATGCATTTGCTCACTGACAGCCTGCCACCCCAAGGCTGATAACGTCTTTAGTATTACGACTGACTCGAGTTATAGTGCGAGCTTGTCTCAAGATGCGCAGCTTGCCCTCGTCAGTACTTCAAGTAATGGGGTTCAATTATGGGATCTCAAGGAAGAAAGCTTAAAATATCGCTGGCAACACAGTAACAAGGCCGATAATACTATCAATAATGTGTTTGATACTGCATTTTCAGCCAATGCTCACTATGCAGCAACACTCACAACCGATTCATTAGCCATTTGGAATGTCGAAACTGGTCAATCTATCGGTTGGTGGTCACTGCCAGCATCGGCACAGTCTGTTGCGATTGCCAACAACGCCCAAACGTTAGTGGGATTAATTGATGGTTCTGTCATGTCACTAGCACCTGAGAAAAGTCTCATTAAGTTTTTAGGCCATAATGAGCGCGTCTCGAGTGTCTCTATTTCGGCAGATGGCCAACGTGCATTAACAGGCTCTAATGACGGACAAGTCATTTTATGGCAAGCCACTACAGGGCAACCGATTCACCAATGGCAGTTCAGCTCTCGTATCGGCAAAGTGCAATTAAATCAAAGTGGCTCACTCAGTTTCGCGAGTGATATTACCGGAAATGGAAATATCTATAACAACAGCGATGGCAAAGAAGTCACTTCATTAGCCATTAACCGCCGTCAAATGACCTTCAGCAGTGCTAGATTTATTCATCAGGATAAAATACTCGTCACAGGGTCACCCTCAAAAGAAATTATCCTTTGGCAGGTGCAATCGGGTAAAAAACTGGCCAATAGACAAATTCAGTTAACTAAAAACAGTCAAAATAGAGGCGCCGTTGTATACTCTATTGCAAGTGATGCTCAGCAAAATTTAGTCAGTATCAGTAATCAAGGTTTAGTTGAGTCATGGGGACCTCTACCTTAAAGCAATTCATCCCCATCAATGTGAGAGAAAAACATGCAAGATATGCAACAAAAAATTGATGATTTAGAAATGAAAATCGCTTTTCAAGATTCAACAATCGAAGAGCTAAACCAAGAAGTCATTAAATTAAATGATTTAGTTGCGTTCCAACAACATCAAATGTCATTAATCGTCAATAAACTGCAAGCGATGGAGCCAAGCAATATGGCAACCCAAGCAGAAGAAACACCACCGCCACACTATTAATGTGTCATTGCATTTTATTTGTTACATTGATTACTCATGAAATCAAAAACTAAGGTGTCCTAAGCAAAACGCGATGTAAGCTTGTGCTACACCTAAGTTATACAAGATTAACTGCAAACATTTAAGGAACGTTATGCCTGCAAGTGACATCATGACAATAGCCCAAACTGGCGAAACAATTTTAACCCGCCAAACACAAGCTGTGGTGACATTTGATCAAGCTTTGGTTCAGCTTGCTAACAATATGATAGCAACAATGAACGCGGCTCATGGAGTGGGGATTGCAGCCCCACAAGTTTTCAGTAATTTAGCTATCTTCATCATGCATTCTAAACCTAACTCTCGTTATCCTGGCGCGCCACTCACCCAAGCGACTGTGGTGATTAACCCGCAAATTATTGCGGTGTCTGATGAAATGGAAACAGAGAATGAAGGCTGTTTATCTATAGCGGGACAACGTCTTGAAGTAACACGTCATAAAAGCATCACTGTTCGTTATCAGTCACTTCAAGGCGATAGTATCGAGCAGCAATTGGACGGTTTTATCGCACGAATTTTTCAACATGAGTTTGACCATTTGCAAGGTATTACCTTGCTTGAACGGGTCAAGATGCCAGAACTGCAATATGTCAATCAAGCTGACTTTCCGATACCCAACCAGTCATACAATAACTTACATTCTCCATCACTCGACGGGCAAGGTGTGAGCCAATGAATAAATTGCTCAGTATTGCCTTAATCTGTTTCAGCTTAACTGGCTGCGCATATAATAGCGTTTTAATTAATTATCCATCTCAAATTGCGCCGATAAAACAAAACCTAGCCAGTCCCTCACCTGCAGCCAAACTGCCTGAGCTAGCAGCACAAATCGACAGTAACGATGGCTTGTTGTATGCACAAGAAGCGGGGAGAGTCGCTCAAGTCTCTGGTAACTTTGAAGCCAGTAAAACCTACTATGAACAAGCGATTAGCGCTTATAAAGCCTTTGATGACAGAGCCACAATTAGCGCCTCTGATCTGACTGCCACCGCCAGTAGTTTAGTATTAAACGATAATGCCATCCCTTATCGTGGACCAGGTTATGAGCGCATTATGGTGCATCAATATCAAGCCTTTAATTATCTCTTTTCTGGCGATGCACAGGGTGCATTAGTCGAAGTTCGCCGCAGTAACCAACTGCAAAGCAGTGAACAAGCACGCTACCAAAAATCTCAAAAGTCAGTTAGAGCAATGGCTAACGGTACGATTGATAGCGAAATTAACAAACTAGACCAAGCGACAGGTACTGTCACTAGCTCGTTTTTGAATGCTTACAGTTATTACACCACAGGCTTGTTGCATGAGTTATTAGGTGAGCCTAACGATGCGTACATTGACTACAGAAAAGCCGCTCAAATCACTCCCAATAATAAGTACTTGCAACAAGACCTAGTTAGACTCGCTAAGCAACTTTCCATGCCGCAATATGATGAATTTAAACGTCGTTGGGGTGATGCTATTTTACCTAAAAAAGGTCAAGGCCAAGTGGTTATGGCGGTTGAAAAAGGCTTTGTACCAGAAAAACAAAGCCTAACGGTCCCCTTCACTATTGATGGCAACTGGCAAACCGTGTCACTTGCAACTTACCAGCCCCATAGGCAACAAATTGCACCATCCACAATCCAAGGGCTCGGAACCGTTTTAAAAGCGGAACCTATTGCCAATATCGATGCCTTAGCAATTAATGCATTAAAAGAAGATTTACCTGCAGCCTTGGTGCGTCAAGCTGCGCGGGTCTATACTAAGTCTGAAATGACTCGAAGCGTCGAAAGTGGCAGTAAACGCCGTAATAACGAAGCAGATGCGGCGGCAATATTAATGCAAATTTTTAACGTTGTGACAGAGCAAGCTGACAGACGAAGTTGGTTAACCTTGCCCCGACAAGCACAAATTGCCCGCCAGTACATAGAGCCAGGCGAGTATCAAATCCGTTTAGGCAACAGTCCTGCGGCTAAAATTGATGTAAAACCAAACCGTGCAACATTAATTTGGGTGATAGAGACTGGAAATCAAACCCGTTTTTATTCAATAATTATCTAACTCGACTATTTATAAGTCATATTCAATATGGAACTTACTATGAAACATTTTAAACTGATTTTTGTTTTAGCCGCTGCAATCGGGCTATCAGCTTGTCAATCTAAGGTTGAGTATGGCGACGCAACTGAAGTAGAAACCGTCAATGAAAACTTTGGCTCAACGGATTTGCAAGCTATTGCTGCTAAAATGGTTGATAGCATGTTGACCTTCCCACCAGTGATTGTAATGACTCAAAACGATCGCCCAATTATCTTCGTCGACAAAATTAAAAATAAAACCTCAGAGCATATTGATACAGAATCAGTTACTGACACTATCAGCAACAAGTTACTTCGCTCAGGCAAGTTCCGTTTTATCGATATGACGAAAGTGGATGCTGTGCGTAAGCAGCTAGATTACCAAAACAATGCTGGTATGGTTGACCCATCAACAGCGATAAAGTTTGGTCGCCAAGTTGGTGCGCAATACATGCTTTACGGCAACTTATCTAGCATCGTAAAACAAGATGGCAGCACAAAAGATGTTTACTACAAAATGACTATGCGCCTAATGGATCTAGAAACAGGTCTAATCGAGTGGTCTGATGAAAAAGAAATTCGTAAAGTAAAATCTAAGTCTTTCTTAGGTCTATAAACCTCTGATACCATAAAATTTAGCCGACCTTGAGTCGGCTTTTTTATAACTGTGAATATAACAATAATAAATTTAGGGAAGAAAAAGTGAAATTGTTTAAGTCGTCAATCGTCGCGCTAACTTGTGCCGGCCTGTTTGCTTGCTCAAGTACATCCAATATCGGTCTTACTGAGCGAGATGGCAGTGCTAATATTAGTCAGCAACAAGCGATGGCTCGCTCAACTATCATTTCTGAAGTCAACTACCAACTGCAATTTACATTAACTAGCGACACTCATTTTAATGCAAATACAACAGTAGACTTTATCCTCAGCAATAATAAAGAGCCGCTTACACTGGACTTAAACAAAGCCAACGTCAGTAAATTTGTGGTGAATGGCAAAGCAATCTACCCCAACTACAATGATGCTTACCTCACCATTAACCCTCAGCTATTAAGTACGGGGCGCAATACCATTGAAGTGGAATATAGCCGAGAACACAGCACCAACGGTGAAGGCTTACACCGTTTTGTTGACCCTGTAGATAACAAAGTTTATCTCTATTCACACTTTGAACCAGCAGCAGCTCAACAAATGTTTGCCGTATTTGACCAACCAGACTTAAAAGCCACCTATAAGATTAGCGTCACAGCGCCTAAAGATTGGCATGTCATTAGTACCATGCGTGAAACACAAATCGACGAACAAGCAGATAGCAATGTTTGGACTTTCCCAGTTACCCCTAAATTAAGCCCATATAACTTTTCTATGCACGCAGGGCCTTACCATGTTTGGGAAGATAATAGTGGCAAATACCCGATGCGATTATTTGCTAGGCAGTCTGTCGCCGAGCAAGTCACCGCGAAGGACTGGTTTACCTACACTAAGCAAGGCCTAACCTTTTTTGATGACTACTTTGGCATCGAATACCCTTTCAAAAAATATGACCAATTATTAGTGCCAGACTTTTTATATGGTGCAATGGAGAATGCAGCAGCAGTCACCTTTGCAGAAAACCGATTCATGTATAAAGACACGATGACAGCAGCGCAAAAGCAGCGACTTGCTGGGGTTATTATGCATGAAATGGCTCACCAATGGTTTGGTGATTTAGTCACGATGAAATGGTGGAATGGCTTATGGTTAAATGAAAGCTTTGCATCATTTATGGGTACCTTAGCAACCAGTGAAGCCACTGAGTTTACCCATGCATGGCGTACATTTTACGCCCATGGAAAACAAAGCGCTTATCGTCAAGATAGCTTAGTGACGACTCACCCAATAGAAGTCCCAGTCCCCACCAGCATGAATGCATTTGATAATATTGATGCAATTACCTATTACAAAGGGGCGTCAACACTAAAGCAATTACATCACTTACTGGGTGAGGACACTTTTCAGCAAGGGGTTCAGCAGTACCTAGAAAAATACAGTTACCAAAATGCTGAACTCGATGACTTTATTGGCAGCTTGGCACAAGCCAGTAACCGAGATTTATCTCAATGGACTCAAGCGTGGCTATATCAAGCTGGTGTTAACACACTTGAAGCAGATTTTCGTTGTGAAAATGGCCGCATAAGCCAATTCAATTTACTGCAAACCGCGCCAAGCAACGAGCTACCAACTTTACGAGAGCAACGAGTTCAAGTCGCCCTATTTAATGTTAGTCGTTATTCTGTCCACTCAGGTCCTAAAGTTGCCGTGACTTATAAAGGTGAGAAAACTGCAGTGCCAGAGCTTATTGGTAAGCACTGTCCTAATTTGGTTTACCCAAACTTTGATGATTGGGGCTACGTTAAAGTGACTCTCGATGAGCAGTCATTTCAAACCGCTAAAGAGCAGCTAAGTAAAGTCAACGATCCGCTGCTTAGGTCAATGTTATGGCAGAGCATGTGGGATAGTGTTGCTGATGGAAAAGCGTCTTTAAAACAATTTATCAATGTTGCACTGGTTAATGCCCCTAAGGAGCAGGATTACACTATTTTAGGGCAAGTTATCGGCAACTTGAAACAAGCGCAACGATACCTGAACAGTATGGCGCCGAATCATCAAGCCTATGCACAAAAAGTTAACCGCGCGCTGAGCCAAATGAGCTTACGTATGGCTATGCAGCATCATGATAACCCTGACTTCCAACGTCGCTGGTTTGATAGTTATATCGCCATGGCGAACAGTCGTGACGCATTAGATCATTTAGCCGATCTTCTTAGCGGCCATAGTGCGATTAGAGGCTTGAATATTAACCAAGATCTACGCTGGAAAATCATTATCCAACTTAACCGTTATGATTACCCAAATAGTGCCAAACTACTTGCAAGAGAGAAACAAGCAGACAGTTCTGATAGCGGCCAAAAATCTGCAATAGCGGCAGAAGTCAGTCGGCCACAAGCGCAAATAAAGCGCCAATGGCTGCACAATATTGAACACGATACAGACATGCCTTTCTCTAAGTTACGGGTAGCGATGAATTATTTATACCCAAGTGAACAAAAGCTACTCAGTGCAGCAACGGCAGAAGAGCGCTTAGCCAATATTGCAGAAACAGATAAAAAGGGCCCGGTATTTATGCGGGCTTACAATCGCGCGTTAATCCCAACAGCTTGCAACAATGCCAATATTGCAGCCATCAACCGAGTATTAGATACCGAAACGGGCTTATCTCAAATGACGCGTCGCGCACTACTTGAGGCACGCCAAAAAGAACAAGGCTGCGTGAAAATCAGTGAAATGCTAAATCAATAAGTTATTATTTAAATCGCTAACATATCAAATGCCGTTTCTTCATAGAAACGGCATTGTTTTATTAAGGCGATGCCTTCTTGTAATCTATGGCAATAAACCATTAAAGCCATTCAAACCATTGTCTTGTCATTTATTACTGACTCAAAAAATAGCTAAGCTGCACCATCATTAAGGCATCGCTTAAAAACCCTGTTTGGGGAGCGACGGGTTATCGTCGGGGTATCAAACTCAGAAGATGAATATGATGTCGTTTGAGGATTTTGTGATTTTTCGGCTAAAAAATCATGTAGGTTCAATAATTCTGATTGGCCGAATCTCTCATCAGTATTACTTGCTACTGTATCTCCTATTCCACTTGCCGCTTCCTTTTCCTCTTTATTTGCCTCTTTGTCTCCAATACCTGTTGCAATCACCATTAACTCAAGCTCAGATTCAAGTTCAGGGACAATGGTCAGCCCAATAATGACCACCGCTTTATCAGCTAACGCTTGTTGTAATATTTCACCTATTTTATGGTACTGACTAAGCTCGATTTGCTCTGTAGCCATGACACTGACAATGGCACCTTTTGCAGAAGTTAAATCAATATCTTCCAATAATGGATTTTTCAGCGACTTATTGATGGTGTGCTGTAACTCTTCATCAGCAGCTTGCCTTGCCACCCCCATCGCCGCGCGGCCTCGATGGCTAACCACGGTAATAAAATCATTTAAATCGATATTAATCAGTCCAGACTGACTAATAATGGTCGTTAATCCCGCTAATACATCCTGCAAAATTCGATTACTTTCGAAAAAAGCATTCACTAAAGTAATCTTTTTATCCAAGGTTTTAGCAAGCTTATCATTAGGCAACACAATCACTGCCGATGCGTGCTGCATCAAATTATCTATGCCTTCTTTTGCCAGTTGGTTTCGTTGCAGCCCCTCAAAGCTAAATGGCGTGGTAACCACAGCAACCAAAGGCTTATTTAATTCTGCTGCTAAGGAGGCAATAAAAGGAACCGCACCCGTTCCTGTTCCGCCTCCCATACCACCGGTGATGAAAATGACATCAGCTTGCTGGATATGCTCTCTTAATTGTTCTTCAGACTCTTGCGCCGCTGCATATCCCTTTTGAGGATCGGCGCCGGCACCCAAACCTTTTGTCACTTCGGTGCCGATTTGTAGGCGTGAGCTGCACGCAGATACGGCCAGTGATTGCGCATCGGTATTCACAGCAATCAGCACAACATTGTCACTTAATGAAGACTGGCTTAATTGATTAATGGTATTGCATCCACAACCTCCAACGCCAAAAACGGCAATACAAGGGGCTTGGGGATGTTTAGGCTTAATATCTAACATAAGTCACTCTCCTTACGATGTTATCAATAGCCTAACCTCAAGGTGCGACAAACTAAGTCGTAACGTTTTGATACTGCCTAGACATTTTATTAATTAAACGGGCAAAGTGATCCCTGAGCCTTTCTGGAGCAATAACTTCAACGTTGTCAGCCATCTCCCATAAGAAAGCTCTTAGTCTTGGCGTATCACTCACACTGGCATTTACCTTATATTGTCCACTTGATAAGTACTCAATGGTTTGGTTTTCGCTGAGTTTAGATTGATGGAAGATGAAATTAGCTTTTGGCGATACGTGTAACTCTATATCAATTAACGTCGATGAATTATCAATACCAGTTCGAGCAATATCAAAATCATCTCGAGTAATTGCTGGCGTCTCAAGCAGACGAATATCTCTTAATTGCTCGATAGACTGAACATAGCGTTTTTCATGAGCAGACCCAACAGTAAAAGCCAGTAAAGCGACCCCCTCTGAAATAGTGATACCTTCGGGGTTTATCGGTTCGTAGTTAATCCAATAACTTTGACCTTTAATCATTTTTTGAATTTGGCAAGCCAGCTGGCGCTTATGCAGTAATGCATACTGAACCGTCTCAAACGCTTTTGGATCTTGCTCTGTGTAAATAAGCGGAAAGGGCTTGGGTAACTGAGCAACCCGGCATGCCCAATACAACCATGGATTATTTGGATCGCTCGCCAACACTTGATCAGCCCGTTCAAAATATGGCGTTAGCTGTTTTAAACTTTGCGGAGGCAATAACTGACTGGCACTGTGCTTGAGCGTATGAAATGCGAGCGCCATATGTTGATCCATCAAAGTCAGGTTTAGCCCACGCCAGCAAGCTGCAATTGACCAACCAAATGGTTTATTGCGATCGTCCAATTCAAGACCAAATAACCCCATGTCACACATTGCTTTCAGTTCGCGCTGCACAGTTCTTAAACCGACATCAAAATCTCGGCTATTGAGCCTGTCTGTCAACTCATTCGCCGTTATACGCCTAGGGTGATTAGGTATTTGTTCGAGCATGGCAAGTTGCCGCTGAATATTGGTCTGCATAAAGCATCATCTCCATTTCTAGAGTATTTAGCTTAATACTAACCTGCGACAAAATCTGTCGCAGCAAAATATTTTTATTTAAAAATAAATAAGTTACTTATAGAAATAGATGAGAATAAACAGGTTGTATTGGACAAGCTGAGTTAGCTTCGCAATGTGAAAGTCATCATAATAGGCGCATGATCTGTGCTGTCACTGTCCCGCTCGTATTCAGGTCTCACAAGGTGACGATCATGGGTTTGATAATCACTGACTTCGGCAAGGTTTTTAGGATGGCTAGCATCGAATTCACATGAAGCCAAAATATAATCTAATACTGAACCAGTATTCCCAAAATAGTGAGTTGCTTGGCGTGCATATTTAAGAGGGTCTACAGGTGGTAAAACATCTTCTGCAATATCGGAATCTTCATCATGCAAACCTGACTCATACTCATCCTGCGCTAAAGTAGCATTCAATTTTTTTCTGGTCTGAAACAGCTCATATGTATCGAACAAACTAAACTCAGCAAAAGCGTCAGCTAACATTTTATCGTTCAATAATCTCAAGCTAGGATCGATAATATCATTACGAAATACCCGCTTACCGTTCGCTCTAAAAGCCTCTAATGCTGTGCTTTGCAACGTGTCATTAAAGTCACCCATTAATATTACTGGCAGCTGAGTTTCAGTGCGCTGCTTGGTGATTTCATTAAACAATAAAGCCGCTTCACTCCCACGTTGCATATTAGACGCCCAACTACCAAGTGCTTGGCGAGCCATTAAATCGGCGCCACCTTGCATACCTGACTCGGCCAGAGTATCGACTCCCATGCCACTGCGTTTAGATTTTAAATGCACCACATAACACTCGCACTCACCAAACTCAGCTAATGCAATTTTTGCCCGTAAAGGTTTACGACTAAAGCTAAAGTCATTAGCAATCCCCATAAGCGGAAACAAGGTTGCATCAGGTGTCACTAATGCGGATTCAATAATGGGATATTTGGATGCAATCGCCACCACAGGGCTTTGATAAACATAATCACTGATTAAACTAGGCTCATCTAAAGCGGTAAAATATTGATACCCTAATGGTGCCAATAACGCTTTTAATGCATCCGGACTAAACACTTCCTGAAAACCAATAATGTCGGGTTGATGCGCAGCTAAATAATCGCAAATCCAACCGCATTTTTTCTGCCATTGTTGATGAGAATAGATATTTTCAAAGTCATAATACGCTGATGGCGGTTCAATAAAATTAAATAAATTAAACGAAACCACTTTAAACATTGGTGATTTTTTTGCTCATTGTTACTGCTTTTTTGAGTCACGAAAAATGCCTTAAGAACCCTATTCTACTTACAGATTAAAACTAAAAAGATCGAGTGTCGATGATAATTATGCTTCCATGCAGCATGGTCTTACTTATCTCAACTGAACAATTTCAGCAGAAAAAAATGATCCTAAATTAGCAATTGCCGTATTACCCCTCGAAATCAGCGCCTGAATTCAGCAATCAAACAGAAATTAAATAGCTCGTTTAAGAAACACATTTTGAGGAAAGAACGATGAAAAGGATCTACTCTCTTGCACTATGCTTTTCACTGATTGGTTTAACTGCTTGTTCAGATGATGACGATGATACGATCACAGCAGCTGATTCCGAAGCTCCAGTTGTTACCTATGCAGACATTCGTGTAATCCACGCTGGCAGTGATGCGCCAATGGTCAATGTCACCGCAGACGGCGCGACGTTACTCAGTGACGTAGACTATGCAATGTCTAGCGGCTTGTTAGAAGTCGCCACCAACACCTATGCAATCGCAGTTGACGCACAACTTGCTGACGGCACAACGCTTACAGTACTTGAAGCAGAACTTGCAGTGGCTGAAGATATGGAATATACCGCCGTTGCTCTGGGTAAGGTAAGTGACGAAACCTTAATGCTCAAACTCATTGCAAATGAAGAGTCTGACATCACTGCTGATAACGCTCGGGTACAAGTGTTACATGCAACACCAAGCGTAGGACTTGTTGATATATATGTGACAGAACCAATGGCCGATATCACCATGATGGATCCTACCCTGTCAGCCAACTACATGGACAACAGCGATCAATTAGAAGTCCCCACAAGCGACTACCAAATTAGAATTACTCCAGCAGGAGACAAAACGGTTGTTTTCGACTCAGGAACGGTCAATTTAGCTGCTGGAATGGATTACTTTATCTCTGCTATTCCAAATGAATGGTCAGGAGACTCACCAGTCGCCCTACTTGTTGCACTACCAGAAGGGCAAGTCCTTCTGAATGACGTTAATAGTGGTAGCGATATTCGTGTCGTACATGCAGTAGCTGATGCCCCCGCTGTAGATGTTTTCTTAGACGGCAGCACAACACCAGCTATTGATATGCTGTCATTTGGTAATTTCGCAGGCTACGTCAATATTCCAGAAGGCATGCACACTGTGACGGTAGCAGCAGATGCTGACAATTCGGTCGAAGTGATTAAAGATGCAGCTGTCGATCTGATGCAAGGCGCCAGCTATTCAGTCCTCGCTGTTGGCTCTCTTGCTGACAATGATATTAGCCCATGGGCTTTTGCAGAGCACACTCGACGTATTGCCACTGAAGCAAGACTAAATGTTATTCACGCATCTTATTCTGCTGGTAATGTTGATGTCTACCTAACACCAACAGCCGATATCAGTGATGCTGATCCAGCGCTAACAGATGTGCCATTTAAAGCAGCATCAGGCAGTTTAAGTGTTGCACCAGGTGATTACACCGTAAGTGTAACAGTAACAGGAACCAAAACCGTCGCCATAGGCCCACTTGCCGTATCATTAGCAGGAAATGGGTTATACAGCGTAGCTGCCGTTGATGCAGAAAATGACACTTCAATGTTCTCTGTCATTTTAATGGACGACTTTGTTACCGAAGAATAGGCACCCAACACTGAAATGACTTTTCATTACTAATCTCCGTCCGACCCTTTTGCGGCTTATCTTTCACCCGAGATAAGTCGCTCTTTTATCCTGTTTTTACGTGTTGCTTTACACTCATCAATGTTGTCCGATTAAGCAAAAGGAGCCAGATATGATAGGCTTGTCCATAAAATCAAACCAACATTTTACCTCGTCAGGTGGCTTATTTGCACTTGTTGTTAAATGCTTGTTTGCTATAGCCGTTTACGGTTTTTTACTCTCCAGCTTTGGGAGCCGTGCCATGGAAATACAGTTTGCCTCTTCAGATAAATTAACCCCCGCAAGGATAAGCAATGACTCTGTCATGGGCGGCATATCCTCTAGCCAAATTGAAATTAACCATAGTGCCACGACAAAAGCCGATATTAACTCCTCAGGCCATGTGCACTTTAGCGGTCAAGTGTCTTTAGAAAACAATGGCGGCTTTGCCTCAATGGAGTATCAAATCACTTCATCCATTCCCGCAACAAAACAAGTCAAATTAACGGTACTGGGCGACGGGAAGCAGTATCAGCTAAGATTTAAAACCTCGGAGCTTTCATTTGGCGAAGCCTATGTAGCCAACTTTGAAACCACAAAGGGCCAAGTCACCGAGCATTTATTTAGCCAGACCGATTTTGCTGCCCAATTTCGTGGAAGAAGTATAAACGCACCAACAATCGAATTTAATAACGTTAATCGAGTGGGATTTTTGATTGCGAATAAACAAGCTGGTGCATTCTCATTACAGCTAGACAGTATTGAATTTGAAGAGCATGATTAATAGGTGCTTCTATGCTGTGCGAGTTAGCACCAATATGTGCTAAAAAATCAGCTGAGGTCACTTTATAAAGTGAATGTAAAGTAGGAATAAGGACCACTAATGAGCCCATTAACAGGTATTCAGGGTGTTATATTTGATTTAGATGGCACATTAGTAGAGTCGGAGCTTAACTTTACCCATATAAAACAAGAGTTAGCATGCCCGCTTAATATCGATATCTTAGATTTTATTGATGCATTACCAACTCATATTGAAAGACAACGAGCACACGATATCATCATTCAACATGAAACCAATGATGCTCTAAATGCTAAAGCCTTACCCAATATGCACCCATTACTCAACACCCTTAAAGCCTTGTCATTGCCTTGTGCCATAGTCACTCGAAACAGCAAAGCAGCCACAGCCACTAAACTTACCCAAAATAATATTGATATTGATTTAGTCTTAACCCGAGAATGTTATCCTGCAAAACCCGCTCCCGATGCGCTACTGGCGATAGCTAAACAATGGCAATTACCCGCTAAGACGATCATTTATGTAGGTGATTATCTCTATGATATTCAAGCGGCTAAAAATGCTGGCATGACATCTGTTTTTATCAATCATCATAAGCAACCCGATTATCAAACACAGGCTGATGTCATCGTCAATAATCTCGCCCAATTACAACAGGCAATACAAGCTTCGAACCCTTCATCAACCTAAAAAAGCGAATGAGACCATTATTTTCGATAAATGCATTTCAACGAAAGGAATATTTTAACGAAGAGGCCTTGCCTAACTTAGTGTACATACCCATTTAAACTAACCACTCAAATGACAATTCAAATCAAAAACAACCAAAAATAAAGCCCACCATACGCAGTAACATTGCCAACCAATGCGTTAAAAAACACCAGACTCTTAACAAAACTGATTCGAGATTGTTAAGTTTTACCTCGTAAACGCCAAAATTAGAGTAATAACTTTAAGTTTTGATGGTTTATTAATCTGTTCTTGCTAATATTCGCGCCCCTTAATCAGCTAGCCACTGAAAATTAATTTTTCGTTAGTTGATATCAAGTGACCTATAGATGTCACTTAATCCCATTGTAATGACTAAGAGGTAAACAAATGAGCGAAGTAGAAGTGTTTCTTGACATGTTGTGGAGCGAGAGTGGAGCGATGGTGTTAGGAATGATTGGTTTTTATGCACTTTGCTTATCAATCGTTTGCCTAGTATGCGATAACATGAAACAGCCTACTGCTGAATAAACCAACGCTTTATTTAACAAGCGAAATTAAACACGTAGCTAGCCTTTTGCTAAGCTACGTGTTGTTATTTTCCCCATGAATCATGACTTAACTGCAGTCAAAGTAGGTAAGATCCTAAAGCCCTCAACACTCACCATCTGGCTTGGTTGCTAGTGACGCATTTATCCATTTCAACAAAATGCCCAATATCATTTCCCTTTGCACTGAGTTCAGCATTCACGAATAAGAAATATTGAACCTCATAAGTGGTTTTCAGCATTCTTAACTAAAGCGTTAACTAAAGAGTTAATCGCAGCCATTGGGCAATGAACTTTATTAGAAATGTCTACGTATGAAGTTAATATGCCTAGCAAATTACTGTCCTTAGCATTAACTATTAAGGAAAATGATGAACCCTTTACACCCTAAAAAGCTATTACACAGCAAGTGGACTAAAGTAAATGTCACCCAAAAACTTAAACACTTTTCGGTGATTAAGGTGAGTAAGGATGAAGATCAGAATGTCACAGAGTGCATTATTCGCGCTGAAATGAATGCACAAGAGTTTTCTATTAATTGGCGAGATTTAAAGGACAATCGTCAATGGCTCCAAGGTTGGAAGTAAGCGCTGAAAATAAGCCCTGTAAATAAGCCTAACCAGTGTTTATGCACCTTAAAAAGCAACAATGGAAACACTCACAAGCAAGCATAGACTCACCACGATGACGGCAACGCCTTTACATACTCTTCTTTTTGTTACGCTCAAAAGGGGCTCATTTAGCTTTGTTGCACTTTTTGCCCTTGGTGTTACCTGAGACAAGCGATGTTCGCCTTCAATCTGTGTAGATATGTCTTCTGTTGACGCTTGGGAAGAGATCGGCGAAGTCCCCCCCTCTTTTTGAGTCGTTTTTCTGCGTCGATGATGACTCGAATCGAAGTCATTTTGATTATGCTTAAAAATAGATTCAGTTAAATCAATGACTTCATTTTCAATGTTGACCTCTATCCCTTGTAGCTTAAATAACTCATCGACAGTCACTTTTTCTGACACACTCGTTGCACTAAGTAAGCCTTCAGCCAACGGTTTGATATTTTGCTCCTCATCAAAGAAGCGTCGTATATATTGGGCACACATGATGTATGCCAAGCGTTCCGCCTCTTCAAAACGCTGACTTTCAATTAAGTAAGCCTTAAAAGAAATTGCTAATACCATAGACAAACCAGAGAGATTATCAAAAAGCTCTTGTAATTGAGGGTATTGCTCAACCCGTTCAGTCCATTGAGCCATGTGGTCGCCATCAACTTCAAACTCATAGTCCATATCAGGCACATCGACTAACAGATCAGAAGATTTATTCTGCTGATAGTGTTGCCATAATTCATCGTAGGCACGGCGTTTGGTAACGGACTTTAGGATGTCATAGGACACTGCAATGTTGGCAAGTTTGACATCGGTATCAGCATATTCACTTTGATAATCGTCAGAATGATAAAATAAATATAAGCTTTCGTAGGCTGCTGATATTTCCTCAGCATCTGCATCTTGGCTTATTCCCAACGTCAAATATAAGTTTTCCATGAGCCCTAGGCAATGTGATATTCTTCTGCGCCATACTAATCAGCACAGTAAAGTCATTTACAGTTAATCGATATAGGGTTTACTCGCTAATTTATCGTGAACGACATTAAGAAGCTGCGCTAAAAACCCATCACCCAAAACTATAGCGACCACCACTATAAATAACCGTTGCCCAGCTCTAAAAAACCATCAAAAATCAAATAAATAATTGTAAAAACAATTCATTAACTCATATACCACTTTATTTATCGCCATCAAATTATTGAATAGAATGACGTATAAAAAATGGGTTTTGTTAACCAAAAACGTTAGAAGTCGCGGCTTATAGAAATTATTGAATACAAGCTATTCCAAAGATAACAAAAACAAAGGAAGGACAAATACACAGTCATAAGACTTGGTATTAACGCATAGATATCAGCACATTGAAGTGAGCGCCTGAAGTGAGTCGAAAGTGATTAGTGACTGATGCTAGATAACTTATGTAAGAATTAAAATGTGTAAGATGTAAAAGGTGCAAGGTTTAAAATGGTAAGTCGACATCATTAGCAAGAAATAAAACACGTCATTATCACCTGCATAATGCCATAGCAGATCATTTATCCTATCAATACGTAATCTTCATCATAGCGTCGTTTCGTGTAAACCAATCACAGTAGCATGAGACACTGAATACATAAAGTGACGCTGTTTTACAACTAAGTACTCAGGATCATTAAAAAATGTGTCCATTACCGTCTGCGAGGGAAACTCGATGGTAAATACCCTATTAATATGATGTTCCGTTTTACTTTTTAGCACTTTTGAGACTTCAAAATCGTAACCGAAACTGCCACCATAACGCGTCAAAATCGGCATCATAGCTTCTCGATAACGCTGATACTCAGCGGTATCACTCACATGCAACCCCATTATTCGCTGAAACCCCATGTTTGCTCTCCTGTAAACGTTAATATTTGATGCTTATGATCGCCTTTAATGGGCCTGTGAACAGGCCCATTAAGTGAATTAATCAATAAAATCACTTATCTCAGGCAAACTTTTCTTATCAAGAGCATGTTGTGGCACCGTGGCATTTTCATCAGGATAGCCAGCAACAATCAACATATATGGTCGTTCATTATCGTTATCTCGACCGCACACTTTACTTAAAAATGACATAGGTTTAGGAGTATGCGTTAAAGTACCAAGGCCTGCATTGTGCAACGCTTGCAGTAAAAAACCAGTCGCAATACCAACCGATTCATGCACATAGTAATTTTGCTTCTGCTCGCCATTATCCTCGCTACGTTTTTTAGTAAAAACGGCAATCAACCAAGGAGCTGTTTCAAGGTAAGGCTTGCTGGCATTGGTACCTAATGGCTTTAAATTATCTAGCCATTCCTCGCCACCTCGCCCTGCATAAAATGCTTGTTCGATGGCTTCTGCTTGCTCACGAATTTGTGCTTTCACTTCAGGGTTACTGATAGCGACAAAATGCCAAGGTTGATGATTCGCACCATTTGGCGCTGTCCCTGCAGCTAAAATACATTGTTCGATAATCGCTTGTGGCACAGGTCTATCAGAAAATTTTCGAATAGAATGACGACGTTTCACATTTTGATAATTGGACTTAGCCCGCTCAAGCATTTCATCTTGAGGGTATTCGATAAAGTCTGTTAATGGCAGGTGCGCTTCAGTCATAAATGTTCCTTATTATTTTAGTTCGATCTTGCTTAATCACACTTGGCTTATTGCTACTCACATACTCCTAAGCCATACGACACACAAACTATTGCTTCTCTAACTTCTTTTTAAAATCATCTAACGTAATTTGTAATGCTTCAATTGCGGTCACTGTATCTATATTGTTTTCTTCAAGTAATTGAATCAAATCGACTGCAAGTTGAATCGATTTAGGTGCGTCATTTAATGATGCGTGCTGTTTGTCGGTCATTATTTACAAAGCCATCCGATATTAATGCAGTGTCATGTCACTGCGTTTCCTAGCAAGCAATTGTTGAAACGCCCAAACTAGGTAAGCGACATAACTGTCATTTTACTAAAAGTAGTGAACAGGCATTACAATGAAAAGTTGGCAATTGCCTTTTGAATTCCCACAACATCCGTTCCTTTTTTAAGCTCTTTTACTATCGGGTGTTCAGTACCAGAGATATAAATTTTTAACTCAGCATCCATGTCGAATGTACCAGCAGTTTCAACAATAAAATGAGTCATATATTTATATGGAACAGAGTGATAACTGACTTTTTTGCCAGTCATGCCTTGCTTATCAATTAAAATCAAACGCTTGTCGGTAAATACAAACATGTCACGGATTAATTTGTAGCCCATATGAACAGATTCATTATCAGCTAAAATCGGTGACAGCTCTTGCTGAAGTGTTGTTAAATCCATTTCAGATGAATTACCTAAAATCGCATCAAAAAGTCCCATTATGTTCTCCTTGGGGGTAGCTGAAACCAGCAACTAAAATAGTGCGGTATCTGAGATTAATACACAAGTTAAACGCGCCTTTTGACTAATTCAAGTTAGATATCACCAATATTCAAACAACATCTAGTTTATCAATGGAAGCTATTAAAAATTAAAACCTGTTAAAATAAGTCTTACGCGATTACATGATCTGGGAATAAAATGAACGCTGTCATCATTGGCGCAACAGGATTAATTGGTCAGCAGCTATTACAAGAGCTACTGGCTAATGATGCTTATAAGCAAGTGGTTGTGATTGGCCGTCGTCGGCCCACTATCAACACCACTCAACAAGGCGCTGCTAAGTTGTGCTTTATGCAAGCCCAGTTAGATCAAATACCTACACTTAGTTTACCCGTAAAAATTGACCATGCTTTTTGCTGTTTAGGTACCACGATGAAGCAAGCTGGTAGTCAGGCTAACTTCATAAAAGTTGATTACCAAGCTGTACTCGATTTTGGCAGATTGGTTGTGGCCCATCAAAGTGATAATGGCACAGCGTTATTCGTTGTTACCGCACTGAATGCTAATCCCAATTCAAAGGTATTTTATAATCGTATTAAAGGTGAAATACAGCGTGATTTAGCGCTACTACCTATAACCAGCATTCACTATTTTCAGCCAAGTTTGTTAATAGGGAGTCGTGCAGACAAGCGTACTTTAGAAGATATTGGCCAGAAGTTTTTTGCTATTGCATCAGGGGTATTTATTGGCCCCTTAGCCAAGTACAAACCCATTACAGGGAAACTTGTGGCAGACAACATGTTGGCTGTTGCTGTTAAATCAAATACTGAGTTAGTAAGTGAGCCATCGTTAGAGACTAAAGCTGTAAGGATTATTGATAATAAGCAGATGCATCAAATGGTGAACTGAATCCGTCATTCTCAATAAACTGGCTTCCACCAAGGTTTATTTTACTATTTTTAAAATAAAATCTACGTCGTGGCGCTTCGCCCACACCCGAGCAAGAAGGGTGAAACTGCTCACCCCTCTTGCATCTCCCCCGCAGCCCCGGCGAAATTTTCTGGAAAGCGAAAGATTTCCAACGGGGGATTATTCAGCTTTGAACTTCGTTTTTAGCCTTCTTCGGCAAGCTAAAAAATAACTTCCTAAGGATTAGAAGAAACCAATTAACCTGCAGGCTCAATATTCCCCATTGAAATTGCTGAAATGCGTTGAAGACTCTTTATTTAAAGTAATAGCGAAAGCCTGACAGGACGTCAGGCTAGCTTTAGTTGGCCATGGATGGCCTATCTAAAGTGTTAGCTATTTTCGAATAAGCATGAGGCTTGCTCGCTTTTAAGAGCAATTTCGTAGGGGCGGCAAGGGATGTCGAGAAGGGAAATGCTGTTGTTTCCCTTTCGTCGGGTGTGGGCGAAGCGCCACGACGTTGAACTTTATCCAACCTAACTTGAGCTGAAGCTAAAAAACGCTAACCGCTTGGTTGTTACCCAAATCGATTAGCGTTTTTTATTGCCATTAACCTTTCAAAAAGTGCTTTCCAACAGCTTCTTAAACGATAACAAGAACAGTCCTATTACGCTTCTTTGCCTAAATGCTGATACAAGCGCTGATAATCAGTATTATCTGACATTAACTGTTGATGACTGCCACTGGCTTTGATTTTGCCGTTTTCCATCATATGAATACAATCCATTTCAGCCATGGCAGTTAAACGGTGACTGATCATCAACATGGTTTTACCTTTAGCTAAGGCAAATAACAGTCGTAATATTTCGCGTTCGGTGCGCTTATCAAGTCCTTCTGTTGGCTCATCAAGTAGCAAGATTGGCGCGTCACGTAATAAGGCTCTAGCGACCCCAATACGGCGCTGCTCTCCGCCTGATAACTGTCTGCCGCCTTCACCAATCCAGCTATCTAGGCCAATCTCTTCACCTCGATCGGTAACCGTTTTAGAGGTTAATAAGGTTTCAAGTCCAACCTGCTTCAGTACCTCAGTTAAACGTTCATCATTCGCACGCCTTTTTTGACCTGGGACATGGGGTAAGGCAATCGAGAGGTTATCTCTCACTGTGCCCGCAAATAAATGAATGCGTTGACTGACGACAGTCATAGATGCTCGCAGTGTGGCCTCATCATATTCAGCAATATCTAGACCGCCTAAGGAAATTTGCCCTTGCTGCGGCTGCCACTCACGTGTGATCAAGCTTAATAAACTCGACTTGCCACAGCCTGTTGCGCCCAATAACGCGACTTTACTCCCTTGAGGTATGTGCAGGTTGAGTGCCGACAATACTGGGCTGTTTGCTTGATAACCAAACTGAATATCGTTAAGAATAAGCTCACTTTGTGGTAACTGGCCAACATCTCCGAACCTAATATCTGCAGTTTGCTCAGTCACTTCAGAGATCCGTTTTGCCGCTAATACACAACCAGATAAGTGTTGAAATGCGCCAGCAATCGGCATCATCATTTCAATGGTCGCCATGGTGGCAAACACCATCATAGCCATTAATGGGCCTGGCGGTACGCTTTCACCCACACCTTGACCAGCAAGATACATCATCATCACCACAGCTGCGCCATTGACCATAATCAATAAGGCTTGGCTCAAACCAGTAATATGCGCCATTGCAGCTTGGCTATTGAAGAGCGCTAGCTCTGCTTGATGTAGCTTTTCACGGTAGCGAGCATTGGCCGAAAACAGCGTCAACTCTGCCTGACCTTGAATCACATCAAGCACCAGCACCCGAAAACGGCGCTTATTATCAACAACCGCTTCACCGGGTTTTCTACCCAAACGATAGAACACTAACGGTAAAATTAACCATGCAGCCAATAACCAAACCGTTAAACTGATAGCGAGTGTGGCATCAAACCAAGCGATAAAGGCATATAGTGCACCGACCGTCAACAATGATGCAGACATTGGTACTAATAATCGCAAGTATAAATGATCCAAAGTATCGATATCGGCCACTAACCGATTAAGCATATCCCCTTGCCTCAAACCTTGTAGGTTGCTAGCACTTAATGGGAATAGCTTTTTCCAAGACCATACACGTAACTCGGTGAGTAATTTAAAGGTCGCTTCATGTGTTGCTAATCGTTCACCATATCGGCTTGCTGTGCGGGCGATAGATAAAAAACGTACACCACCAGCGGGGGTAAAAAAGTTAAACGCTAACGCCGTGGCCGCCGTTAAGCCCGCTATCGCAGTCGCCGATAAAAACCAGCCCGATAATGACAAGAGGCCGATGCCTGCAATAATCGTAGTGCAAGTGAGAAAAAGGCCAATCAGCATCATGAACCACTGACGCTTAAACAGCTTAATGAAAGGCAATAATGACTTCATTACGCGCCCTCCTTTTCATTATCAGCAGGCTCTGAAAGACTGAGCAAAACATCATTATCATCTTGCTGTTGCATACTGCTGAATAACCCACTGTGTTGGCTAAGTTCTGCATAATGCCCCTGCTGAACCAGCGAGCCATTATCAATCACTAAAATATTGTCCATATGTTGTAATTGCTCTAAGCGGTGCGTCACCATAATACAAGTTTGCGATGTCATCGCATCGCTCAGGGCACTTGATACTAACTGCTCGCTATGGCTATCTAAGCTTGCTGTTGGCTCATCAAGCAAGAATAAGCTTGCGGGTTGAGCTAAGGCTCTAGCCAGTGCAATACGTTGCGCTTGCCCAACTGAAACCCCTGATGCTTGATCGCTAATGATGGTATCGAGCCCTTGTTGCTGACTGGAGACAAACTCTGCAATATTGGCTTTTTCCAACAACCCCATCACTTGATTGTCGTTCAACTCTGGATTTGCTAGGCACACATTGTCACGGATTGAACCATGAAATAGCTGAGGATCTTGCCCAAGCCAAGCAAGATGCGTTCGCCATTGCTGCTTATCTATCACACTCAATTCAACGCCATTAACATTGAGTGAGCCTTTGTAAGGTAAAAAACCGAGCAACGCATTCAATAAACTGGTTTTTCCAGCTCCGCTTGGGCCAACAACAGCAACTTTTTGACCCGATTGGATCTCAAATGAAATTGGGCCGAGTAGCCGCTCTCCCGACAAGGTAAGCACCTCAAAGTCTGTGGCTGTGATAGCGGTTTTTGATAACGACACTTGATGGTGCTGTGCGGTTTGCTCACTAAACTTACCATCAACTTGCTTCAACGGGTTGGGGTGTTCAAGCAATTCAACTAACGCCTCTGCCGCCCCAATAGCCTGAGCTTTGGCATGATAATGAGTCCCTAAATCACGTAATGGTTGAAAAAACTCTGGGGCTAATATCAAAATAAACAAGCCGGTGAACAGGCTAATTCCTGCGCCGTAATGACCGAAGTTAAGATGATCTAAATAACTAAAGCCAAAATACACAGCTAATACTGCAATAGATAATGCCGCAAAAAACTCCAACACCGCCGAACTTAAAAAAGCCATTCGCAGTACAGACATGGTTCGTTGTCTAAAGTCCTCTGACGCGGCTTCAATTTTATTCACTTCCGTATCGCCACGGTGGAACAATTTAAGGGTACTTAACCCTTTTAACCGATCCATAAAATGGCCACTTAAACGAGATAGCGCGCTGAAATTTTTACGGTTAGCATCAGCAGCGCCCATTCCCACCAAAATCATAAACATAGGAATTAATGGCGCTGTTGCAAATAAAATAACCCCAGCAGCCCAGTTCATCGGAAATACTGACACCAAGATAATCAGTGGAATAAAACCTGCGAGCATCATTTGCGGTAAGTAGCGGGCGTAAAAGTCATGTAAGTCTTCTACCTGCTCTAGCACAATACTGGCCCAAGCCCCAGCAGGTTTCCCTTTGATAAATGCTGGGCCTAAATCTGTGAGCTTGTTTAAAACCGCCTCACGAATATCTCGACGTAATCGCTTACCAGCCTCAAAACTCAATCGCTCACGAGCATATGCAAGTCCAGCTCGCACTAAAATGAGTACAACCAGTGCGATAAATTGATTAGTGAATTGACTCATTGGCGCTTCAAGCATGATCACACCGTGTAAAACATGAGCCAACAAATAGGCTTGTATTACTATTGCGACACCGTTTAGTGCCCCAGTAAAAATGCTGAGTTTCAAGAATATGCCACAAGATGACTTTTGCTTTTTAAGCCATTGGCCGAGAGATTTTTCTAGATTTTTATCCATTTTATTCCTGAAAATGACAGCACTAATGAGGAAAATTGCCGCAGTATCGCAAGCTAACGGCCGAGATAACAGCCGTTTACAGAGAAGTGTTAACTGATTCACACATTGCTAATAAACACTGTGTTAATGATGAACTATAATTCTAAGCCATAGTCGTTATTAGCACAGTAAAAATAAGCTAAATATTTGTTCATCTTTGCCGTTAATATTAGTGCGATTTGAACCCTAATTGGAGAGGAAAAGTATATCCCCCTTCAATTATTGCCATGATGAAAACGATATAACCTATGTTGCCAGTCCACTTTCTTCTAATAGGGATAAAGAAGGTACATTAATATGGATGTTGATCTTTTAGTACGCAGAGCGCACGCCTTTAATCACTTATTTGACGCCGTCATAATTACAGATGCCGCTGGATTCATTATCGATTGGAATGATGGCGCACAGGATTTGTATGGTTACGCTAAAAAAGACATTATTGAGAAACCCATTGCCCAACTGCTTCTGCAAGAAGATAGCACCACGATGACAGAGTTGGTCAATAATGCGTTAGAGCAACATGGCAAATGGTCCGGTGAATTGCGGTTTTTACATCAAGACGGCTCAATTGGCTGGCAAGCGTCAACTTGTGTGCCTTTATTTGATGACAACCAGATGTTTATTGGCGCATTGATCGTCAATCGTGACATCACTCAACGCGTCAATCAGTCGCAGCAGCAACTGAACCAAGCCTGCTATGATCAACTCACTTCGCTACCTAACCGCTATTTATTAATGGATCGAGTGCAGCAATCTATCGAGCGTTGCAAACGCACACGAACTCGATTCAGCCTGTTATACATTGACTTAGATGAATTTAAAAAAGTGAATGATGCTGTTGGCCACCTGCAAGCTGACAAAGTGTTAGTAGAGATCACTTCAAGGTTACAACTGGTCATTAGAGAATCAGATACGTTAGCCAGAATTGGGGCTGATGAATTCTTATTATTACTTGAAGATGTTACTGACAATAACGATATTTCTCAGATGGCAGAGGTATTAATTGCAACGCTTGACACCCCATTTATCCTGAATGACCAATCATTATTTCTCAACTGCAGTGTCGGCATCGCCACCTATCCAGATTCAGGTGAAGATTTTGATAAACTTATCAAAGCAGCTGATTTCGCTATGTATAAATCTAAACGTCAAGGAGGAGCAACATACCGCTTTGGCTAACACTCTGACTCTGATAATAGCCGAAACTCAATCATAGAAATGGGCTTAATTACCCATTATATTTTAGGTGGTTTAGCACCAAATTTAACCAATACATGCCACATCAATTTTAGCTGTTGTAGCCGCTGTGCCTGCTTACCACGTTCACTCCATGCAACTGGGGTTTCGGTTAATACTTGCGCAGCACGGCCAATCACTTCTGCATTAATCTTATTATCACGGGCTATTACCTTAGCCAATTCAGGCATAGTCGCTCCACGAAAATCAATGGGTACTTGCGCCACCTCAAGTTGGTAACCTGGGTGCCAAAGCAGCTCAATATCATATTCATCGCAAAGCAATTGCATTACATCGCCAGTATCTGTTGCTTTAAAGCTTGGATCCGCCACCAAATAAGCAATATCGTCATCTAAAGAAACATCACCATGAATCTGCGCTTCGATGTAATGATCCAAATTAGCCGATGCGGGTCTTAAAAAGCGCCTCTGAATCCCGAGTGGTAATTGCTGCTTAACATGATCCACAATATCTGCAGGCTTAATGTTATTAACACCTAACGCATATTGACGCTCAAAACATTCACTCAATAACGCAGCCAACACCACTTCAAAATTCGCTAATGTGCCTTTTTCCTTAGGTAAGCGATATGAATCCATATAACTAAAAGTGCAGCGAGACAGTAATTGCGCATGTGTAAGAAAATAGCAACTACCAAATCGAGGCGCTGGTCCCATAGGGCACAAACCAATATCTAACGCACCATATTTGGGTCGCTGTTTCACGCCTGAGTAACACTGGCCAAAAAGCTGATTCTCCCAATGATCACGCGGTCCACCTAGTTCAGGCGATAACTGACCATTGGATATATGCGTTTCAAATTGGCTTTTATACACCCCACCTTTAAGCAGTCCTGCAGCGACGGATATACCTCGGCTATCAAGACGATCTGGGTGAAAGTGAAGTGCTACTCGGCCATGCTGATGTAACGAGTGCATAGCCTGTTGCACATCGAATGTAGGAATATTCGACATTAACAACACATTTTTAATCACTGAGCTCGAATGCTCACGAAGGCTGGCAATGGTGCTTTCGATATGGGATTGTGCTGCTGATTTTCGATTCATACCTGCACCTCCCTTGCATTTGATGTCGTTGACAATGATGAGAAACAACCTGCTAAGTTATTGTATTTCATTGTATGTAAAATAATCTGCTTTAGCACTTAAGATTAAAACTAATTCATTAAAAAATAGGCTGAAAACCCCATAATCGAATATTTACCTATAAGCGACAATAAAAGAAGAATATTTAATCGATTTAATGGCGCTCTAGCAGTGTTTCAGGTAAGCTTCACGGCCGCCATTTAGTGGCACCCCATTTAGTCAAAGCAACATCAGTGTTGCCCAAAGAGATCATTCTATGAGTTTTGCCTCACTAGGCTTAAGTACAGCAATTTTAAAAGCTGTTGAAAAACAAGGTTACGACACTCCATCTGCAATTCAAGAGCAAGCTATTCCAGCCGTATTAGAAGGCAAAGATGTCATGGCTGCTGCGCAAACGGGGACAGGTAAAACCGCTGGATTTACCTTACCTTTGTTAGAATTACTCTCTAAAGGCCAACGAGCAAAGCGCGGCCAAGTTCGTGCTTTAGTGCTTACTCCAACACGCGAACTGGCAGCCCAAGTTGCTGAAAGCGTCTCAACATATGGCACTAACTTACCGCTAAAATCGGCCGTGGTGTTTGGTGGCGTATCCATTAACCCTCAAATCTCAACACTAAGAAACGGTGTTGATATTTTAGTAGCCACCCCAGGTCGTTTATTGGATTTATGCCAACAAAAAGCGTTGAGCTTTAGCCAACTTGAAGTACTGATTTTAGATGAAGCTGACCGCATGCTAGACATGGGCTTTATCCGAGACATTAAAAAAGTATTGGCCATGTTGCCAAAGCAACGTCAAAACTTAATGTTCTCAGCAACCTTTTCTGATGAAATTCGTGAACTTGCTAAAGGCTTAGTTAACAACCCAGTTGAAATCTCAGTGACCCCACGCAACGCCACAGCCAACACGGTTGAACAATGTGTTTACGCAGTCGATAAAAGCCGTAAAGCTCGTATTCTAACTAAGCTAATTAAAGAAAATGATTGGCATCAAGTGTTAGTGTTTTCACGTACGAAACACGGCGCTAACCGTTTAGCTAAAAACCTCGATGCCGAAGGTATTAATGCCGTTGCTATTCACGGTAACAAAAGCCAAGGCGCGAGAACAAAAGCCCTAGCCGATTTTAAAGCAGGCAAAGCACAAGTCATGGTTGCAACTGATATTGCAGCACGTGGTATCGATATCGATCAATTGCCATTTGTGGTGAACTTTGATTTGCCGAATGTACCAGAGGATTACGTTCATCGTATCGGTCGTACAGGTCGTGCGGGTGCAACAGGCTTAGCTGTATCACTTGTGAGTGACGAAGAGGTGAAGTTACTCCATGACATTGAAAGGCTCATCAAGCGTACTGTTGAACGTAAGCTCATTGAAGGTTACGAAGCTTGTCACGATTTACCTGAAGCAAGTTTAAAAGGCGGACATCGCACAGCGAATCATAAGAAGCCAAACCCAAATCGCCGTAAGCATGCCAACCAAGCTGACAAACCAAAGCAAGGGCAAAAACAAGGACAACGTCCTGCGCCAAAAGGCAATACAGATAAGCCAAGTCAGCGCCAACGCGCCCGTGCTCGAGCTGAAGCTGAAACAGCTCAAGCTGAAGGCACTAAAAAGCCACAAAGAAGACGCCAAGGTCGTAATGACCAAACGGCAACTCAAGGCAAAGTCGACCCTTACGCGAATGCTAGGCGCTAGATGTTAGTGCATTAGACGTTAAACATTTAACTTAATCAGTCACTAACACCTTGTCTTAAAGGCATGAAAATAACCCTTTCATGCCTTTTTTATTTGCCTGTTCCAGCGTTTGATTCATAAGCTTCCCCCTCAATAAAGTTGCCAGATTAACGCTCTTCGTCCATCATAATTAATGATAAATTAAACAATTTCATTCATGGAAGATTTATGAAACATACAGGTTTATTCATTGTGGTATTGCTTTTAGCAATAGGCAGCCTATTTGTTGGCTTACAAATGGGTAAAAGTCAGCTGAATCAAGTTCAAACAAAGCCACCTACCGCGCATAATAGCGATGAAGACGCTGAGCAAAATAATTCAGCTTCGGTAGCAAAAGTGATTGATTCTAGCTCAATTGATTTGGTTACGGAGCTAAAACAAGAAATCGAGCACCTGAAACAACAACTCGATGAAAAAAATACGCTTATTGATTCAATGAATGCCTCACTTGGCTTATTAGAGCAGCAAGTTGAACTTGCCTATAATGAGATCGATGAAGCAGGACAAGCGACATCTCCTTTTCACCAAGAACCTGACGCCATCACTGCCGAGCAAGCCAGTGTATGGGTACCTGCAGCCTATGCCGATATCGTCTCCTCGCAACAAGGGGAAATGGTTTCCTTATTTAAACGCCATCATCAAGCAGAAATCGATCCCAATTGGGCGAGTGAAAGAGAGCAAGCCTTGTTAGATTCTTTTGCTTTAAGTGAATATGCCGATATGGTGAACATCAGTGCAGTAAATTGTAAAACCACCACTTGCGAAATAAGAGGTATTGAACTGAAACCCAATGGTTGGATGCTCGCAAGTCAACAACTGCAAGGAAGTGAACTCGGCAATAATGTGAGTTCTTGGTCTTACCTTGCCAGTGCTAATGACGGTGAAACTCTGATTTATATGCTCTCAGAAGCTAAAGAAGCAGGCAGCGAAGGCGAGCAATCACAATAAAATATACCCACGTTGAATTAAACAAGCCTAGTCTCTTGAACAATAAGGGCTTAGCTCGTTGAAATCAGACTAAAGCCCAATATAAAAAACCAATTAAAACCAATAACCTCCACTCAACTTGATTTGAAACCTTATGGTCAAAACCACTCTCATGGCGCTGATGACTAACTCACTCAACGTTGCTTCAATCATGATCCAATAAAACGTCATTGACGTACAAACAAGTGAATTGAGCAATGCTCAACAGATGACAGCAAAGCTGTGAGTGATTTTGATGCCGTTTTACTACTAAGTTAAATACCCAATTCAAGTAAAATTAACCATACCGCCATCTTAGTACGTCAATATTCATGCGTTAGCGGGACGTCAACAATGTGAAGGAACACACTGACCATGCATCAGATCAATACAGACTTACAAATACAAGTAAACCCGATTCCACATTCAAACCATCTTGTATGGGTTATCGATAACTTTATCGCTGATTTTGATGCCCTAGTCCGTTACAGCAAAGAAAAAGCCTATTTTAATCCAGTAGGTGCTGACGGTACTTTGTTTCCAGGGGTGCGTGATGAAATGCCCAAACCCTATTATCAAAGCTTATCATTGCTCATAGACAAGCTCTCACAGCAACCTAATGGCGAACAATTTAAGCAACATAAAATAGCCAAATGCTGGCTTTCAAAAGTCACTCTTAGTCCTTTGCAGCTAAATGCTACTCAAACAATGCCGCACTTTGATTCATTATCAGCACATGACATGGCCGCAGTTCACTACCTAAACGATCAGCAATTAGGTGGCACTAACTTTTACCGCTACAAAGGTGCTGACACACTGCATTTATCTCAAGATGACAAAGATATAATTTTAAAAATGGTCGATGAAGTGAAGCAAGCAGCTGTGACACGTAATGGATATATTAATGACTCAGATGAGCTATTTGAGAAGGTATTCAGCATTGAAGCCAAACCCAATAGATTAGTGATTTATTCGGGTAATATTTTACACAGCGCCAATATCACCAACAAAGTTGAATTTGATAAAAAGGCGCCAAATAATCGCACCTCAATCAACTCATTTTTTAGTGTTGCCTAAGCAGTGACTACCTATGATCAAGCTCTAATGACCTTATGTGTTCGTAATTCGTCTTTACTAGGACAATCTCATATCGATGATGAAATTAAACTTACTTCATAATAGCTAGTTCGATGACTAACATCCTAATAAGATTATATAAATGATTAGAAATTAATTGGTTGAAAGGATGTCACCAAGATGAACATTACTCGCTTCGATACACAGTCGCATCAGCTTAATGCTAGCGTTATTAATGTGAGTTACGATCGATGGACAGGTCGTTTTACTCTCACAACTGATCTTATTCAAACCAATGCCAATCATCATGATGAGATCTGCAACTCGCCTACTTCCACAAAAAACCGCCCACTCGCTCCAGTCAACATTAAACGGGTACTGAGTACCAAGAATATCTTTTTTAATCCGTTTTCCCACATGGCGTTTCGACTTAATGGGATAGATTATCTCGTTAGTGTGAGCTGGTTTATGATTTGGCGATCAAGCCTTTTTCAAACAAATTCACTCGTTGATGCTAATCAATCAACCGTGAGCATTTCAGAGCTACTCCCACGTCGACATAGGCGCAGCATTATCCTATGCAGCTATGTGGCTGTCATCACCAGTATTAAGCTCGGGTTGATGCTATTTTTGGCATGAAACTGATAAGCTGATACATAAAAAAAGCGAGGATGATATTACTCATTCTCGCTTGTTGTTAGTCACAATTAATCGTGACCATTAATTATAAAAACCAAGCACGGTAAGTCTTACCTTTTAATCGTCCTTTGGTTATTTTATTCAACGCTTTTTTCGATGCATCACGCTTCACAGCAACAAATGAGCGGATATCAGTCACTTTAATCTTGCCAATATCAGCACCATTAATACCGTTCTCACCCGTTAAGCCACCCACAATATCGCCAGGGCGAATTTTATGCTTTTTACCTGCATCGATTTGAATGGTGATCATTTCCGCTTCAAGCGGGTGCTTGTTAAGCACGTTCATTGAAGGCAGTGTTTCACCATCAATTTCTTTGCCGATAAGCTCTTCAATTTCAACCATTCTATGGCCATCAGAATGACTAAAGAAAGTGTATGCTGCGCCTTTACTACCAGCACGGCCTGTACGGCCAATACGGTGAATGTGCACTTCAGTGTCGTAAGCAATGTGATAATTAAACACCGCTTCTAAATCTTCGATATCTAACCCACGCGATGCCACATCAGTCGCCACTAAAATACGCGCACTACGGTTAGCAAAACGCAGTAGCATTTGATCGCGATCGCGCTGTTCTAAATCGCCATGCAAGGCTAAAACACTGAAACCTTGCTCAGCTAATGTGTCGGCCACTTTTTGCGTTTCACGTTTGGTATTACAAAAAACCACTGCACTTTCAGGCTGTTTCTCTAATAACAATAAACGTAACGCTTCTAAACGGGCTTGGTTGTCTTCTGTGTGATAGAAATGCTGTTCAATCGTATGATTATCATGAGTAGCCTCGACTTTAACCATCAGTGGCTTATACATGATTTGCTCAACAATTTGCTGAATTTGCTCAGGGAAGGTTGCACTGAAAAGCAGTGTTTGTCTTTCATGCGGCGTTTCAGCAATAATTTGATCAATATGATCTTGAAAGCCCATTTCTAACATGCGATCGGCTTCGTCTAATACCAACATATTCACATTGCTAAGATCTAAACGATTGCGATCTAAATGATCAACAATACGCCCTGGCGTACCAACAATAATATGTGCGCCATGTTCAAGCGAGCCGATTTGAGGTCCCATAGGCACGCCACCGCATAACGTCAGTACTTTCACGTTATGTATGCCACGAGCTAGCGTACGAATATCCTTGGCAACTTGATCTGCCAACTCACGAGTTGGGCATAACACCATAGTTTGGATACGAAAACGTTTCACATTCAACTTATTGAGTAAGCCCAAACCAAACGCAGCAGTTTTACCTGAGCCGGTCTTTCCTTGGCCAATTACGTCATCACCAGCAATAATCGCGGGTAAGCTTTCTGCTTGAATTTGAGTCATAGACTCATAGCCCA
Organism: Shewanella japonica; assembly: GCF_002075795.1. Classification (NCBI taxonomy): domain Bacteria; kingdom Pseudomonadati; phylum Pseudomonadota; class Gammaproteobacteria; order Alteromonadales; family Shewanellaceae; genus Shewanella; species Shewanella japonica. The sequence goes on from NZ_CP020472.1 coordinate 4,100,364, forward strand.
TGGTTTTTAGGTTATCAAGCAAATCTGGTTTCAGATTAAGTGATGCGAAAGCCGTATTAGCGGCCTGTTCAGTAGACTGACTCAAGGTGAATATCCTCTGATATCAAAGCAAAATTGGGATAATAGAAACAACTCGGCCAAGGAAAAATACCTTGGCCAAATGTTAGAATAGCTATTGTAGCAATTTTATCCGCTAATCGCTGACATTTATTTGAATATTACTTCATGAACCACTCAAAAAGATGACGCTATCTCACCAAATCGCCCTTGCTGATAATCATCAATGGCTTGATTGATTTCTGCTTGAGTGTTCATCACAAATGGTCCCATGTGCACAATTTCTTCATTGATTGGACAACCAGCCAATAATAATAAGCCACTATCTAGGTTTCCCGCCTGTAAATGAGTATTTCTCTCCGGCTCAATGACCACTAACTGACCTTGTTTAGCCAGTGCTTGTTCGCCCTTGGTATCAATATAGGTAAGTTCACCTTGATAGATATAAGCACTGACACTGTGGTGTGCGGACAAATCAATATTGGCTTGGCCATTTCTCGATAACGTCACATCAGCAATAGCACCTTGACCCGCTAAACCTTGAATACTGGCCTCTATTGTTTCCTTCGAGTCTGTAAATTGCCAGTTTCCAGCGAGCGCTTTGAGTGAAGCGCCATGTCTGTTGCTCACCGTAGGATTAGGGTTACCTGTCGTGTCTTGATATATTGCTGGGCGCATCTTGTCTTTAGCTGGCATATTGAGCCAAATTTAAAAACCATGCAGCCCTTCATTGGCATCAGCGAGTGGCATTTCAGAATGAATAACGCCGCTGCCGGTACTCATCCACTGCACGTCACCACTGCGAATCGCTTTAACATTCCCTAGCTGATCACGATGCTCAAAGCCGCCTTTTATTAAGTAGGTAAACGTTTCAATACCACGATGAGGGTGAGGTGGAAATCCACCAATAAAATCCTGCTTGTCGTTTGACTTAATCTCATCGATCATTAAATATGGATCAAAGCGAGTATTCATAAAGTCAGCCACTCGCTTAATGTTCACGCCATCACCATCCATTGCTGGTCTTGCAGTAAATTTGCTTTTTACTTTCATCTTAAGTGTCTCTATTAAAAACGTTAAAGCCACTTTAGCAACTAAAATTTAGAATAAAAATTGCAATAAAACACACCTATTAGTCGATTAAATCGAACTATATCTCTCTATGTAGAAATAAAAGTCACTCTAGACACTAAAAAATGCCATGAATCGTCGCAGTTAAGATGAATATAGCGTAATAAGCCTTACTGAGTGATTTAAGGCTTTTCAATTATAAGATAGGTATGAATTTCAGGATATTGATCGAATTCAAGATGCCTGACTACACAACCTAAAGACTGAAATAATGATAAAAAACCATTGGTACCTAATGATGAATAATACACCTCAGGCCCCATCACCGAATTGGTATGCGAGCCAGCTTCTGTTGTCCCACCAAACGAGAATATCAACACACCGCCAGAACATAATCCATTGACAATGTTGGTCAATACTTGTGTTTGCTCAGTCAACGGAATATGCCAAATACTGTCCCAAGCAGTGATGAACATGTATTGTTCATCCAATGGATACTGGCAAATATCAGCATGAATAAAACGAACATCAGGCTGACGGGCTTTCGCAATATTAATCATTTCAGCCGACACATCTAAACCTTCAGGAGCAAACCCCTCTGCTTTTAATAGTTCGATAAAACGCCCTGTGCAGCCACAACCAATATCAAGTGCTTTACCCTTGTGCTTAACAAAGTTCAGCGCTTTTTTATGCTGCGCTATGCCATTTTCAAGATTAAATGTATCGCTTGTCCAGCGATGCGTTATTTGATCATAAGCCTTACCAATATCTATTGGTTTCATCCGTGTGTTATATCCTTTTGTCTTTACCATGACATCAAAACCTTGGCATCACATTAAAATCATCGCCATGGAAATGGTTAACTATCAAACCACTGTAATGCATTCGTCATAAAAAAAGGACTCATAATGAGCCCTTTTAGCATAATATTTGATGGTTAACTTAGCTTAACTACGCAAGCCAATACCACGAGATATTAAGTAGTAAGCCACAAACCAAAGCGATGCACAAAAGCCTACCATGATGCCAATTGATAATGGCACACTAATATCTGCAAAGCCTAAAAAGCCGTAACGGAATACGTTAATCATATACACAACCGGATTTAATGCCGACACGCCTTGCCAAAAATCGGGTAATAAAGAGAGTGAGTAAAACACCCCGCCCAAATAGGTCAGCGGCGTTAAGATAAACGTGGGAATAATGCTGATATCATCAAAACTTTTTGCAAATACTGCATTAATTAACCCGCCTAATGCAAATAGCACAGAAGTTAAAAATACCGTCATTATCACAAGACCAACATGATGCAGGCTCAGGTTAACAAAGAACATAGCCACTAATGTCACAATCAAACCAACACTTAAACCACGAGCAACTCCGCCTCCCACGTAGCCAGCAATCATCACGTAATGAGGCACAGGAGCAACCATTAGCTCTTCGATACTGCCATGCATTTTGGCACTAAAAAATGAAGACGCAACATTAGAGTATGAGTTGGTTATCACCGACATCATAATGAGGCCTGGCGCGATGAATTCCATATAAGATGCGCCGCCCATTTCACCAATGCGGTTACCAATTAAGTTGCCAAAAATCAGAAAATATAATGTCATGGTAATCGCTGGCGGCACTAATGTTTGTACCCAAATACGAGTAAAACGATTAATTTCTTTCGTTAATATACTTTTAAAGGCAATCCAATATAGGTGCTTCATTATTTTGCCTCCTTGGCTTTTTCAACAAGCTCTACGAATAACTCTTCAAGACGGTTGGCCTTATTTCGCATCGATGAGACCTCGATGTTTGCCTCTGAGAGTTTGGCAAATAAATCATTAAGGTTGTGTGCCTTTGCCACATCCACTTCTAACGTGTGCCCGTCAACAAAGCGGCAGTTCATATTGGGGATTTGCGGCGCGGCTTCAATATCATTACGTAAATCTAAAATGAAGGTTTCAACATCCAATTTACTTAGCAAGCTTTTCATACTGGTGTTTTCCACCAGCAAACCTTTGTCAATAATACCAATATTGCGGCATAACATTTCAGCTTCTTCAAGATAGTGCGTGGTTAAAATAATCGTCACACCTTGGTTGTTAATATCTTTTAAAAACTGCCACATAGAGCGGCGTAGCTCGATATCAACTCCAGCTGTAGGTTCATCTAAAATCAGTAACTTCGGCTCATGCATTAATGCTCTGGCAATCATTAAGCGGCGCTTCATGCCACCAGATAAGGCTCTAGCTTGACTGTCACGCTTTTCCCACAAATCCAGTTGTGAAAGGTATTTCTCGGCGCGCTGTAACGCGACGGCACGGGTAACGCCATAGTAACCCGCTTGATTCACCACAATTTGCAGCACTGTTTCGAACTGATTAAAATTAAACTCTTGCGGTACAAGGCCAATACACATTTTGGCTTGTTCAAGTGTTTTATCGATATCAAACCCAAACACCTTGACGCTGCCAGCGGTTTTTTGCACTAACGAGCTAATCACCCCGATGGTGGTCGACTTACCGGCACCATTGGGCCCTAACAAAGCAAAAAAATCACCTTGTTCAACGGTTAAACTAATTCCTTTAACGGCTTGGACACCGCTTTTATAAGTTTTTTGCAGGTTTTCGATCACCAAAGCATTGGTGCTGTTACTCATTACTATACCTCTAAGCTGTTTGTTAAGACGAGTGATTACACTGGCATTGTATTATCTATGACGTAATGTAACTGAAAAAGGTGCAAATATTTTCTAACGCCCAAAATAAAACTCCCGCCTAAAGCGGGAGTTTGCACACAAAGGGTTACATTAATCTAATGGAACCACTTTTGCGATATAAGGCAGGTTACGATACTGCTCAGCATAATCGATACCATAGCCAACAATAAACTCATCAGGAATGGAAAAACCGATAAAGTCGACAGGAACATCCACTTCACGACGTTCAGGTTTATCCAATAATGTACATAGTGCTAGGCTTTTAGGCTCACGCAATAATAACATGTCACGTACTTTATTTAGGGTGTTACCTGAATCAATCAAATCTTCAACAATCAATACATCGCGATCAGCAATCTCAGAAGAAACATCTTTTAAGATTTTAACGTCACGTGAGCTTGTCATTGCGTTGCCATAACTTGAAACTGACATAAAGTCGATTTCAACATGGCCTTTAATACGGCGACATAAGTCAGCCATAAAAACCACAGACCCTTTCAATAAGCCGACCATTAACAAACGCTCGCTGTCTGCGTAATGGGCATTAATCCTTTCAGCTAATATATCCAGTTTTTCGTTGATTTCTTCTGCAGAAATCATCACTTCGGTTGTGTGTTTCATATTACTCTCAATTGTCGTGACTTTCGGACTTAATCATTGGCTTCGTCGCGAGACTTTTGTGTGGCATAACCCCAACGATTTGTCAGCCCATGTTCAATACCCAAATGATCTAGAATTCGGGAAACCATGAAGTTTACCAGATCTTCTATCGATTGGGGATGGTGATAAAAACCTGGCGCAGCAGGCATGATAGTCGCGCCATGACGTGTAAGGCTTAACATATGCTCTAAGTGTATGGCACTAAAAGGAGTTTCCCGTGGCACAAGGATTAATTGACCACGCTCTTTCATGACCACATCAGCTGCTCTTTCTAATAAATTATTGCTCATTCCGGTAGCGACAGCTGCTAGGGTGCCAGTAGAACAAGGACAAATCACCATTTGTTTAGGTGCCGCGCTGCCCGATGCAGGTGGTGAAAACCACTCATCTTTACCTAACACCACCAGCTCACCAATCACAGAATCTGTCATTTTAAAATGCGCTAATAACTGCTCACGTGCTTTTTCAGGGTTGGCACTTAATTGCAGCGCTTCTTCAGTAGCAAGTACCACTCGTGCTGCGCTTGAAATCATCAAAAATACTTGATAATCGGCCTCAAGCAAGCATTGCAATAGCTTTAAACCATATGGCGCACCTGAGGCTCCAGTCCATGCAAGGCTAATGGCTTTGGGTCTTTTGTTGTACTGCGTTGTATTACTCATAAACTCTCTAAATATAGCTAAGTGTATCTCGCTATTTATACGTTCAGTGTACGCTTATGGATGCCTTAAAATGGTTATTTAAGCTAAAGCGCTAATTAATTTCTGATGAATACCATTAAAGCCGCCATTACTCATAATAACAATGGTGTCACCCGATTGAGCCAGTGACGAGACTGCGTTAATAATATCTGTAATCTCAGTCATCACAGTGACAGGAATACTGGCATGATTCATATTGGCACTCATGTCCCAACCAATATTGTGAGCTTGGTACAAAAACGCACAATCTGCCAGTGCCATTGAAGCGGCTAAGGTGTCTTTATGTACCCCGCTTTTCATGGTATTTGAGCGAGGTTCTAAAACCACAATCAATTTACCACTGGCGTTATCCGCTTCACCCACTTTAGCTCGCAACCCTTGCAACGTGGTAGCAATGGCTGTGGGATGATGAGCAAAGTCATCATAAACAGCAATACCACTCACCGTATCCAGTAGCTCCAGACGGCGTTTAGGCGGCGCAAATTGAGCTAACGCTTCAATAGCTTGTGCTGGTAACACACCAACATGACGCGCTGCAGCAATTGCCATCACGGCATTTTCAATATTATGCTGTCCCAGTAAGTCCCAATTCAAAATACCTTGAGATTCACCATCAAACATCACTTCAAACTCGTGACCATCTGCTGCAATGGTATTTGCATACCAACCTTTACCTGCTTGTTTACCCGTTGTACTAGTCACATAAAATAGCTCTTGCTCACTCCAGCAGCCTAACTCAATGACGTCTTTTACAGCCTCAACTTCAGCTGGCCAAATGACTTTGCCTTCACCAGGTACTGTGCGAATAACGTGATTAAACTGGCGCTGAATCGCCCCTAAGTCGGCAAAAATATCTGCATGGTCAAATTCAAGGTTATTAATCACCAATGTGCGAGGTCGGTAGTGGACAAACTTAGAGCGTTTATCAAAAAAAGCACTGTCATATTCATCTGCTTCAACCACGAAAAAAGGGGAATGACCTAGCCTTGCTGACACACCAAAGTTTTGCGGTACGCCACCAATTAAAAAGCCCGGTTCGTAACCACAATATTCAAGCACCCATGCAAGCATACTTGAGGTTGATGTTTTACCGTGCGTGCCAGATACCGCCAGCACCCAGCGGTCAGGTAAAATATATTCAGATAAGAATTGCGGCCCAGAAGTATAGTTAATACCTCGATTCAATACCGCTTCGACACACGGGTTACCGCGGCTCATAGCATTACCAATCACAACAACATCGGGCTGGTTTTCACCCTCTTTGCCCAATTGCACTGGATCAAAACCTTGGATAAGTTCAATTCCTTGCTCTTCAAGTTGGGTACTCATTGGCGGATAAACATTGGCATCACTGCCTGTCACTTTGTGCCCCATAGCACGGGCTAATAACGCAAGGCCGCCCATAAAAGTGCCACAGATCCCAAGAATATGTACGTGCATGTTGTTGCTCTTGTGAAAAAATTAATGGCTTATTCTAAAGCATTGTGACTGTAATTGTCAGGTGACAATAACAAGCTTTAATCTTGCATCCCATTCAACTGGGCAGAACGGTCCATTGTTGATATTTTTGCATAGTCATTTCGACTCATTCGGGTTTCTTTCTTGCTAAAAAAGCCGTAATAATGAACAGGCTAATTACGTTAACAAGGATTGATAATGATTAAGCTTGTCGCCCAAATATGCCCCCTGATTGTTACTGCTATATTACTCAACATTAGCATTAGCCATGCAGCCCCCAATAAAAATTACGCCATTCAGTTTAATCAATTAGGTTTTGGCGTTAATGGTACAAAAACAGCTGTGGTACCAGAAACTGATGCGGATAATTTTAGCGTGATTGAGCGGCAAACTGGTAAAACGGTTTTTCAAGGAAAGTTATCTGAAGCCAAAACATGGGAAGCATCTGGTGACAAGGTAATGCTTGCGCATTTTGACGAAGTGACTCAACAAGGTGAATACTTCATAAAAGTTGACTCAATACCGCAATCACTGCCATTTACTATTTCAGATGAGCGTTATAACAAACCATTAGCTTCGGCCATTAAAGCCTATTTTTATAATCGCAGCGGCGCTGTGATTCAAAAAGAATTTGCAGGCCAATATGCGAGACCTGCTGCTCATCCAGACACTATTGTATATGTGCACGAATCAGCGGCATCTAAAGCGCGCCCTGTTGGCACCGTCATTTCATCTCCTAAAGGTTGGTACGATGCTGGCGATTACAATAAGTACATAGTGAACTCAAATATCACAGTGTATACCTTACTTGCAGTGGTATCAGAACAGTCCAATGCCATCATTAACCTTAACTTGAATATTCCTGAATCAGGTAATGCATTACCAGACATCATTGACGAAGTAATGTGGAATATTGACTGGATGCTGACCATGCAAGATCCCAATGATGGTGGCTTGTACCATAAGCTCACGACTAAGCGGTTTACTGGCGACACAGAAATGCCCCATAAGATGGACCAACCTCGTTACCTTGTTGCCAAATCCACAGCAGCCAGCTTAGGGTTCGCTGCAACAATGGCAAAAGCCAGCCAGATCCTTGCCCTGTATGATCAACACTTATCAATTAACCCTGCAAATGGTCATAGCTATAGCCAGCAACTATTAATGGCAGCAAAGCAAGCATGGCAATGGTCATTGAAAAATCCAGCCATCCATTATCAACAGCCGAGTGATATCCACACTGGGACATATGCCACAGCTGGGGATGACTTAAAAGATGAGTGGTTATGGGCAGCTGCCGAGCTTTTTGCTGCAACAGGCGATAGTGAATACCTCAGTAAAGTTGAAATACCGAAAAAGCCGCGTAACCCTGAGTGGGATAAAGTCGAAACGTTAGCCTTAATCACACTAGCATCACACTCTGATACGCCTAACACCATCGCAAAAGAAGCTAAAAAGCAACTCACGGCATTAACAGAGCGTTGGATTGAAGTGGGGCAAAATTCAGCTTACGGCCTTGCGATTAGTCCAAATGATTTTGTATGGGGCAGTAACTCAAACATGCTCAATAAAGCGGTGACGTTATTGCGTGTAAACCAAATCATAAACAATAAAGATAAGCCGAACAGTTTGTATGAGGAGCACGCTATAGCTATCGTCGATTACATTTTTGGTCGTAATCCAATGGGTATCTCTTATGTCACAGGGATCGGCCAACAGACTCCGATGCATATTCACCACCGTGCTTCTATGGCTGATGGTATTAAAGCGCCTATTCCTGGTTTTTTAGCTGGCGGGCCACAACCAGGGCAACAGGACGCCAAAGATTGTAAAAAACAAGGCGGCATTTACCCATCAAAACAAGCTGCAAAGTCTTACCTCGATCATGATTGCAGTTATGCCAGCAACGAAATCGCCATTAACTGGAATGCCCCTTTGGTGTATATGTTAGCGGCGCTGGTTAATCAGGAAAATTAACCCAAACATATTTATTTAGAAATACCAGCCGCTTTCATTTTCTCACCATTGAGTTATTAAGCTGAATGACGATCAATTATCCGGTTACACATCCAGTAACGTCAAAATCGTTTTACCGAGTAAACCTTCAACCACTTCCCTACCTTCGCCAGGAAAATGCCCATCAACCATTTTGATCAGGTTAGACATACCATTAACGGTCATGTCAGAGGGCTCAGGTAAAGTTGAATTAGCAATAAGCATATTCAAAATATAACGGAAGCGCTTAACCGATAGCGCTTTATGCCAGCTCTCAGTTAATGCCTCTTTCGAACTAAAATCTAATTGCTCAGCAAAAATCGGAAATACTTTGCCTCTTAATGCATGAGCAAACTCTTTATTCGATTCGTAATAGCCTTGTAAGGTACTCTTTCGCACCCCAGCAACTTTGGCAATGTTGTCATAAGTCACACAATGCCAGCCGCTTTCAAAAAAGATATCCAAAATAATTTGGTTATACTTCTGAAAGTTAGCTTCTTTCTCTTCTTTAGAAATCTTCGCCATTACTTTTAACTCTTTAATTAAGTGCCCTTTCAACTGCTGATCATTGTGCACGAATCTCACATAAAATCAATATTAGGTATTAAATACGAATAACCTACAACCAATTCGTACCAAGTACCGTTATAGTTTTGTCATTGAGAGAGAGAAACATGAAAAAATCAGTATTAGCATTATCAGTCATTTCTGCATTATTTCTTGCAGGTTGTAGTTCAGATGATGATAGTAGTTCGCCAGAGCCTGTTGAGTCAGCTCGTAATGTAACCGTAGATGTTAGGTCAATCTACGGCGAGCTAAGCACTACGCCAATGAGCATAAACTCTGAAGAAGATATTGGCCCAATTGCAGCTTGTAACCTAGCTATTTCAAAAACAAGCCCTTCAGACGAAAGTGGCGCAGTTCCATTCGACTTACAGTACTGTAATGATGGCTATACTTTAACTATCGTGCATGAAGGCGGAACCATAATAAAAGAGGACGTAACTCTGGACCAAACCCATGTTGTTGGTAACGTTACTGGAGAGGTGACATTTACTGTAACTCACCCGGAACTGGATGGAGTAACAGATGCTCATTATTACACTCTATCGGGTACGGCAACGATTGATGCCTCTGAAATTAAGGTTGATTTAATTACGAAAAACGAAGATTGGTCTTTAGTAACAGTCTCTGATAACTCAGATATTTCAGCTACTCGACTGAATAATTTAAATATGATTTCACACGACTCTATTCTAATCAACAAAGTTACTCGCAGTGACTACGTTATGTACACTAAAGAATTAGAATCATTTCTAGAAGTTGAATCAAACAAACACTCGAATTTTGGTTCAACTTATATAGAAACCTTAACTGATACACATTCCCATCTTACTCTAACCATCAACGAGGAAGGATCTGTTATAGTAGATCCTGGATTTGAAGCAGATCCAATCAATGTTATCCCTTCTGAACCAGTTATAAACCTCGATAGAGTACACAAAGCCGAAGTAAAACAAGTTGACATGATCAGTGGTGCTGTAACTTTAAAGCCTATGGATTCTGAAGGTAATAAAAACAACGAAGCCAAAGTTAACAATGGCGGACACAATGGTGTAGCTTTAGAGAATATGAATATGGAATTTTCATGGTCTGCTGAAATCGAAGATGCATATCATAATCCTTATGTATCTGTATATGTGTCAGGAAAATACCCTGATAATGATGAAGGTAAAGCAGTCAAAAACATCAGTATTTACGGCAATAATAAAGAAACTGTAACCATCCACTTCGAGGATGAGACGCAACTTTCTAATGTAAACATTTCAGAATTAGGTCACTTAGTTACATCAACTTTTGCTGACTGGGCTCATATAGGTAACTACTACATCAGACTTAACGATGATAACTATAATAATGGAGTAGCGATTACTGTCACTGAGTACAACTTTTCAGAAATCGTTCCTGCTTTATAACGTTTAATGATAGATTGAACTATATGAACAAAGGATTCCATCAGGAAGCCTTTGTTCATTTGTAATTTTTTATTAACTCTTTCTCGCCAACAACTCTGTCAGTCGATCAACTTTAGCATTAAGGGCTTTAATATCCTCTGCGGTTGCAACCTGACTATGCGCAATTTCATGTTGCTCCTCGTTAACATCCGCTTTATGTTCACTACCTTCCCCCTGCTCTTCTCGCATGATTTTAGTTTCTTCACCCATGACATCAAGCACGGCGCCTACCATCATATTGAGGAAAACAAAGGTGGTTAAGAAGATAAAGCTTAAATAATACAGCCAGCTTAATGGGTATACTTCCATGGTTTCATACATGATCGATGTCCATGATTCGAACGTCGAAATTCGGAACAAGGTCAGCATCGCAATCGATACATCGCCCCATAAAAAGTCATTCACATTGGCAAAAAACATGCTGCCAATAGCGCCATAGATATAGAAAATCACGAACATTAGCAGTGCGATATAACCCATTCTTGGGATCGCTTTTAATAGTGCATTAATCAGCATTCTTAACTCTGGCACCATAGATACTAATCTCAGTACCCTAAATATGCGTAGCAATCTTGCCAATAAAATAGTCGAGCCACCGAGTGGTACTAAGCTGCCAATAACGATAATGGTATCGAAAATATTCCAGCCTTTGGAAAAGAAAGACTTAATACCATCACTCGCCATAAATCGGATGATCAACTCAAATAAGAAAAAGCCAGTGATCGCAATATCCAATACCCATAAGCTTTGCTCAAGCCAAGGCGGTAAATGGTAAGTGTGGGCACCAATAGATAATGCAGAAACAATAATCACAAAGATAACAAAACCTTGGAAGGTTTTACTTTGATCAACTTTTTTAAGGGTATTAAGGATACCAGTAGCTTGCATGGTGGGTTGTTCTCTCCAAAAATAAACCCCTCGGTTTTGAGGACACGAGAGCCTACTTAACCAAGATTAAAATAGAATTAAATGCAACGATCAACACAGTAAAGTGCATATCGCTATCCGTTAAAGGCCGCTAATATACAAGCTGATGGTTTCTTTCACTAATTAACTTATGTTAAAAAACAAAAAACCTAAGAAAACGTTCGCTTTCTTAGGTTTGTTTATTGCTCAGATTTGTCAGTATTAACTGCTCATACTGAGCATCGTTAACTGTGATTCATGCTAATTATAAATGAGCAAATTGGCGTATCAAATTGTGGTAAACATTATGCAGTCTATCCAATTCTGCTCGCGGCGTATTGCCCGCTGCAATAAGCGATTGAATTGACTGATCAAGTTGATATAAATTTTCTCTTAAAACCGATTCTGACACCATACTTTGCATCCAAGTGATTGCTGCAACTCGCTCACCACGTGTCACCGCTGTCACTTTATGCAAACTACTGGACGGGTAAACAACCGCATAACCCGCAGGCAGTTTAATGGATTGCTCGCCAAATTCAGTGGCGATAATCAACTCACCGCCATCATACTCATCGGGTTCAGAGAGAAATACTGTCATCGATACATCACTACGCAGCACAACCTGAGTATTGGGTACCCGCATCACTGCTGCATCAACATGAAAGCCATATTCTTCAGACTCTGCATAACGGTTAAAACACGGCGGAAATATCTGATGCGGTAATGCAGCAGAAACCACTTTGGGTGTTTCACCAATTTTATTCAACAACTGGTTTGCCAACTTTTGAACCTTGGCGTCACTGGCTAGTGCTTGGCTGTTTTGCTTGACTGCCGCAGCCATTCCCATTGCCGTATTTTTACCGTCATCCCAAGGGACTGACTGCAAAGTTTGTCGATATGCTTTTACGTCTTCTTTAGACAGTATTTGCTCAATTACAATCATTAGTTAACTCAACTCAATCCTTAGAATTCATAGGTCGCTGACAATTTAGCATTTCTAGCATCGCCAAGGTACATAAATGCGCCCGAGCGATAAGCGGCTGTAAAATACTCTTCATCTAACACGTTACCCACATTCAAGCGGAAAGTTAATGACTCAGTAGCGTTGTAGTTAGCAAATAAATCAACCACTTGATAGTCTGGAACCACAATGCTGTATCGGCCGTTTTCATCATCATAGCCCGCAGCAGTATCAGGTTGCCCGCCGTACATTTCGCTTTGATAGGTATAACCTGCGCCAACTACAAACGCTTCATTAATTTGATAACGTAATTGTAGATATGCACTTTCATCAGCAAAGTTACTCAACGCAAGGCCTACGCTTTCTTCATTGAATGATTCAAGCACCTCTGAATCCATAATCGCTGCTGAAAATTGCACGCTTAATGCTTCAGTGATATTACCCACCATACCAAACTCGACACCTTGGACTCGGTTTTTACCTGTATTTAATGTGCCAAGTGTTGAGTAGCTGTCGCCCACACTTTCCATTACGTCACTCTTGGTGATTTGGAAAACTGACGCCGAAAACATCACACTGTCATCAAATAGCATCCATTTAGTACCAAGTTCAATGTTTTCAACTAATTCAGGATCGGCTGCACGCGCTTGTTCAGCAGTACCACATACCCCACCATAACCACAGCTTGCGCCTAAGTCTGACTCACCACCATTGATATTGGTTGCAGTACTGTAATTAGCATATATATTCCCTTCATCAGTGATGCTATACACTAACCCAAGGTGTCCGTTAAACATGCTGTCATCATATTCGTACAACACATCTCCATTTCGACTGCTCGATGTATCATTCTGATAATCAAAGCTATCTTGTCTAACACCAAAGAACAGCTCTAGATCGTCTGTAAGCGCTACCGTATCCATAAAGTAAGCTGAAATGGTCTCTATTTGATACTCAGCATCATTGATGCCTTTAGTGTAAGTTCGGCCCATAAGTTTATCGATATTGTCGACAGGGTTACCGTCACCATCTAACATACAGTAAGCACCAGAGTCACCACGTCTCCCTGCTGTTATACAGTTAGTTTCGTTGGCAAATTCAATATCATAAACACCGTTATCAACTTGCTGATCGGTATACTCTAGGCCAAAAACAAACTTGTTCTCCATGCCTAAAATTTGTGTATTCCAAAACAAATTAAATTGGGTGCTGATGTAATCAACTTCTTGGTTACCTTGATGAGTACTTAAAGTCAGAGTATCAACACCTGGTGCGACAGGATCTGATTCGCTGCGTGTCGTTCCACGAGCACCTGTGGTGATATAACCGTTTTCGGTTTTACCAATACGAGTCGCATTATAAAAGGTCAGATTATCGTTAATGTCATATTGAGTGCGCAGGGTAAAAGTCAGCACTTCTGAATTTAGAAAATCTGATTCTTGTGCATATACAGGGATATCAGAAATGGGCTCACGGGTAGATTGATCAAAGTAGCTACCTAAATCAGCCACATCTTTTGCATCTAAATAATACCCATCAGCAATGAAAGACAAATCGTTTGTTGGCTCAAATACTGCTGAAAGTTGCACACCATTGCGCTCACGGCTAATGCCTTCCCTGCCAGGCTTATCTTCATCAGCAAGTAAACCATTGACACGTAAACCGACAGTATCTGACACGGCATAGTTATAATCTAAAGTTAAGCGGCGATGATCGTCAGTACCTAATGCCAAATCAACACGGCCCAAGTTGTACGATGTTGACGCTTTTTTAGTCACACTGTTAATCGCACCACCTGAAGAGCCACGACCTGCAAATGTCGAACTCGGACCTTTAGTGATTTCAACAACTTCTGTGGCAAAACTTTCACGGGTTGTCATACCTGGATCGCGCAGACCATCAACAAAAACATCACTACGCGCTTCATGACCACGAATAATGTAGCGATCGCCAAAGGCGTTACCGTTTTCACCAGTACCTAAAGTAATACCTGCTTGTGCTGACAAGATATCCTTTAAATCTGTTTTACCTGATTCTTGTATTTGATCTTGGGTTAATACAGTGATGACTTGTGGTGTATCAACAAGATCTGCAACACGGCGCAAATCGCCAGAGGCTTCAGATAAGTAAACGGCGTTCTTTACACCGTGAACTTTAATACGCTCAATGGCTTCAGCAGTTTGGTTTTTATCGCACTCAATTCCGCTAACTTCCGGGTTACAGGTCTCTTTAACTTCTTGATCTGCAGAGACTATAGGAGAAGAGAAAACGAGAGCGGCTGCTACGGCTTGTGCGCCTAGTGATAAATGTTTTTGGTTAGCTTGTTTCATGTTACACACTGTCCTTTGTTAATAGATTCCTAATATTCGCGCGGATGGTAACAAATCAACAACAGCAATGTAAATCGTTATCATTTAGATTTACATTAAAATAATTCAGTATAGAAAACGAATAAAAAACGTCCTGCAATCGCTAAAGGTATTTAAAGAGGAATAGAATAAACGAGAAAAGTGTTTATAAACCTAGCTTGAAGCTTGTAGTGAGTAGGGAATCGCGAGTAGTCACATAAGACCTACATGCTGCATCTGAGCCAATGAACTCAATCAAAACAGGATTTATCTAGCCATTAAATCAAAGAATGAATTGTTTACATACAGCAGTCAAAAGGCCCATCTACTAAAAATTGATTAATCTTGTTCGCCAATGGCATAGATCTCTAACGGTAGATCGTCAGGATCGCTAAAAAAGGTAAATGACTTGCCTGTATATTCGTCGACTCTAATCGGTTCAACATCAATATTGTGTTGCTGTAAATGTGCAACAACCTGATGGATATCATCCACTTTAAAAGCTAAATGACGTAAGCCTTGCGCCTCAGGATAACTAAGTCTTTTCGGCGAATGAGGAAGAGAAAAAAGCTCAATTTGCGTGCCGTCCTTCAGCTGTAAATCCAGCTTATACGAGTCACGTTCTTGACGATAATTTTCAGCAAGTACTGTAAAGCCTAATACTTGAGTGTAGAAATACTTCGAGCGTACATAGTCACTTGCGATAATCGCTACATGATGAATACCATTAAACATAACGCCCCTTTCAATCTATGATAAAAATAAAACCCTGATAGAGAGTCTATCAGGGTTTTAATCATGACACTGAATGATAATTAATCAGAATCATTAATCAGGAGCATTAATCAATTATCGTAAGCCTTTAAACGCCGACTTCACCGCCATCATTTTTACGAATAACCACAGTTGCATCACGAGGGCGTAATGTCATACCTGCAGGAGTTTCCTCTGCTGCATTGCTTGAATAAGGCCAATTGCTTGGATGCTGAATATTGGCAAATACCGTGCTGTAATCAGATGTAATCGCAAAACCAGTCACCTCACAACCATTTGGCCCAACAAAGAAGCGTTTTAGCTCACTTTGATTGTCCGCAGAAACCACTTGCTGATTGTCGTCGTCATCAACCAAAGTTGATGGCACAATCGCTAGCATTTGATCATTGGTGTACTCTTCGACTTCATCTGCACCATTATCAGTTTGAACCCACATAATGCCGCGCTGATCGAAAGCCAAGCCATCAGGACTTGCAAACTGATTTAAGTCATTCAGGCCAGAGATGTTAGTCTCTTCGTCTGCATCAGTAGGTGCACCAAAGACAAAAATATCCCAGTTAAACTCCGTTGCTTGTTCACCTTCATCCCAACGGATAATATGACCAAAGCTATTATTCAAACGTGGATTAGCTGGATTGGTATCATCTGTGCGTTTTGTGTTGTTGGTCAAAGTCAGATATACACTGCCAGTAAATGGGTCAACCGCAGCCCACTCAGGACGATCCATTGGTGTTGCCCCTACTAAGTCAGCAGCACCTGCCGTATTTAAGATAATCGCAGCCACCGAATCGAAGCTATCGGCTAATGTGTTGCCATCAATTGTCGTGCTATCAAGTGTTAATGGTAACCAAGCACCCACGCCATCTTCACTGAATTTAGCCACATATAACGTACCTGAATTCATGTACTTATCGCCCATTACTAAACGATTAGTCGCATTGGCATCCGCTTCATCCCAAACGGCATCTGAAACAAATTTATATAAGTACTCAAAACGTGAATCATGGCCAGAATAAAATGTAATTGGCTTACCAGCCTCTAGCTTACCAAAAGTACAGCCTTCGTGACGAAAACGCCCTAAAGCAGTACGTTTAACAGCACGAGAGTTAGGGTTATATGGATCGATTTCTACAATATAACCGTGGCCATTAGCTTCATTGCGGTAATCATTAGCAGCACTTGAACCTGTCGGTGTAATATCAAAACGAGCAAATTCATCTAAACGCTCTTCATCATTCCCTGCTAAGTGGTTCCAGCCGTAGCGAGTATCTGAAGTTGAAATACCAATACGGCTTTGATCTTCAGTTAAGGTGCCATGATTGACGAAATAACCAGGCCAGTTTTCTTCACAAGTCAGGTATGTTCCCCAAGGCGTGTAGCCATTACCGCAGTTATTCAATGTACCACGAGCTTGGCTGCCATCTGGCGAATAACGAGTTTCTAAATAAGATGTATAAGCTAATGGGCCGGCAACATCCATGACTGTTGCACCAGTAAAACGGCGATTATGTGAGTCGTTTTCAACCACTTGCCACATGTTGTCTTTTAACTGAATACGCACAACAGAAATACCATGGGCATTAATCTCTTTACGCACTTCATCAATGACAGTTCGCTTACCATTAGCATCAAGCGTCGGCCCCATTGGGTGTAAGGCATTTTGATTAATATATTCATGGTTAATACAAAGCAAACCATCATCTGCTGCGTCATTTAACGGAAAGAAATGCATCCCATCATGATGCATTCCTACAGCGTTTTCTTGATCTACAGCAGTATTTGAGCCGTCTTCTTTCCACGCATTTGCTTTACTGTTGAGAGGCGTACCCCATGGAGCAAGTACATAAGCAGAATATCCTGCAGGTACTGCAACTGCATCAAGTTTTGAGCCAGCAATAGAGTCAAAACCTAGTACCGCAGAGCTTTTAGTCGGCGGAGTTTCTGCTGGTGGTGGCGTGGTGGTTGGCGGCGGTGTGCTTGAATCGTTATCAGAACTACATGCTGCTAATCCTGTTCCAGCAAACGCTGTCATAGCACTTAACCCTAAGCCACGTTTTACAAAGTCACGACGTGATAAATGGTTTTCCATCACGGTGGCAAATGGCACATTATTGCTTTTGTTATATTTGGTTGGGTCGAATGTCGCCTTGCTCATAATCTATCCTTAAGTTTGCTCACATCATTAATTGGGGGCTAAATTAGTGAACATAAGATAAGCAGGCTTTGTGACAAATTCACGCCATCTTGATGACAGCAAGATGACGCTTTTATAGCAAAATAATGAACAGAGAATAAAGTGTGATGGTGACCACAATAGATGTAGTAACATTAAAAATAGTTAAAGAAAAACACGTAACACTTTGAAAAGGTTAATACATATTTGCTACTTTCGTTTCGATTTTGCAAGCGCTTTTTGTCGAGCTTGTTGCTTTAGCGAGCCTTTCTTCGTTTTACGCGTCACAGGAGCAACCTGGGTTAAATCAGGCTCAAACCCTGGTAACCATTGCTGTGGTAGTCGCCTATCTAAAAAAGCTTCTAGCTTGATCAGTTGTGGCTCGTCATCAACACTTAATAATGTAATTGCTTGGCCTGTGTTACCTGCACGGCCTGTTCGGCCAATACGATGAATATAGTCTTCATTCTGGAAAGGAAGCTCAATATTAACCACATAATTTAGTTCGTTAATATCTAATCCTCTGGCGGCAACATCTGTCGCAACTAACGCGTTAATTTCACCTGATTTAAATTGAGTTAACACACTCTCACGCACTGCTTGTGAAAGATCCGCATGAAAGGCTGCAGCATTAACGCCAGCTTGCTGTAATTGCGCAGCGACTTTATCTGCGCCCTGTTTAGTGCGGCTAAAAATTAACGCTTGTTGCCAATCTTCTTTTTTAATGAGATGACTTAATAGTGACAATTTTCTCTTGCTATCAACGTTATATACTCGCTCAACAATACTCGCTGCAGTGCTGTTTCGTTGATGAGTTTCAATCACTTGAGGTGAATCTAATAAGCGTTTACTGAATTTAAAAATGCGTTCATCCAAGGTGGCTGAAAACAGGAGTGTTTGACGTTCTTTTGGTACACGTTTCAACACTTCGATGATTTCATCTCTAAAGCCCATATCCAGCATGCGATCGGCTTCATCAAATACTAAATGTTTAAGCTTGGATAATGACATCACTCGATTACGTAAATGATCGAGTAAGCGCCCTGGTGTGGCAACAATAATATCAGCGCCTGCTTGGATCGCATTAGCTTGAGCTTTGATACTGACTCCGCCATAAACAATGACAGAGCGAATATCGGTGCCAGATGCATATTTTTCAACATGTTGATGCACTTGCTGAGCAAGCTCTCGGGTAGGCACCAAAATTAACGTTTGGGTGTAATTCGCTAACGCACCTTGCTTGTCATCAACACTGTCATTGACTTGAGGTGCCATTGCTTTTGATTGCAACAACATTTGAATGATTGGTAATGTAAAAGCGGCTGTTTTTCCTGTGCCCGTTTGCGCGCCAGCTAATACATCTTTACCAGACAATACCACTGGTATCGCCTGCTGTTGAATAGGCGTAGGCTGCTCGTAGCCTAACCGAGTTAACTGCTTAACTAACAAAGGCAATAACTGCAACGACGAAAAAGACATAACCACTCCCAATTATTAAGCCGCAAAGTTTATCACGCCTAACAATGAAAGCCAGCCACACAGCAGTTATCGGCAACTATTTAATCACCTTTGTAGACAGCTAAATATTACCCAATTCATTATTTTTTAGCACCTTAGCTGATATTTATTATTTGCCAGCAGTCATCGCGCCATACCCACCCCATTTAGTGGCGGCTAAACCAATAATAAAGCCTGCGAATAGGCCATCAGCCACAAACCAAAATGGTGATTGAAACACCCCATTAAAGCCAAATATAGCCACCATCATCGCTTGTATTTGATCGTATGCTAACAATGTTAAGACCAGATTTAACCAGCCGCCCATCACAATAGCGGTAAGCCACCAAGGTAAAGAAATCTTTAAAATGGGATGATAATCAAACACACCAACAAGTCCGATAATCGCACCAAAGGTGATATACCATAACAGTATGCCCCACAAAAATTGTGTGCTTGTATCGGGCGAAAACAAAGGAATTATCCAAAAGCACAGTAGACCAATCACTAAACCAATCAGCTTGCCTATGGCTGTACGAGTAATAAGAGAAGGGTTATTGAACATAGCACCTCCAAGTCAAAACGTTATGTATTAAGCGCAACATTAAATAATGGCCAAGGCGATAGTGAGTACTAACAACCTTATCGATTAAGTAATTTAATATTAGCCCTCACAGGGGTTTATTGTTGTGATCATCAATCAATTTACCGAACCTAAAAAGCGCTTTCTACCCTAGTTTTTTAGTACAAAAGCCAGCAATGGTTTATCGCAGTCAGCTTCTTCTACAACACCAATTGGCGTAAAACCATTTTTATTCAAGACAGCTATTGAACCTACATTATGTTGAGCCACTTCAGCAAAAATAGGCCGAGTTGAGTGCGCTGATAAAAATAGCCGTAATGCATTAGTCGCATAGCCTTTTCCCCAATACTCACGACCAACCCAATAACCCAAAAGCCATTGGTTCTCACTTTGCCACAGCACAATGCTACCAATTACGACATCGTCAACAATGATCGCTTGTGCAGCGATTGCAGGATTACTCAAAATATTCTGATACCAATGTTCAAAAAATGCATTACGATCTCGAGCAGGAAAATCAGCCATATCATTGGCCTCGGGCTCACATTGAAATTGAAATAAGTGCTCTAAATCTTCAGATTTAACACCTCTAAGTTGTAAGTGCATTAAACATCCTTTAATTGATTTCTATCCATAATCTTGGCTTTACTGGTTGCCAATCCCAATTAGTCAGTCAGTAAGCTTAGGCAAAATTGCCAAAAATTGATAAACTCTGCCTGTTAAACTTAACCTTTTTACAGCGTAATCTCTATTCACAGGAAAACCACAGTGACAGACTCAGCCATCCGCCTAAATAAATACATCAGTGAAAGTGGCATATGCTCAAGACGCGATGCCGATCGATTTATTGAGCAAGGTAATGTTTTTATCAATGGCAAACGAGCACAAGTGGGTGATCAAGTTTCATTTGGCGATAAGGTCAAAGTGAATGGCCAAGATATTGAGCCACGAGATGCTGAAGACTTAGTCTTTATCGCCCTTAATAAACCCGTTGGTATCGTCAGCACAACCGAAGGCACTGAACGCGATAACATCGTCGATTTTGTTAACCATTCAACCCGAATTTTCCCTATTGGACGTTTAGATAAAGACTCCCAAGGGTTAATTTTCCTGACTAACAACGGTGATTTAGTCAATAAAATTCTTCGTGCGGGTAATAATCACGATAAAGAATATGTCGTGACCGTGAATAAACCGATTACTGATGACTTTATTAAAGGAATGGGTGCAGGAGTGCCTATTCTTGGCGTTGTGACTAAAAAGTGTAAGGTCGAACAAGTCTCAACTTATGCCTTTAAGATAGTCCTAGTTCAAGGGTTAAACCGCCAGATCCGCCGTATGTGTGAATACTTTGGCTTTGAAGTAACTAAACTTGAGCGTCAACAAATTATGAACGTTAGCCTTAAAGGTTTACCGATTGGCGAATGGCGTGACTTAGATAAACAAGAATTAGATGTGCTATTTGATATGATCAAAGACTCATCATCAGAAGATAAAAAATCAGCCCCAAAAAAGAAGCCTAAGCCTAAACCCAAAACGCAATCACTGCGTGATAAAATCGAAGGCCCTGAACACTTTATGCAGCACAACCGCAGCAGCAAACATAAAGGCCAAGCAAAGGGCGGTGGTAAAGGACAAACTAAGGGACAAGCCAAAGGGAAAGGTAATGCTAAAGGTGGTAAAGGCAAACCAGGTGCAAGTCGTAAGCCTAAACGCTAAGTAGTTTGCCATCATAAGAAACAAAAAAGCTTAGCACTTAATAGCATTTTTCTACTAAAAATCAAAAAACACCGTTTAACATAAACATTAAACGGTGTTTTATTTCTTATTTCTTAGTTAATAGAAAGTTACTTATATACCAACTTAATGGCCTGCCTCACACCTTCATACAAACGCTTAAGCATCTTATCGAAAATCATTCGAATAGTTGCATAAGTTAGATCGGTAACCACGGTAACCACAGAACCGGCAAAGGCGAGCATATGCCCTAACAGACCCCTGACTTCCTCAGCTGCAGCACTAGCTGCTGATGCAATTTTTTCTAAGGTTTTTGCCACCAAATCATAGAAAGTTAGCCCTGCAGAAATTGTCGCTTGAGCTGCAACTGCAGCGTAATAACCCGTTTCTTTTAAAATAGTAATTAACGCAGCACTTAACCTATCACTCCAGTAGTCACTGTAACTTGCTTGGTTACGGTTTTCATATTTCAGCTTTACAGGCTGTAAGTATTCATTAGCTTTAGTGCTCAAATGAGCCCAGCTTTCAGTATCTGCAGAGACAAGATACCCAGGCACTGCACCTTCATCCGGATCCATACCATGCGCACTAATTTTCAGGCCTTGGCTGTTATCAAGTCGATATTCAAAACCTTTGTAAGGTGCATGAATAAATGGCCAAAGCGGTACCTTAGGAACCAAGTCTGCACCATGGGTACAACGGTGGATTTTATTTAATCGATTAGTGTTTTTGTTGGCAAAGCTTTGCTGACCCACTCTCGGCGCACCAAAAGTGTATAAGTTAACGTTCGATGAATAGTTGCTTAAAGCTGCCCAATCCGCCGTTAACGATGCTAAGGCACCACCTAAACTGTGCCCGACACAATGAACAGCTTTTCCAGGATTTGCCGTACGCCATTGGTCTAAAAAGGTTTTGAATTGAGGACGTAAAGAGTTAAATGCATTATTAAATCCTGCATGGACAATTTGCCCACCTTCACTCGATGTTAAGCCTATTTGAGCATTGGTAGACCAATCAGCAATAGAGTTAAACTGAGTACCTCGTATTGCAATAACAGCATCTCCTTGATACTGACCTTTACCCACTCCCATAGCAGCAAAACCGGAATGGCGATTCATTACAAATCCTCCCGTTTTACCAATACCTTTAGCTTGAAAGTCATAATGATTATTAATGTAGGCATTTCCGAATTTAGTTCTACCGCCAAATTCAGATTGCATATCAATGAGTGAGTACGTCGCTTGCGATAATTCTGCCGCAAGTTTTGGAGATAAAATAGGCATTTAACAATCCTTGTAAATGTTTAATTTAACTAATTTAAGGGTTTAATACTTACCATGAATTTTACGTTTTTCTACTTCAATTTTTTCTAGTTCAGGCCAGCGACAAATGCTGTCAATTTCATATCTAACGACGCCTTGCTCGTAGCTGTCGTTAATAACATGATGAACCATTTCTTCCTCTGTAAGCTCACAATTCAGCGAAGCCAGACGTTCTTGAAAATAGGGACTGTGTTTTATCCCTCTGGATTTTGTAGCCCATATATAAGGATCTTGATATTCCTCATAGCGATCGTCTTCAACACGAATAATTTGAGAGATAATATTGGTAGAAAATAAACCATTTGGATGCGTTGACTGAATGACAATCTCAGGAAAGCTAAACTCACCATTGCTGCCAGTCGTAGTGTAATCATAAACACCATCTTCCATGACATTGATATAGAGGTAGCCTCGACGTAATTTAAGACCTTCTACAGGCTTACCGTTAAGTGTTATTTTTCCTGATACCGCTGGGAAAACTTCAACATCGACTGCTTTTTTGAATATACCCAACACAGTTCCCTCCGAGTGACTGCTGACAACCAGCATCAGTAAACAGCTGACTAATGCCGCAAATACAGTGAATTTTTTCATGTATTTAATGTCCCTTGCAATGGCGTCATATTCTGATTCAAGGCGCTAATTATAAAGAATTTAAAATGTGGATTGTATTATCACAATTAACTATATAGGTATGAATTTACATATTAAAGGCAAGAGGCTTACCCTAATGAGTATTACAAATAGATGAATAAATAGGCTAGTTATATAAGGCAGGTTAACAGCTTAAAATAAATAATATCCCCCCATGACCATTTTCCAAAAAGCCAAGGTGAAACGGTACTTAAAACAGTAAAGCGAAAGCATCAATGATAAAACTTGTATTTGCACTCTCGCCAACAGCGGCTCAACTTACAAACTGACTCATTTATTCAATAAAAACGTCATTGGAATTGCTAGTCGCTCAGCCCAGTCATCCTCAGTATGAGCCTTACCTTTAAAAAAGTGGCTTTGCCATAGCTCTTTATCATACTCAGCAGCCTCAAACAGTTTATCCACATCAGCTTGAAGTGGCGGATACATAGCATCAAGGGTTTGATCGCCATAATCAAAATACAATTTCACTTGAGGTTTAGTGGCAATTTGCTTAGCTAAATACTGATTAAACACCTGTGGTATCGGGTTATTTTCTGTAGCAAAAGAGCCTGGCCAATGAGTCGATAAACAAGCGGCACCGCCAAATATATTCGGGTACTCTAACGCCGTATACCAAGAGATTAACCCTCCCATACTTGAGCCCATAATAAAGGTATTTTGCTTATCTGTTGCGACCTTGAAGTGAGTATCGATATAGGGTTTTAGCTCAGTAACGATAAACTCAGCATACTTATCAGAATACACCGCCTGCGCTAATAGCTTTTCAGTTTCATTGCGCTGGGTTTGATACAAACTTGTTTGGGTATCTTCACTTAACGACTCAAACGGCTTTTGCGGAAAATATTCGCTATGGCGAGACTGCTCTGCATTATGAATACCCACCACGATAAAAGGCTTAATATCTTTATTTTTATTAAGGTTTGCAGCGGTTTCATCCACTTCCCACGCTGTACCATTCCACGACTGAGTGGCATCAAATAGCACCTTGCCGTCATGCATATACACCACGGCATAAGGAGCCTTAGCAGGGTAATCTTCAGGTAACCACACATCAATAGGGCGTGGTTTTATAAGGGTAAATTCAATGTGTTTTTCATCAAAACGTTGTAATGTCCCTTGGCTGACAGCAGGTAATGACTTTTGTGAAAATTCAGGAGCTGCACCAGTCTTAGATTCAATATTGACTGCCGCTGCGCTGTATGACAAAAAAGATAACACTACAGTCACTAACAGAGGCGTCGTCACCTTAATAAAAGACGTAGAACCATTATTCTTGTTTAGCTTAAAAGCCATATTGTTTTCCCTTACAACACGATTGATTACCTATAACAAACATAGAAATACATTAATTCAATTAAAAAAATAACACTAGCTAAATTAGCCATGCTTTAAGCTAGTTAGTAATGTCGTCCTAGTTTGAAGTGTCGTGTTACGGCCACAGCCTAAGCCGAACATAGCAGCGATGATACATCTCACTCCATAAAGCCATAATGCGGTCGTATAATTACCTAATAACGAAAATGCATCCCCCACCAACGTAGGGTCAATGACCAAAACAATATGCAGTGAGTAAACCTACATTAGCGGGTTTGGTAAAAAAGGAAGTGGGGATTAGCGATAGAATGTGGTGCAAAAATTTACTTATAAATTGTCGCACTGAAGGCATTTCCTCAACACCAAATCAGTGCAACATATATCAGAAAAGCTCGGTTACGAATCAGTGAGTGCTTTTATCACCATGTTCAAAAAGCACTGTCAAAATCATCCAAGCGATATATGAAAGAGCTAGCACAATAATGATATTGCCGACTTTTCAGTTTGCTACTTGTTTAAAAATGACAATAACCAACTATGAATCGCATAACTGTATTTAGTCGGTATTTTATAAGCGAGTCTCTCTGAGCCTTTGCGTGTTATCAAATAAGTTATTTTAGCCACATTAACCACGCCAATCACTTCAGATAATGGGTATTTCCTCGCACCAAATAGGCTTGTTTTGACAATCAAATTACCATGGTCAATTTTTAAGTGATTTGGTACATAATTTTTAATGATAAGAAAGCTAATACCGAATGAAAAGTTGAAAGCTAATAAGTACTGCAATGCAACTGGGATATATGTAAAGCCTTCTAACGCAGATAAATATAATAAAAAACCGCTAGTCATAATGGCCCACATACTAAGGCTAACAGGCACAGCCCACTGCCTAATTATTCCACCTCGTGTAGAGGCAACTCTTATTTCTTGAAAGCCAACTTCTTTAACGGTTGAGTCATTAGGTAATGGCGTTATTTGATGATTTTTCAATAGCCCTTTGGCAGTAAACTTATGCCTTTTATGCTGCACGACCATCGCCAAATCAGTATCAAAATATCGCCCAATAAATAGCGCAACGTCCAGCATGGATGAAAAGCTTCTCATCGAAAGATTCCATTCTGGGTAGCTGTAGAATTTAAGACTGTAATGATACTGAGCCCGCTCATTACTATCAAAAAACGCCTCTACCTCACCGCTGGTGAAACCTGACATTTCCAGTAAAGATAAACTGCGGTTAGTTATAACTTCTTTATTGGTGGTTATACCAAACCACGACTTAGTTTTTACGACCTCTTTATTCACAGCATCAATGACTAACCGATTAACTTTAAATACGGGGAAGAAAAAACAACAACCGACAAGGGCGATAATAAGTGGCATGAGTAGCTCGCCAGTATCTTGATAGCCAAACCAACCTAAATAAATAAGCCCTGAACCCAACGCCGCCAATACATTACCAAAAATGAAATCGATAAAGCCACCAGTATCTTGTAGCACAATACGGTCGTCAGTCTGCTTACAAATTTTATAACTCATAAATTCCTTTAATTCCTTTAATTCCTTTAATTCCTTTAATTCCTTTAATTCCTTTTGGAAATTTAAAATAAAGCCCTATTAATGAATAGGGCTTTGTTTTACTTAATTAAGGTTTTTGAGCAAGGTACCAGCGATTATCTTCAAACAGCTCAAAACCACACGAACTTCTTCTTACCTTTTCCATTTTCCCAGCTTTATATCTTATTTTTATGCGCTTTATATTATTACCTTTGTACATTTTTTCTGTAATTTTTTCATCCATCTCAAATACGTCGTATTCATATAATGGCTCGCTACCAAACCGTTTTAAATGCCCTTCATACCACTTTTTCTCTAACTTTTCTTCTCTACTACTTAATGACTTAGGCAGCAGGTGAAAAAATAATTCTGGGTCATTCTTTAAAAAACTATTCACCATATAATCTTGGCAAACTGCTTTTAAATTTTCGTCAGAGCCATCTTCAATTCCTGCAAAGCGCTCTAGGGCACTTGCTGAAAAACTCAAGCCTAGGCTTAACATCAAGCTCAAAAGCACACATCTTATTTTCATTACTATTCCTTTAGTTTTATCTTTAAAAATCCAATTATTTATATCGAGAAACTGAGGTTTATTAGTTGTTTTTCTGCGCCCTTCTGCGCTCCACATCTGCTTTAGTCATCCCCATAGCATCTGTCATGTAGCACATTTTAACCATCTGAAACATTTGCACTAACGAGCTGATTCGCCCCGCATGCATTTGCACGTTTAACATCGCCATAGTCGCGCCCATTTCATCATTATCGCCAACGGATGCAGCAACAGTACTCAAGGCTGAATTTGCCTCGGTAATCTCCGCTATCATGCGTTGATATTCGGTGACATTTTCAGGTACATAACAGGTGGATGTTTCGGGTAATTGACTTAAAAAAATCTGATATTCATCAACAAACTTATTGGCCTCAACCAAAGTTTGCTCACCGAGTTGTTGTAACTCTTGCACTTTACCGCTTTTAAACATATCAATGGCACTGGTCTGCGCCTCTGTCATTCGATTAAACTCTTCCATAAGCGCCAGCTGTTTATCGGTTATAACTTGGCTACGTTCCGTTATCGGTAATGTTTTAGCATCAAATGAGGCTATGGCGGCTTGGTTCCCTGCTAGGGATGCAAAACTTGTTGCTGTTAATGCAGCCAACAATAAAGTGCGTTTTATATATTTCATTCTAAAATCCATTTTAGTTTTCGGTTTTTGATAGATTAATCTTATGTTTGCAACACTATAAACAACCGATAAAGGCCATAGCACAACATGATTGATAACCCTAAAGCCAAGTAGTGCGGCATTACATTAATGGCTTACGCTCTTAGATTCCAATGCACACCTTCTAAACGAGCAAATAGCATACAAAGGCAACGCCCATAAGTATTACCTCCAACTGAAAAACATCCTTTGTAATAATTGCTATCATTATTGATTTAGCCCAGAATCCTGTCTTTACATATTAAGGTTATATAGCAACCTGTTGGTTTAAATTAATAAATTAACTGTCGAATAGATAGTAAATAAATTGCCGCTAGCAAGGTGGCAAACATACGGATATGGAGTTTTAAAATGGATTTTAGTCAACAATGGCGGCCGTCATTAATTGCTGCTGCGCTTTCTATCGTGCTAATGGGTTGTGGCAGTTCAGATTCAGATAATCCAGAAGTAGAAATACCTGAAATTACCCCGCCTGATACATCAACCCCAACCACACCTGACACTGGAACTCCTGCAACAGACTTTGATCACCAAATTGCTGGTGTTGCGGCCTATCAAGGTGCATTAGTTGGCGCAACCATTTGTGCTGACCTAAACATGAACCAAGCTTGTGAAACTGATGAGCCTTCAGCAATGACTGATAGCGAAGGCGCATATCAAATTGATTGGCAGAGTGAAGTTGAAACGCCTGAATATTACCTTTTAGCCAATTGGGCAGCAGCATCATCAACGAGTAATAAAAAACCTCAAGTAATGCAGCTTCGATTTAAAGGCGCAACTCAACCAAAACAATTAAATACTATAATCAATGCAGCAGGATTTGGTTCTTTAGTCGCCTCAAGCGAGTATGGTGGTGCGATTAACCTACTGACCAATATCAAGTTTAACCGAAAAGTTGAAATTCAAAAAAGTGAATTAGAAGAATCGCAGAAAACCGCACTACTCACTGAAGTTGATACACTACTAGCACGTTTATTTGCACTGCAACCTTCAAATTTATATCAGGTGACTCCAGCTAATTCAGTGTCAGATGATTTCATCATTACTGAAGCATTATATAATTATGTTGAACAAGTTCTCGCTGGACAAATACCTGCACTATTGGCATTAGAAAACGTACTTGATGTTAGTTTTGACGATTTAAAAGCTTTACTCGAAGACAGTGAATTTAGCCTAGAAGAGTTTATTGACTCAGATCCATTGGCTGCAAGAATTTTAATCAGTAATGCCGCTATTTCACTTGGTTACACTGAATCTCACATAGATCATCGTATTATGGGAGAGCACGATTGGGATATATTATTAGGTAATATCATTAGTGAAACAGGCTTTAAAAACACCTTCACTCTAAGCTCAAATGTTGGCATGTCTTCGTTCAGTTTGCATAACAGTGCTGACACCAAACAGCTTTTTGGCTTTTTAGTTGATGATGTCGTCACTGCTTTTGAAATGAACATAACCAGCAACGATTATGAGTGGCCAACTCAATGCTGGAACACAACGTCAGAAAGTTGGATGACAGAAGACCAAACATCGCCTGATTTCACTAAGCCGACGCCGTACTTTGATGGTAATACTTATGTTACTTATTACGACAACACTCCGGTAGAAATTCATTTTATTAGTCATAAATTATTAAAAACTGATGAAGAGTGGGATGCCATTATCAACTCTACACCTCAAGCACTAGCTTTAAATGACATCAGTTGGCCTGAAGTTAGCTATCGCATGGAAATGCAATTAACTGAAAATGTCATGTGTCGAGAAGTGGATAATTATGACATCATCAATTTACCTGAATACTCACAATTAGAGCAGATAAACACCGCTGATATTGTAGACTTATTCTTCGATTTTGATGACTCGCAATTAGTGATCACCAATGACGTTAATAACACTATTTCTGTTGAGGATGGTTTAGGTACCCCTTTAGAAGTTTATCATTGGGAGTTGTTAGATAGCCCAAATGGAATGCCGATGATTGAAATTACTACAGTGCCACTAGAACAGGCTAATGCAGGATTGATAGACCATCGCAACTACCTCATTGAAGATTTCCTAGATGGTAAAATTGCCACTCAATTCGATTTGTACAAAGCTACCATCGATGAATCAACCCAGCTGCCACTCATGCTCACCTACGATGAAGATACCTATGAATTTACAGATGTCTTATATCAACATTTATTGGGGTTAATAAGCACACAACCTTAAGCCTTTAAACCAAATGCCCGCTTCTTGCGGGCATTATTATCAATGGACGAACAACATGTATTTACCCTCATTAATAAAAATTTGTATTATCAGTTTCTACACGGTCATGTTTTCGTTCTCATCCCACATATTGGCCAACACAAAAGCACCTTTATTTACCCCACCAGCAGAGATAAAAAAGACCTCTACATTGGTGCGAAACTACAGCCCATATTCGTTGATTAATCAAACTGAAAAATCAATAAAATCGATACCTATTGAAGGTCGATTGACTCGAATTAATTATCGCTTAGATCCCAAGTTCACATCACACAATTTAATCAATAATTATCTTAATCAAATAAACTCATTAGGCGGAGAAATCATTTTCAACTGCCGTGATAATGAGTGTGGCAAAAGCTCAAATCTAAAAAATTTCTTAAAGCCTATTGATAACAACGGAAACGACAACCCAGTCCTTGTTACTGCAAAAATCACTCTTGATAACCGTGAATTATTCACCTCGATTTATATTTCCAGCTGGAAAAAAGCGACCAATATTCAACTCGATACGATTGAAGTGATTGAGGAACCACTAGATATTATTGCTATTGATAAAGACTATCTACAAGCTGAAGTCAGTGAGATTACCGTAAAAGATAATAGTAACAAGGATAAAAGAGGCGCTAGTGACCATCCTATGTTAACGCGCATTCCTGGCGCTTATATTCAAGACTATAAGACCTTTCAATTTGGCCAATCCACTGTTGTATCAAGCAAAACGGGTAAAAAATTCACCACAGAAGTCATTGAAGGAAAAATTACCGATATTGCTTATAAGTTACCCCGCAGCTATTCAGAATACGAAGTCGACGCAAACTACCAAGCTGCATTAAAAAAACTAGGGTTTATCGAGACTTTTAGCTGTATAGCAAAAGCATGCGGAACCCACACCAAATTCCAGAGAAACTTTAATGCTCTGGCCACAAATGGCACCACAGAAAGCCAGTTTTATCGTGTCTATTCACTCGAAAAGCCGACAGGCAATGTGTATGCAATGACATACGTGCTTGGTTATATTAATGGCCTTTCGAGCGAATTAAGGATCATTGAAGAAAACACCTTAAACACTGACCGCTTAACTATTGATTTAGATGGATTGACTGACAAAATTGCCCAAACTGGCCATGTCGCGCTTGACGGTTTATTGTTTGAATTCGACAGCGATAAACTGATGCCTGAGGCAATGGATGTAGTAAAAGTAGTTGCTGAGTATCTTAAAAGCCATCCAAAACAACAATTCTATGTTGTAGGGCATACAGACGATCAAGGTGGGCAAAGTTATAATAAGGTGCTGTCAGAAAAACGCGCCAAAGCGGTTAGAAGTGCATTAATAAATGACTTTAATATTAAGCCAACTCAAGTTGAATCAACTGGTCTTGGAGAATATGCGCCAGTTGCTAGCAACATGAATGATGCTGGTAAAACACAAAATCGTCGCGTCGAGCTGGTATTGCGGTCGGACAGTAAATAATCGTTAATTCATAACATTGAAATACAGCCACAAAAAAGCCAGCATTAAGCTGGCTTTTCAAATTCAATGACTAAGCTCTGACAATCGCTACTTAGCCCACACTAAGTTAAAGATCTGCAAAATGTTGTGAGTCTTGAGCAATACACCAATCCCAAGCGGCTTGAGTAACAACAGAATCATCACTGCTTTTGTCACCGTCTGCTACATCAGCCATTTCAAAAGCCAAATCCATTATTTTCTGATTAATCACATCAGAAAAACTATCATTATCAACAGGATAAAAATCAATGATACTATCACGCATAAAATCAGGATCATCAGGATTATCTTGCACTCCTAAAGCCATTCGATCTGTAGCTAGCGCCATAGTCGAACATTTATCCCACTGTATATCCTTATTCAGCAGCATGTCATCGTCACTGTTTTCTAATAGTTCACGATAAATATTGCTGTCAAAATGCCATGGCTTTGACGATATTTCATTGGCAACATTGTGGGTACATAAAAACATTGACGTAAATGCTATCGTTGATTTGAGTATGAATAACAGCTTATTTGACATAAAAGGCTCTTAACAGAAATTAGATACAAATGAGTGCGGAATAATCCGCACTCTAATTAGCAATATGATTACTTCTTAATTGATGAACCAGCAGTTTAATTACGAACTACATCACCAAACATTGTAAATGCACCAATAGCAGCAATCGCGATCAATGCAACAAAATAATATATTCCGTCATACCCTGACCTTTTTGTTTTACTTTAAACATTTAAAACCTCCATTTAATAAATAGTTAAAAATTAACTGCGACGATTATTTCATACATTAAATACTATACCATAATCATTTAGAATGTATTTTCTTAAATATACATACCTTATAACTAGTCGATTAAATAAAAACATTGTTCAACAGAGGATATTTACATATTCTTTATGGTTTAAATTTTTATATCAAAATATTTATTTTAAAATTAATTAAGTATTCTTCTCCTGACAATTTGTATCAGCACCTTTTAGGATTGATGACCACACAACCTTAATCTTCTAAGAACCAAATGCCCGCTTCACGCGGGCATTATTATCAATGGACGATAAACATGTATTCAACTTCATTTTTAATCAACTGGTCTTGGAGAATATGCGCCAGTTGCTAGCAACATGAATGATGCTGGTAAAACACAAAATCGTCGCGTCGAGCTGGTATTGCGGTCGGACAGTAAATAATCGTTAATTCATGACATTGAAATACAGCCACAAAAAAACCAGCATCTCTGCTGGCTTTTTTCTTACTTAAATAAAAACAACCGAGACTTATTAAGCCGTTTTCACTTTCCAGTTAACCGTTTCGCCCGCAAAGAATGGCACGATTGGGTTATCGTTCGGCAAGATGATTTGCTCTGGCACAGTCCAACTTTCTTTCACTAGTGTCACTGTACCAGTGTTACGTGGTAGGCCGTAAAAGTCGGCACCATGGAAGCTGGCAAAACCTTCTAATTTATCCAGCGCGCCTAAGTCATCAAATACTTGTGCATATAGCTCTAGTGCACTCCATGCGCTGTAACAACCTGCACAACCACACGCTGATTCTTTGCGGTGCTTTTCATGTGGCGCAGAATCTGTACCTAGGAAAAACTTGCTTGAGCCTGTTGCCACTGCAGCTTGCAATGCTTGCTGGTGAATATTGCGCTTAAGCACTGGTAAGCAGAAGTTATGTGGGCGCACGCCGCCTACCAATAGGTCGTTACGGTTTAACAATAAATGCTGTGGTGTAATCGTCGCAGCAATGTTGCTTGGTGCATCAGCCACAAACTCAGCCGCATCTTTAGTGGTGATGTGCTCGAATACCACTTTAAGGTTTGGCATCGCCGCAACAATGCGCGCCATGTAGCGATCGATAAATACCTTTTCGCGATCGAAAATATCAATGTGCGACTCAGTCACTTCACCATGAACCAGCAATAACATGCCTTGTTCAGCCATAACTTCAAAAATTGGAAATAACGCATCTAATGCTTTCACTGCTGCATCAGAGTTAGTCGTAGCACCAGCAGGATAAAGCTTTGCTGCAACCACACCTGCCGCTTTAGCATCGATGATGTCTTGAGCTGTGGTGTTATTGGTTAAAAATAACGTCATGAGAGGTTCAAATGAACTACCTTGTGGACGCGCCGCTAAAATGCGCTCACGGTAAGCAGAAACCATTGTCGCATCGGTTACTGGTGGCACTAGATTTGGCATCACAATCGCACGTTTAAATAAGCGAGCAGTCGCCGGAACCGTTTCTTCTAACATGTCTCCATCACGGAAATGTAAGTGCCAATCGTCAGGCGTAGTAATAGTGATTTGCGTCATTTAGGGTTCCTAAAAAGTCGATTGCGGATAATTGGGCGCTATTGTGCCTGAAAAGCGGTTTTCTTAATAGATGCAATCCTTAAACGCTGAGTTTTACAGAGACAAAAAAGCCCCCCTTATTTCACTTCCTTATCTAACGAGATCCGCTAATATGGAGTTTGTTTTTCAATCATTTTATAACAATAGTCTTGATAATAACGCCACTATGATTGAATTGAATAGTTTGGCTTAAATAGCTTGGATTGGATTGAATAGATTGAGTTGGCTTTTCAGTACAGGGATGAATAACATGAACAATATATCCGTTTTGGTTAAATCACTAATATGCGGCTTAGGGCTTAACCTGGGCATGTCAGTTACAGCCTACGCCCTACCGTTAGAAAAAATTCAATTGCCTGATGGCTTTAGCATTGAACTCTATGCCGATAATGTTAAAAACGCCCGCCAAATGGCTTTAGGCGACAATGGCACCTTATTTGTCGGCAGTCGCCGCGCTGGTAATGTTTATGCGCTAATTGATAGCAATAAAGATAACCAAGCTGATCAGCAAATTATCCTTGCTAAAGACTTATTCTTACCATCAGGACTAACCTTCCATGATGGTGACTTATATGTCGCCGAAGTCGATAAAATTTGGCGCTATAACGATATCGAAAACAGTTTACCCACTATCCCAAAGCCAGAACTTGTTTACGATAAATTGCCAAATAAAGCCCATCACGGCTGGAAGAACATCAAATTCGGCCCCGACGGTAAGCTTTATATCCCTATCGGCGCACCTTGTAATGTGTGTGATGATCCCCTGCCATACTCATCAATTTTAGCCCTCGATATAGAAACCAAACAAACCACTACAATTGCCCAAGGCGTGCGTAACAGTGTCGGGTTTGATTTTCACCCCAAGACGGGGGAGCTATGGTTTACTGATAATGGCCGCGACATGATGGGTGATGACTTACCTGACGACGAGTTAAACCGAGTTAGCCAAGAAGGTCAGCATTTTGGTTTCCCTTACGTTCATAACGCTGACATTAAAGACCCTGAATTTTATGATGCAGAAAAAGCCAAACTCAATACACCGCCTGAACTCAACCTTGGCGCTCATGTGGCCGCATTAGGGATGGAGTTTTATCTTGGAAAGCAGTTCCCTGCTGAGTATCAAGGCAGTATTTTTATTGCCCAGCACGGCTCTTGGAACCGCAGCAGTAAAGTAGGTTACCGTGTAATGCAGGTGGTGCTTGATGGTAACAAAATTAAAGATTACCTGCCGTTTGCCACCGGCTGGCTGCAAGGCGAACAAAGTTGGGGGCGACCTGTTGCCGTGCTTACAATGCCTGATGGTGCATTATTAGTATCAGATGATGCGGCCGATGCCATTTATCGTATCAGCTATCAACCAGACTAATTATCCAAATACTTGAACCATAACACTGTTATGACTATCGTTGCGCTATAGGGAAATCACTACGATGAAATCGACGTATCGCCTTGCTATTGCAAGCTCGCTGTTACTTGGACATACCGCATTGGCCAGCACCAGTTTTATTGACCCCATTGACGGCTATTTTGATGCTGGCGAATACCTTGCTGAAAATGCTTATGGTTTTCTTCCTGTACCTAGCATCATTACTGAACCCTCAGTTGGCACAGGGCTCTTACTTATGGGCATTTTCCTGCATGAAAGTCCTGAGCAAACTGCCAAACGTCAGCAAGTAGCCAAAGACTCGGTTGACGGCGGCGCCCAATTGCTAACCCCTGGTATTTCAGCAGCAGGCATTGGCGCGACTGATAATGGCTCAAAGTTCGGCTTTTTAGGCCATAGAGAAACATGGCAACAAGATCATATTCGCTACCTTATCGGTGGCGGCTACGGTGATGTGAATATGAACTTTTACAGCCAATCAGACTTTGCTCAAGACATAGCCTTAGACTTGAATATGCAAGGCTATGGTCTCATGCAAAAACTGCAGTTTAGATTATTCGACAGCCCATTATTTTTAGGTGTCACCCAAAAATACGCCAAGGTGGATTTAGCAAGCAACAAAGAGCTATCACTACTGCCGCCTGAGTTAGTTGACAGGCTCACCGACATACTTGACCCATCGCCCGCAGTTTCATCCCTTGGCGCCGTGTTGCAATACGACAGTCTTAATAACTTTTTTATGCCCACCAAAGGCTATGACTACACCATCGAATACGACTGGTTTAATACCGCAATAGGCAGCGACTATGATTACCAAACGATTAAAGCCACCGGCATTAATTACTGGCCAATGACACAATCCGTCACCCTTGGGGTCAAACTTAATTATCAAACCATCAGCAGCGATACTCGCCTGCCCGTCTTTACCTATCCCTACATTGAAATGCGAGGCATCCCGCGAAACCGCTATCAAGGTGAAGCTGTCTCAACAGGTGAAGTTGAGCTAATGTGGCGAATAACTCCACGCTGGATGGTACTGTCGTTTGTGGGTAGCGGCCTTGCTGGCGACAGTAATAGTGATATGTGGGACAGCGACGAGCAAACCGCCTATGGCGCTGGTTTTCGTTACACCATCGCCCGTCGATATGGGCTGCATATGGGAATTGATGTAGCAAAAGGCCCTGAAGATACCGCATGGTATATCAATGTCGGTACGGGGTTTTAAAAAGTCGCCTTTTGCACATCGAAACCTAATGATGATTAACGGTATTTATTCATTTCAGTACCCTCTGCTGGAATCAAACGTTTATCGATTTCAATCAGCGTTTGATACTCCTGGGGATAAAACCGTTTAAGTCTTTCAATTCTCGCAAAGTGACTAGGCTCAATGACTTCAACCATTTGGGCAACTTCGTTAATGTAACTGAACAACTTCCCTTCTTTGTAACTTTTATCCAGCACCCTATCAAACAAGTCTCGGCCTAACCGAGTAAAATCTTCAGTAACCTCTAGACCTATTAACATTTTAAATACTTCTTCAGATTTTAACGATACAGCCAATAAGCTGCTTCCTTCATGGTCTTTTAAATTAAAATCGAAACCTCTGTCATAAAGGCCTTTCGCCTGCTCTATCGTCACCGAGTTAAAATAATAAAAATTATTCGGAGGAGTTGAATCCGTTCTAGCATTCCATATATCAATATAAACGTCTGTTTCTTGTAGAGCGTGTAAAAACAGATAGTTAGTTTCATCTTGAGATAAACTATTGGCACTCACGTAATCTGATGCCTCGGAATATTGTTTATTTCTTAATAGATTGATTAATTCGATTTTCTTTCCATTTTCTCGTACACGATTTTGATGATTCCACTTTTGATAAAGCAAAGGATCTATTTGATGTAATTCTTCAGCAATGTGCTTTGAGTTGTTTTTAATTTCAGAAATTAAGTCATGCATTTTTTTAGCAGGTTCGAACCCTTCTTTATTTTTTTCTTTCCTCGTTATGTCTGCACATTGTTCAGACTGCTGGCTAATGACTTGCTTCAATTCACCGTATTCAGCAAACGCCTTACTCAGTTCAATAGGTACATTCATTTCATCTTCAATCGAATCAACTTCTTGAAAATTTAATTTCGACATTAGTGTTTTATCTAGATCAGTAAAATCAATATAAAATCGATTAACCCCTGAAGAATAAAACGCCTTACCGTCATCGGAATAATGCCCTTTCAACTTTTGTCCTGATTGGTGTAGATACTCAATCATTTCACTCTGCTTTGGCGTTATTTGCGAATTAGGATCGTCAGGCAAACGACTAAAAGCAAGATTTAAACCTGATGTATTTGCACTATCGTTTGGCGTTACACCTCTAGCAGCAAGTAACTTCAATACTTCAGTATTAAACTGAGCGACTGCAATGTCGGCTATATTTTCATAATGAGCAAAATCACTTTGCTCAAAGGCTGGATAACCACCAATGTTGTCCGACTGTTCGATGATGAGCTTGATATATTCAATTGGAAGTTGACCATTGATAGCCACTGCAAGTTCATGAGCGGTGAAACGATGTTCAGCGATTAAGCCTTGATATTCTTCAGTGGTAAATAACTGAGCATGAGTAACGGAGAGAATTGAAGGTGAAACAACGGAACGGTCATCAAACCTAAGCGGCGACGCTACATAGGTATTAAAGCTCTTATCATTTTCATGTAAACTGATTAAAGCCTCGCGGCTAACACCCTTAATATCTTTGGTATTGATGGGCATATATATACTAGTTGTGTCACCAACTGGCTCTAATGAATTGGCTAATACTGTAAGCTCAGTTTTATTCATTCCCAAATAGCTATCAAACCCTTTCCACTCTGCTACATGCCCGACTTTATTGGTATATTCTATGCTCTCTTTGGCGATTTTTACCTTCGCAAGATGTATCAAGTCCTCATAAGATTTATAAGATGTGGTATACATATACGAATATTGCATTAAATCATCACTGGTTGCTCCGCCTCGTAATTCAATAGCTAAAGCATCAATGAGTATGCGATGAGAATCTCTGATATGTGCACTGAAGTTCCCATAAAACTGTTTACATTGCCTAGGAGTAAGCTCTTTTTCTGTCTCGGTTAGCTTTATATTTACCGCAACATCAACAACTTCAGAACTTGGCGAACTAGCAGGATTTTCGGAGCTTTGATTTAGCAATGGCTCAGGAGTAACTCCGTTTTCATGAGAGCGATAAAAATAGTAAGAAGAAACACTTAGAATTATAAATAATACGAGGAACCACTTTTTCATTTAACTTCATCCTTGAAAATAAGCCACTGCAAAGTATCAATAAAAACTGTTTAGTGACAGTTTTAAATAGAAAAATGACTAAATACTTTATGAATCAACTTCCTTTATTCTTAATCTTTGCCATTTAGTACAAGCTAATATAGGTTACTTATAAACCTACTAATTAGCTCAATTTAAGGACAAATTGATTTGAATTACGACAGTAGATATTCTGAACTAGATTGGCTTAGAGTCATTTTGATTTTTGCAGTTTTTTTACACCATGTTTTGATGCCATTTAACGGTGATGACTGGCATATTATGAATACCGAATCGAGTAAGTTACTCGATGATATTATGGTGTATTTTGAACAATTCAGATTGCCCACTTTATTTTTCATCTCCGGTGCAGGCTGCGTTATTCTATTATCCAAAATTTCCGTTAAACAATTTTTCAAAGATAAATTCACTCGGTTATTCATCCCGTTGTTAGCGGGTTCGGTTTTAATCATTCCTCCCCAAACCTATATTGAAAATATCAACGAACTTGCTTCTTTCTGGCAGGCATATCCTGCATTAGCTTTGAAATTGGAACTCAATCACCTATGGTTTATTGAATACCTTATTGTCTTTTCAGTCATCTCAATTCCAATCAACGCCATGTTTCAAAGTCGATTAGGGCAAGGCGTTGTATCGATAGTAGCTAAAATCAGTCAACTTAAAATCGGGCTACTTTGTTTGGTTGTTATACTTATTTTTATCAAGATATTTTTCTCAATTTACTTCCCAAGTGATGGCCACAAAATCGAAAATTTATCTTCTTCCAGCTATTACTTTTTCTTCTTTGTTACTGGCATGCTATTTATTCGCAGCACCACTATTTGGCAAGCAATACGCGATCAAAGAAGGATTAACTTATTCGCTTTAGTCGTGTTTAGTGCCTTATTTTATGCTTACTATTATTCTCCTGATTTAAGTGAGTATTTGTCATTAAATGTGCGTTGGGGGATATGGTGGCTAGTGTGCTGTTTAGTCGCATGGTCTGCTCTATTGTCCATGCTCGGTTATGCACAACATTATTTAACCGTTACTCCTAATTGGCTCAAAGAGAGTAATCAATTAATCTATCCGTTTTACATTCTCCACCAAACTGTCATTGTCGTGATTGGATATTTTGTTATTTCACTTGAAGCCTCTATCTCAATTAAAATAATCCTACTGTTTACAGCCTCATTCACCTTGACCAGTGCCATCTGTGCTTGGCTGATAAGACCCTTTAATGTCTTCAGAGCCATGTTCGGGTTAAAGTTAATAAAATCGGCAACTTAACACTTATGCTTCAGCAGTAAGTTAACTTAGGCAAAGCTAATTTACTGCTGATAAAGCTAGCCTTATGTAGCTTAACAATGACATAGTTAACTTTCGTAAATTACACCTTGTTGAGTCTACGCCTATGAATGCGACGATTAATACCTCAATGTCAGCTAAAGGCTGGGCAATGCTATTGTTACTATCAATCCTTTGGGGCGGTTCATTCTTCTTAATCGGGGTTGTTGTGAGCGATTTACCTCCTCTAACAATTGTGACTCTTCGAGTTGCAATAGCGGCAATCACGCTGTGGATTTTTGCCTTAGCCATTGGCTTAAAGCCGCCTAAAGATCTCAAGGTTTGGTTAGTGTTTTTAGGAATGGGACTGCTCAATAACGTTATCCCTTTTGCCCTTATCGTGTGGGGACAAACTCAAATAGCCTCGGGGCTTGCATCAATCTTAAATGCTGCCACTCCCATATTTGCTGTAATCGTTGCAGGAGCATTACTGCCAGATGAACGGATCACATCGCTCAAACTTACAGGTGTCACAGTGGGCTTTATTGGTGTGGTAATAATGATAGGCCTACCTGCTTTTAGTGGCGAAGTCAGTTTATTTGCTCAATTAGCCATTATCGCTGCGGCACTGTCTTATGCATTTGCAGGCGTTTATGGCCGCCGTTTTAACGCGTTAAAAATCAACCCTATTATTACCGCTGCAGGTCAAGTGACTGCATCAACATTAGTGTTAATTCCTATCACTTTATTCGTTGAAGGTCCTTTGGATATCAATACTGTCGCCTTTAGTACGTGGGCTGCAATGAGTGCCTTAGCAATACTGTGTACCGCTATCGCTTACATCTTGTATTTTAAAATTTTAGCCACAGCAGGCGCCACTAATGTGTTATTGGTAACCTTATTAGTGCCAGTATCAGCTATTTTACTCGGGTCAGTGTTTTTAAACGAAACCTTAGCCCCAGTTCACTTTATTGGAATGACATTAATTGCAGTAGGGCTATCGGCCATTGACGGTCGACTCTGGCGTAAGCTGCTGACTAACGAAGACAGTAAAACCAACTCAACACAGGAGGGATAAATGCCCCATTGTATCGTCGAATATTCAGCTAATCTTAACGGCCAAGCTTTGGTCGATTTGGTACATCAAGGTGCACTGGCATCTGAGTTATTTCAAGCACAAGGCAGTGACATAAAAGTCAGAGCAATACCCTACTCAGAGTTTAAAACCGGTAGTGTTGATATCAGTTTTATCCATGTAACGATGAGGATTTTATCGGGCAGAAATGATGAGCAAAAAACCATGTTAACTCAGCGAGTGTTAATGCAATTACAAACCTTGATTAAAGTGGATTGCTCTTTGTCAGTAGAAGTGGTCGATATTGACCGAGAAACGTATTCAAAAGTGGTTGTTTAACTCCATTTTTGTCAGTGTCTCTAAGGAGTTGGTAAATGCCTCATGTAGAAATTAAGTATTCAGATAACCTCACTTTCAACACACAAGATATCTTTGATGATATAGAAGGTATCATTAATCAAAAAGACGCCAGTGCTGGCGTTTGTAAATCAAGAGCTTACCCTTGTTCTGAATATAAGCATCCCCATATTCTAGTTACCGTATCCTTGCTTACTAAACCGCACCGAGATGAACAATTTACCTTCGAATTGAGTGCTGAGATTGAGTCAGCGATTAAAAGTCATCTGCAACAGAGCCTGTATTTTTCTTTAAATATTGAATACAGCAATGCGTATTACACGACGAATGTTCATCAAGTTGATGGTATTGCCTTAGATTGCTAAGTAAACTTAATGACCAAACTTGGTTTTGAGTAACGTCATGACTTATTCCAGAGTCCTACTTACTTTAGGCTCTAGCCCTTTTTTAAGAATACAACTGTATTCACAGTTACTAACACCATTGACTAACGCAACTAATAAATATTTTAGCTAATAAAATCAAACATTAATTAATTCGCATTTATGTTTTTTACTACCTATAAATTCATTGTTCACATATTGTATTACTTCCTTTTAAAACGAAAAACGCAGAAAGACATTTCGAATATCATCGCTTAGCTGTTAACATAATGGCATCAATCAAGAAAAGGGAATTATCTAAGGCTTCGCTCAGTGAGGTCTTTTAAATGGATTTAAAATGAAAAAACTACTCACTTTATTGTTAGTGTTATTGCCGTTTGCTATTCAAGCTGACTTTGATACTAAAGACACCATCTACGTTGACTTACTCACCAGCAAAAACCTACAAGAAGTAAAATTAGGTGCAAAAGCTTTGCACCACAGCTTGCCTGAAAATGTTCAGCTATGGGATTTAGCAGCCTTTACACTTTGGTCAATGAACCAAAATGGCGATAAAGAAGATGATGAGTTTGACGACACAATATCATGGTTAGCAAAAGCTATTGGTGAAAGCCAAAACGCAAGGTATCGGACATTGTTAACCGAACAAAATAGCAATGAAGCGTCACGAAAGGTGAAAAAGTATTTCAAAAGTGCAATTAGAAACCTAACCAAAGAAGACCTTCCGCAGTTTAGAGCTCAAGAATTTAATCTTGAAGCAATTAACGTTATTAACGCCACCACGACCCCAACCTTAAAAAAGTTTGATCAAATTGCACAAGGAGACAGCTTAGATTCTGTAATAGAGAAACTAGGTAAACCGGATGGTGTAGGGCAGTATATTCGCAGCTACAGAAGGCCCTTCATTGGTCGCCAAACCTTTCAAAACTTACGTTTATCATACATCAACCTTGGCTCTATGGAGTTAAAGTACGAAAAAACCCATTGGATCGTTGATTTAAAGTCTAAACAAACTAGCGTTGATATTTCAGACATTGCGCCAGAATACCGAGACTTGTTATCTCGCCTTGTAAGCAACGATGTCACCCAAATTCGCACCGCTGCACGAGAGGCAATTAAGCTTCCATTAACGGATACAGCAACGTTGGATCATGTTGCCCAATACATATGGGATAACCAGCAAACAGAGGATTCAGATTTTGCTGACTCACTCGCTTGGCTTTGTAAAGTATTAAGCAAGAGTCAAAATGGTCGCTACAAAGAAATGCTTAGTACACTGGCTCAAAAACCTTTGCACAGTAAAATTACTCGCTACGCTGCAAACACTGCGAAAGTATTAAATGGTACGCAACCTTTTTTTACGCCAAAGGTAACGATAAAAGAGTCTAAAAGCAGCTCGACAACTAACCTATAGGTAGTCGCTTACTCTTCACTTTAAACAGAAATGGGTGAGCCATGCTGTCAGCTAGCAATGCTGGCTTTACCCGGTTTGAATATGCAGTTTTAATCAGAAATCATATAAATGGTCAATAAAAATCAACAGGACACACTTGCTTTTACCTCTATTGCTGAAGCCACTCGTTACTTTACAAATCAGCAAAATGCCTTGAAACTGGAAGAGATAATTAACTCTAACAATCTAAACTTAAGTGATTTTCGCCTTGATGCTCAAAAGAGATTAGACAAGCTGGAACAGCTATTAGCGCAATACAAACACTATTACGCTCAAGTTATCACAGGTTCTAGCAAAGAAATGTTAAGCATCATTTCTGAGCTAGATAAAGTCAGTTTTCAAACAGCGTTAGACTCAAGCGCTACCACTCTGAATCAAAAAATATTTGAACAAGGGTTATTCTTTAAAGCCAGAGAGTCTTGGATTTACAATACAAGAACAATGCTGAATATCCTTAAAAATAATCAGCAACACTTCACCTATGACGGTGACACTTTCGAATGCGATAACGATGAGTTACTAACCCAATTTAATACCTGTGTCGCAGCAATGGATAAAGCGGCCGATTTTGAAGCTGAATTTTTAAAAAATAAAAGAAACAGTGTATTAAATGGTCTTAAAAAAGTCTGGGCACTGATTAAGGCTTAAAAAGCCTCACTCTATCC
Source organism: Shewanella japonica (assembly GCF_002075795.1). NCBI lineage: Bacteria > Pseudomonadati > Pseudomonadota > Gammaproteobacteria > Alteromonadales > Shewanellaceae > Shewanella > Shewanella japonica. Next base: position 4,144,132 of record NZ_CP020472.1, read on the forward strand.
TGCCTCGCAAAGACATAGTTAGAATTCGTTTAAAATATGCAGGTTAATGTCCGTAACAGCAAAAACTTTACTTCAGTGTTTAAATCGAATTCGAAACCATAGCCTCAATGTATTTTATTGGTATGGCATAAATGACATTAGGGCCTCGAGTATTGACTACAAAGTAGGTATAAACGACTGACTAGCAAACTCAACACAGGAGGGATAAATGCCCCACGTAGAAATTAAGTATTCAGATAACCTCACTATCAACACACAAGATATTTTTGATGATATAGAAGGCATCATTAATCAAAAAGATGCCAGTGCTGGCGTATGTAAATCAAGAGCTTACCCTTGTTCTGAATATAAACATACACACATTCTTGTGACGGTATCGCTTTTAACTAAGCCCCATCGAGATGAACAATTTACCTTTGAATTAAGCGCAGAGCTTGAACATGCAATTAAGCGCCATCTAAAACAAAGTTTGTATTTTTCGTTAAATATCGAATATAGCGGAGCGTATTACACCACGAATGTTCATCAAGTTGATGGTTTAGTTTGTTAACACTTATAAGGTGCGCTCAAACGGCTAGCTAAAACCAGCTTTCAGCCGGCTTTAGTTTAAAGCACTAATTCATTAGCTTTTTTATAAGATCTAATCTAGATTTAGGTTGGATTTTATTTTCCCGCTAGATAATAAGTAGTAGTACATATATTCAAATATTAATGGGAATATTAATAGGATAAACGGCACTAAAGCGATGATAACAATGCTAACAACATCCACCGACGCTCCTAACATCGTCAGTAATACTGGTAGTGCGATCAGACATAAAAAAAAGACTAAGTAGACACAAATAATCCCAGCAAGCGTGCCGTAACTCGATCTAATTCTTTCGGAGCAGTTACTGCATTTTACGTTCGCAGGGTTAAAGCTTTTCAACATATCTAAAAACCTAAACTTGGTTTTACAGCTTTTACAACTAGACATTTTTTCTCGATATTATCGGTAAGGCTACAGATAGAAAAATTATGAAGTACGAATTTATAAGGCCTCAGAATACTTCCAAGTCAATTTAACGAGTACACTTTCCATAAAATTCCCTAAACGAAACAAGACAAGTTAATGAGTAATCACCAATATTCCATGCTGCTATTTACTTACCAGAACAGTTTTATTCCACTAAAAATGGAACAAGATACTAAACACATTGAGACTTCCACTCGAACTCTCTTGATGAAATAAAGGGCGTGAATAAACGCACCCTTTATTTAACAGCTGAATTTAAAGGTTATTCAGCAAAGTAATAATCATACTCTTCAACCAAAGCTCTAAGCTCAGCATTGTTTTCCATATCACTGAGAAAGGTATCAGTGGTTGAAATGGCCCAAGTTAATGCTTCACCATCTAAACCATAAAAACCTTTATCGGAATGAATATTAATAGCCTCTGTAAAATTTTCGCGATACTCGGCAGATGCAATCACTTCATTTTGTACTTTGATTTCATAATTCAATACAAAGTCGTTATTGGTCACAACAGGTAAAATACCTAAAGAACCACCAGCTAAAATAGCCGATGTAAATCCTGCAGCAGAACCACCGGCAGCGTTTTCCATTCGGTAAGTGACAAGTAAGCGGATAGGAGTACCAATATTATCTTTATCTAATTCAGCCAGTAATGAGCTGTTTTTTAACTTGTCATAAAATTCTTCAGAATCAACCAAACTTACATACTGCAAAGCGGGTAACTTGATTTCTTCAGCTTGAAGTTGCGATATAGATCCAAGCAAAGTAAAAACAACAACAATAACCTTCTTCATGATGAATCCCCTATTGATAACAGCTAAGTTGCACAACTGAGCTCAATGCGGCCTCATTTGCAATGGAAATATGTCCATTTTCATTTGGCTCAACTAAAACATGCGGCACATTGTGTTTATCTAAAAATCTAGCCGCATATTTGGCTTCTAAAGCAAAATTCACATTCTGAGGTAATACTCCAGATTCTATCAATTTAGCTGAATTAAGTGTGCTCACTGTTATTCCTAATAACTCGCCACCATCAGATACTACAGGGCCGCCACCTGAACCTGGCTGGATAGGCGCCGAAAACTGAAACAGTCCAACCGACCCTTTTAATGCACTTCGAGAGCTAATGTTGCCACGCGTTAAATTTGGCGACGCAGCAAGTAAACCTTGAAGGGGATAGCCCACGTTGGTAACCGACTCACCTAAATACATATTTTTATCCTGTCTAAAAGGTAAAAACTTATCGATTGGTTTATCAGTATTTATCACCGCCAAATCTAATAACGTCGATTTAGCTTCTGGCGTTACATCAATGAATTCATCTCCCACTTTAGCTTGAACCACTAAACAATTATTAAGAACATGAGCAGCAGTTAATAGCTGACCATTTCCATTTATGTAAAAGCCTGTGCCACTACTGAAAGGCTTCTCAAGATTTACCAATTGTTTGACATTGGCATCTTGCATTTTCAATGTTGAAGCGTATTTTTCTTGTGTTGGTTTTAGCTTGTTCAGTACATCAACCAGCATCAGCTGAGTGGCACGTAAACTAGCATTGTAAAAACCTGTACCATCTGACACATTTCCTAGGTAAGCCTTGTATTCTTTTTCACCCTTACGGATTTCCTTTTGCTCGCCATCAAACACACGATAGTTAATTGTCATTAAGGCTTTTCCATTGCTGAAAGTCCATTTAGGATCAATATCAATTAACAACCCAATTTGCTGATCACTGGTTAAATCTAGCGGTTCAGCACTAGGGAAATAAGCTTGAATAGCATTTTGAACACCATCTTTTACTCCTTGGCCAGGATCTACCCAAACATTCCACTGCTCAAGATAAAAACGATGTTCAGTCGCTGATTTAGGTAGGTAAAAAGCCACCTGTGTTTGATTTGGAATCTCGACAGATTTGTTAACCGCGACGCCTTTAGGTAATTTGTTAGCTTTGATCTTGGTGCTCTGACAGCCCGCAGCTACGACACAAACCGTCAGTAGCATTAGGAGAGAAGATAACTTCATGTTGTTCCCTTAACATTAATAATAAGAGTCTGCGCTCTTTTAAAGCGTTCACCGTAAATTTAGCTGTTACTGAACCAGTTAAAGCTAAAAAACACTTTCTAACGCTTGCTTTATAAGGCTCATTCATTTGTTAATAAAATAAAATCACCCAAATCATTAACTTAAATTTATCATCAGACACAAAAAATTTACAGATAAATTTACTCTATCCAGCTATACAAGACATTAAGAAGATAAAAAATAGCCTATCCATGCTATTAATCAGCTTAATGCCGTGTTTCTGATAAATCCCATTGGTCTCATTAAAAAGCATTTGCAAAATTTACCGTTAATTCCAAACTTCGTTTGAATTAACACCGTGGTTTTTCCTTTTCCAAGCTTCGCTTGGATTAACGTCGTGGCGCTTCGCCCACACCAGACTAAAAAGGAGTGAACTGCGATTCGCTCGTTTCATTTCTTTAAGTGGTTTACCGTTTATTTCCAAACTTCGTTTGAATTAACACTGTGGGTTTTCCTTTTCCAAAGTCCGCTTGGATTAACGTCGTGGCTCTTCGCCCACACCAGACTAAAAGGGAGTGAACTTCGACTCCCTCTTACTTTTTGCTAAGAGCTATACCCCGCAGCTCCGGCGAAATTTAAACAGCAAAATTTCCAATGGAGAATTATCCAGCTTTAGCCTACATTTTGAGCCTACTTCGGTAAGCTGCAACTTTGGTTAAATGAAGCTCTAACACTTACGATGGGGCGTCCCTTCCCCTCGAAAGCTAGCCAGAATCTTAAGTACAGGGTGTTCTAAATGCCTTAGTGCAAGAAAGGCCTTGGCCAGACTCACGCAATTTTCTTGCTTTCCTCAATTCAATTGCAGCTTTCATAGAAAATAAAAATCAGTTTAAAGCTATAAAAAATGGGTTATGTAACAACAAAAGAATTTGCGGGCACAATAGACTCCGTTGGAAGTGTCCGAATGCGTTGAGCTAATTTGCGTGATGAGGCAGGTTATTCTCGTGCATCCATGCACTACATGACATTCAGGCTTCCTGCCTATCGATGCCGACATAGCCTCAGTTGAACATGGTCACTCCTTGACATCCCTGCCATCGTGACATCAGTAAATCCATTTACAAGCGATGGCGAATCTGAGGCGATAGCTAATTCGCTCTGTAGCATGAGGAACAACACTTCGTCGGAGCGGCAAGGGATGTCGAGAAGGGAAATGCTGTTGTTTCCCTTTCGTCGGGCGTGGGCGAAGCGTCACGACTTTATTTCTTATTTCCATACTTACAAATTTCCAAACTTTGTTTGGATTAACATCGTGGGTTTTCCACCCACACCCGACCAAAAGGGAGTGAACGGCAACTCCCTCTTGGAACACCCACCCGCTCCAACGAAATAATTTGAAAAGCGATTATTTCCAATGGAGTATTCTATAGCTTTAACCTTCATTTGTAGCCAGCTTCGGTAATCTACAAAAATCACTAACGCATTCGATGGGGCGTCCCTTCCCCTCGAAAGCTAGCTGGCCATCCATGGCCAGACTCACGCAATTTTCTTGCTCACCTCAATTCAAATTGAACATTCAAATCTATACAAGATTTTAAGTTTACCTAGCTAAGAGTAATAAACCTGCGGGCACAAAGAACCCCATTGAAATTGCTGAAATGCGTTGAAGAAAATAGCGTAAGCCTGACAGGACGTCAGGCTAGCTTTAGTAGGCCATGGATGGCCTGTCTAAAGCGTTAGCTATTTTCGAATAAGCATGAGGCTTACTCGCTTTGAAAGAGTAATTTCGTTGGGGCGGCAAGGGATATCGAAAAGGGAAATGCTGTTGTTTCCCTTTCGTCTGGTGTGGGCGAAGCACCACGACTTTGGCAACCGTAGGTTGTATCAATTTGAAGAGTCCACAATTTAAAAGCTCTAAGTAGCACACTAAACAAAAAGGCTGTAAGTTAATAAATAAATCTTACCTTGATCTCTATAATGTCCGGTAAACATTACTGAGTATTCCGTGTATCGAGCTGCTTTCTCTATAAGGATATTTTCATATGCACGGCACTTGTAAGTTATGTAAAAAAGATACGAAATTAGAATTGAGCCATTTCATTCCGAAATTCATAGGGAAGTGGCTCAAAAAAACATCCATAACTGGCTACTTCAGAGAAGGGAATCAAATAAATAAGCGACAACAAGATATTGCAAAAGACTATTGGTTATGTGGGGAGTGTGAAGACTTATTTTCTAACTGGGAACGGGAGTTTTCAATTAAGATTTTCCATCCATATATGAATGATTCAAATTTAGTTACTACATATGGCGCGTGGTTATCTAAATTTACAGCTTCTTTGTCATGGCGAACACTTACGTATATTCGTGGAAAAAATATTAATGAACCTAAGCCAAAAGACTACTTAGATACTATTTCAAAAGCTGAGCATGGACTAGCAAAGTTTTTGCTTGGTGAGTCGTCCAATTTATATGAGTATGAGCAGCATCTATATCCACTTGATGTAATTGGATCTACTTCAATTCAAGACCTTCCGACCAACATTAATAGGTATTTTCTTCGAACCATAGCAATGGATATCGTTGGCAACTCAAATGGTATTTATATTTATACTAAATTGCCTTCGTTCATTATTATTGGTGTAATCAAATCAAAGCAATCGAAAGAAATGCGAGCAAGTCGAATTAGTATTAGTGGTGGAAAAATATCACCAAGGACGTTCACTTTTCCTGAAGGTTTTGATGGTTATATAATTGATTCAGCAAATAAAGTATCTGACACCTATAATCAAATCCCGAAAGAACAACTAGCTAAAATTGATAAGTATGTAATCGATAATTCAGAGAAAGTAACTGAATCCAAGCTTTTCGAAGCTATCGTACACGACTACCAAAGATTTGGGCAAAAATCATTCAGAAAATAAACAATTTAAGAATAGTTCCTTCAATCATATCCCTGTTCTTAACCAAGGTTTTCTATATAGTCTGAACCTAAAAACTCCACTCATAAAAAAAACCAGCCACTTTTCCAAGTAGGCTGGTTTTTTTATGGTGATTATTAAGCCAACGGCTTAATCAACAATTACCCTTGTGGGCGCATTGCTGGGAACAAAATCACGTCACGGATAGTGTGAGTGTTAGTAAACAACATCACTAAACGATCGATACCAATGCCTTGACCAGCAGTTGGTGGTAAACCGTGCTCTAGTGCTGTGATGTAATCAGCATCGTAGAACATTGCTTCGTCATCACCTGCATCTTTAGCATCAACTTGCGCTTTAAAGCGGTTGTCTTGATCTTCTGCATCGTTAAGCTCAGAGAAACCATTCGCGACTTCACGGCCGCCGATGAAGAACTCGAAACGGTCGGTAATGAAGTGGTTTTCGTCATTGCGACGTGCAAGTGGTGAGATGTCAGCTGGGTAACCCGTAATGAACGTAGGTTGCATTAACTGTGGCTCTGCCGTTTCACCGAAGATTTCTTCAAGTAGTTGACCACAAGTCCAGAATTTCTCGATGCTCATACCAATGCTTTTCGCAAGGTTACGCATAAACTCAACGTCTTTAACTTCTTCATAAGTCATAGACTGAATCGTTTCGTTGTCTGGGTTGTACTTCTTAATCGCATCTAACATGCTCATACGTGCGTATGGACCGCCAAAATCAACGGTGTGCTCGCCGTATGGCAGTTGTGGTGAACCACAAAGCTCAGTTGCGATTGAACTTAGCATTTCTTCTGTTAAGTCCATTAGGTCATTGAAATCAGCGTATGCCATATAGAATTCCATCATAGTGAATTCTGGGTTATGACGTGGCGATAAACCTTCATTACGGAAGTTACGGTTAACTTCAAACACACGCTCAAAACCACCAACAACAAGACGTTTTAGGTAAAGCTCTGGCGCAATACGTAAGTACATTTCGATGTCTAACGCATTGTGATGTGTAATAAATGGACGAGCTGAAGCGCCACCTGGGATGCTGTGCATCATTGGGGTTTCAACTTCCATGAACTCTTTTTTCACCATGAAGTTACGAATAGCAGTAACGACTTTAGAGCGCATGATGAAGGCTTCACGTGAGTCTTCGTTAACGATTAAATCAACGTAGCGCTGACGGTAGCGCGTTTCTTGATCTGATAGACCGTGGAATTTTTCTGGTAGTGGACGCAATGCTTTTGTTAGCAATTGGTACTCTTCCATGTTCACGTATAAATCGCCTTTACCTGAAAGGTGAAGTTGACCGGTTACGCCGACGATGTCACCAATGTCTAAACCTTGGTAAGTCGCTTTTAAATCTTTTTGAACATCTTTACCTGCATAAGCTTGAATGCGGCCAGACACATCTTGAATAACCAAGAATGGACCACGTTTAGCCATAACACGACCCGCAATAGAACGTTGAACGCCCATTTCTTCTAGCTCAGGCTTAGTGTAGTGGCCGTATTCTTTTTGAATATCAGCAGCCTTATGTTTTCGATCGAAGTTGTTCGGGTGACCATTAGCAGGGCAGTTTTCGCGGATGTGATCTAGTTTCGCGCGACGTTCTGCAATTAACTTGTTTTCGTCTTGGGTTTGTTCAGTCATCTTCTTCTCTCGTTAAAGGCCAGATTTCAGGCTAGCTTCAATAAACTTGTCCAAGTCGCCATCTAAGACGCTTTGGGTATTTCGGTTTTCAACACCTGTACGTAAATCTTTAATACGGGCATCATCAAGCACGTACGAACGGATTTGACTGCCCCAACCAATATCTGATTTGGCGTCTTCCGCGGCTTGCTTATCAGCATTTTGTTTGAGCATTTCTAACTCATACAGTTTTGCTTTTAACTGTTTCATTGCAGCGTCGCGGTTCTTATGTTGCGAACGGTCATTTTGACACTGCACGACCGTGTTGGTCGGTAAATGGGTAATACGAATTGCAGATTCTGTTTTGTTAACGTGCTGCCCACCCGCACCAGATGCGCGGTAGGTATCGACACGTAAATCTGCTGGATTGATATCAATCTCAATCGAGTCATCAATTTCTGGGTAAACGAATACCGAACAGAAAGAAGTATGACGCTTACCAGACGAATCAAACGGTGACTTACGCACTAAACGGTGAACACCGGTTTCTGTACGTAGTGAACCAAAAGCATACTCGCCAGTAAACTTGATGGTTGCGCCTTTAATACCTGCAACATCACCGTCGGTGACTTCCATTAATTCTGGTTTGTAATCGTGGGCTTCACCCCAACGCAAGTACATACGCAACACCATGTTTGCCCAATCTTGCGCTTCGGTACCGCCTGAACCTGATTGAATATCTAAATAGCAATCTGATGCATCATGTGGGCCTGAGAACATACGACGGAACTCAAGTTCCTCTAAACGTTTCTCAAGATCTTCTAGCTCAGAACTCGCATCGTTAAAGGTTTCTTCGTCGTCTTCTTCAACGGCAAGCTCAACCAGTCCTTCAATATCTTCAAGGCCACTGTCCATATCATCAATGGTTTTGACCACTGCCTCTAAAGATGAACGCTCTTTACCCAGTGCTTGGGCATTATCAGGATCGTTCCATACTTCGGCACTTTCTAACTCTCGGGTAACTTCTTCTAAACGCTCTTGCTTAGCAGCGTAGTCAAAGATACCCCCGAAGAAGTTCGGTGCGGTCAGCGAGTTCCTTGATCTTGAATTTAACTGGATTTACTTCAAACATGATGATTTCTACTTTATGGAAATTTAGATTGCTGCAAACCGAGTATTCTAACCTATCGCTAGCGCTAAACCTAGGTCGTTTTAATGACTTTTTGTCACTTTAGTTGGCCATGATTACAATCAAGTAAGTTGAATAAGTTTGATGAACACATTAACTAACCATTTATGAGTTAATTAGACATAAAAAAAGAGCCAAGCAACAAACGTTGCAATGGCTCTTTTATCTCAGTAAATACAATGAAATTAACTCACTGTTGGGCTTTATAATTCAATAATGGATTTACACCTTAAATTGACTCACCAATGTCGATAAGTAATCGCCAGAGCTTGCAACAGAAGTACTGACCTCAGCCGCTTGCTGGCTAGATGACAGCAGCTCATTAACGATTTCTTGCACCGAGGTAATATTGCGATTAATTTCCTCTGTTACTGAGCTTTGCTCTGTCGCAGCTGTCGCAATCTGGGTACTCATGTCATTAATGCTAGTCATAGACGATGTCACCGCACCTAAACTTTCTGAAATCGCTTTGGATGAATCCACTGAGCGCACACCACTTTTTTGGCTTTGCTCCATTGCATCAACGGCTTGCCCCACTAACTTATGTAGTTCAGATAGCATTTCATTAATCTCGACAGTGCTGGCCTGAGTACGACTTGCCAAGCTACGTACCTCATCAGCAACCACTGCAAAACCACGACCTTGCTCTCCTGCCCTTGCTGCTTCAATAGCCGCGTTCAATGCCAATAAGTTTGTTTGCTCCGCAATACCGCCAATCACAGATAATACTGAATTAATCTTTTTAGACTGCTCACTAAGTGAAGAAATATTATCAGCGGCGCTGTCGATTTGATTCATTAATTGCGACACTTCATTTAATGAAATATCCACACACTCTTGTGCCTTTAACACATAGTCTGAAGCATCATCGGTTGCTTCGGCCACACTATTGGTATTTTGCGCAACATCATTAGCAGTCGCCGACATTTCGGTAATCGCGGTAACGATTTGATCGACTTCGCTGTTGTGGCTATATAGCTGATTTGAAATGGTTACCGTTTGATCGTTTATGGTTTTTGCTGCGCCTTTAACCTCATCAGTTGCGCCTGAAACCTCGGTAATGATCGCCTGCAATTTTTCAACAAACAGGTTAAAAGCAAGGCCAAGTTGTGCAATCTCATCTTTACCGCTCACCGTTAACCGTTTAGTTAAGTCACCTTCACCTTTTGCAATGTCGTTTAAAGACTCTGCCATGTTCTGGATTGGTGATACCATTTTGTGTGAGGCGAATACGACAATCATGCCTGTGACTAATGCTAATATGATGGCAAGAAGTAGAAACATCCCTACTTGTTCGTTCATCTTCTCTTGTGTGTACTGACGATATTCAGTGATGGATGCTTCAATATCATCAATGTATGCACCAGTACCCAGCATCCAGTTGGAGTTAGGGAGCATCACAGCATAACCGAGCTTTTCAACTAACTCGTTGCTTCCTGGTTTGCGATAAAAGTAAGTAAAACTGCCCTTACCTGATTTAGCCGCATCTAATAACCCCACAACAATTTTGGTGCCATTAGGGTCTGCCATATCAATTTTATTTTGCCCTTCCAACGAATCGTTAACGCCATGAAAAATACTCAAACCGCTATCGTCATAAATGTAGAAGTAGCCAGCACTGCCAAATCTCAGTGTACGAAGTGCTGCTTTAAAGTTTCCGTTATCACCTAGGCTACGCTGATATTCATAAACTGCTGTGGCAATTTCTAACTGCTCTTTCATTTGATTATTGCGTTCTGCTATCAATTCAGAGCGAAAATGTTGAATGTCTTCTTCTAGTGCGCTCTTCTCAGTAAAATAATAAATGCTCAGCATCACTGCTAAAATGAAAGTAAGGGGAATTAATGCTAAACCTAATAATTTATTACGCAGGGACAAGTTTGACATCATGTTGTAACTCTCTCTCGATTCTTGTTATGGCATAATTATAGTTACAAAAAAGCATTCATTCTGATACATATGTAACTTTTTAGTAAACAACTCGTGAGCTAGATCAAATAAAGCTTAATTAGCACCATACACATGCACATTCATCTGAATAGTAACTACTTTCCATTAAAAGGCTGATTAATTGGTTAGTTAGCGTCAGGCACCATTAAGCCGCCTTGCTCCCATCTGAGATCAAGATCAAACAACCCCTTTTTTTGCGAAGCACAAGCAAGCCTTTCAGTTTAAATATTAGCAAGCGCACATAAATACAGCGTGATGTGAGCAACACAACAAAACCTAGCCCCATATTCCTCAGTTAATGTAGATCTAATAAAAATCGGTATATTTTGTAGAACTAATAAAAGGCATGTAAAGCCAACAAAGAATCAAACAAGGCCTACAAGATGATTACACTCAACATAGACGGCAAATCATTGTCGGTTAATAGTGGAAGGAATCTTCTCCAAGCTGCACAGGAAGCAGGCATCCTTATTCCGAGTTTGTGTGACTCAACCTCGCCACAGTCAGCGCACAAACAAGACTGCAATTTGTGTGTAGTCGATATCAATAATAATGACGGTAGTTGCCGCAAAGCTAAGGCTTGTAAGACCCAAGTTACCGACAATATGCACGTCACCACCCAGAGCGCAGAATTAAGTGAACTTCGCCGTGATGCATTAACCCATATTTTGTCTGATCATTTTGCTGACTGTGAAGCGCCCTGCCAGAAAGCTTGCCCAGCAGGTGTGGATATTCAAAGTTACTTATTTCATATCGCCCAAGGTAATCACACTGAAGCGGTAAAAATAATTAAACAAACCTTACCACTGCCGTTATCTATTGGCCGAGTTTGCCCAGCATTTTGTGAGGCTGAGTGCCGCCGTGGTTTAGTTGATGAGCCTGTAGCAATTCGCCAATTAAAGCGCCACGCGGCAGATTTAGATTTAGCTGATGAGCACAGTTACCAAATTGAACGTCAACCAGATACCGGTAAGAAAGTCGCCATCATTGGCAGTGGCCCTGCTGGATTAAGCGCAGGCTATTTTTTAGCAAATCAAGGTCATGAAGTCCGCATTATTGAATCAATGCCGCAAGCTGGCGGTTGGCTGCGTTACGGTATTCCTGAATACCGCTTACCTAAAGCAATCCTTGATAAAGAAATCGCCTTATTAACCGCTAATGGGTTAACGATTTCAACCAATACCCGACTGGGTGAAGATGTTCATTTAAAGCAATTAACTGATGATTATGATGCAGTTTGTTTAGCCATCGGGGCACAAAAAGCCGTGCCAATGAATTATCCCGGTAGCGACTTAACAGGCTGTTACTTAGGCGTTGATTACCTACGTGATTACTGCACAGATAAAAGCTATAACATCGGTAAAAAAGTCGCTGTCATTGGTGGTGGTAATACGGCCATTGACTGTGCTCGCACCGCAGTACGCGCTGGCCATGATGTCACTATTATCTATCGCCGTACTCGTGATGCCATGCCAGCTGAGCCTTATGAAATCCACGAGGCGGAAGTTGAAGGAGTTAAGTTTCACTTTCTGACTAATCCAGTTGAAAACATTAGCGATGAAAATGGTCAAGTCACAGCAATTAATTTAGCTAAAATGGCATTAGGTGAACCAGACTCATCAGGCAGGCGTTCACCTAAAGCAACTGGCGAAACCTTTATCGAAGCCTTTGATACTGTGATTGCCGCCGTATCACAAACCCCAGATATGAGCTTTTTAGAACACCCTGACAGTTACTTAACCAGTGGTGAAATTGCCTTGAGTCGCTGGAATACCTTTATAGGCTGCGAGCACACCATGTCTGCAGGGGTTGATAAATTGTTTGTGATTGGTGATTCTCGCACAGGTCCTGCCACCGCTGTTGCTGCGATTGGTGATGGCCGCAAGGCAGCTGTTGCAATCGATAAACTACTCAATCAAGGTTTGAGCTGTGAGCTAACGCCACAACAGTTTAATGCCACTAAAGCCCCAAAAACAGCGTCACTAAGTACAGGACTTGGTGCAGACCTTTACCCGAGTACCAAGCCTGAGGCTCGTTATAAAATGGCTGAACTCACAGCCATTGAACGCCAACTTAACTTTAATGAAGTGGAACAAGGTTTTGAACATAGTGAGGCGATGAAAGAAGCGGCTCGCTGTTTAGAGTGTGCTTGTCAGGCTAACACTGATTGTAAACTGCGAGACTACGCCACTGAATATCATGTGGATGCTAAAGCGTTCGATACCACACAAATGCAGCAGTTTGCCGTCGATAAGACCAGCCCGTTTATTCAGTTTGATGCCAACCGCTGCATCAGTTGTGGCAAGTGTGTCGATATTTGTGGTCAGCAAAGTGGCCATAATGCGATTAGCTTTGAAAAAGACAGCTTTCAAGCGCTGCCCACTGATGTCATCGCTGAAACAGAGCGCACTCGTCAAGCCCCTCGAGTGGGCTTTAAAGCAACGATGGCAGACAGTGATTGCGTTCAATGTGGTAACTGCGTGCAAGTTTGCCCAACGGGTGCATTGGTTGATGCACGTGATAAGCGTCAAGGCAGTAATGAACAACTTAACACCACATCAACCATATGTACTTACTGCGGTGTGGGCTGTCGAATTAACGTCAGCGTATCACCATCGACTGGTAGAATATGCCATGTAGAAGGCAGCAATGATTCCGACGTAAACGAAGGTATGTTGTGCGTTAAAGGTCGTTTTGGTTATGACTTTATTCAAAGTGAGCAACGTCTTACCACGCCGCTTATTCGTAAAAATGGCGAACTAATTCCTTGCGGCTGGGATGAAGCCATAGACACAATCGCACAAAAGCTTTCCGCAATTAAAGCCCAAAAAGGCGGTGATGCGATTGCCACCTTAGCTTCTGCTAAAGCCACCAACGAAGATAACTATTTGCTGCAAAAGTTCGTTCGTAGTGTGCTCGGTACCAACAATATTGATCACTGCGCCCGCCTATGTCATGCCAGTACCGTATCAGCGCTGCAGCAAAGTTTAGGTAGCGGCGCGATGACAGGCGATATTCCGGGAATTAAAGATTCGGATTTGATCTTTATTTTAGGCTCAGATACTTGCAATGCTCACCCAATCATTGCATCTAAGATCAAACAAGCAATCCGTCATAACGGTGCACGCTTGATGGTCGCCGATCCTAAACACATATCTATTGCAGACGAAGCCGAACTCTATGTGGCGCAAAAGCCTGGAACCGATGTTGCCTTAATCAATGCCATTATGGCCGAAATCATCCGCAATGATTGGCATGATAAAGATTATATTGCCGAGCATACCGATGGCTTTGACGCAGTTATCGATACGGTAATGCAACCTAAATACTCGTTAGAAAATGCCGCTAAAGTCTGTGGTATTAATGCAGAAAAAATTGCCCAGATGGCAAGGTTGATCGGCACTGCTAAAAAGACTGCGATTTACTATGCAATGGGCATTACGCAACATACTTCTGGCCATGACAATGTCACTGCCATTTCCAATCTGCAAATGCTATGCGGTAACTTAGGTCAATCTGGCGCGGGGATTAACCCACTTCGTGGCCAAAGTAATGTGCAAGGTGCTTGCGATATGGGCGCACTCCCTCAGTACTACACTGGCTATCAAAAGGTCGATAATCCAGACGCTCAAGCGAAATTTGAGCAGTATTGGGATACTTCTTTATCGCCAAATGTAGGACTCACAGCGACAGAGGTGATGCATGCAATCACTGAAAATAAAGTCGATGCGCTTTACGTGATGGGTGAAAACCCTGTACTTAGCGATCCCGATCAAGCTCATGTGTTAGCTGCACTAGAGAAAATACCGCTTCTTGTTGTGCAAGATATCTTTTTGACAGAAACAGCTAAAATGGCCGATATCGTGTTACCAGCTGCATCGTTTGCTGAAAAGCTCGGCCACTTCACCAATACTGAGCGCCGTGTGCAGCGGTTGCAACCCGTGCTCCCACCACCCGGTCTTGCTAAGCAAGACTGGAAAATAGTTCACGCTATTGCCAACAAAATGGGGGCTAATTGGGATTATGCTAATGAGCAAGCCATTACAAATGAGATAAACCTAGTGACGCCGCAATATCAAGGCATCACTTGGGACAGGCTCAACAATGATGCACAAGGCAAACCTAGCAAAGGTATTCAATGGCCATGTGTCAATGAGCAAGACTCGGGCACCGCGGTATTACATCAACATGGACCAATAAAAGGCAAAGGCTTATTTACTGCGGTTGAACACCGAAGTCCTGCTGAGCCAGTTGATGATGAATACCCATTAGTGTTATCTACAGGTCGCTTGTTGGAACAATTCCATACGGGCACTTTGAGCCGTAAAACCCAAGGCTTGGATAAGCTGGGCTCACCAAGAGTCATGATATCGGTGTTTGATGCAGAACAATTGGGCGTTAAAAATGGTGATACCTTGAAACTATCAACTCGCCGAGGTGAAATTGAAATCAACGCCTTTGTAACCAAACGAGCTCAAGCTGGCGTGTTATTTTTGCCGTTCCATTTTGCTGAATCTGCGGCAAATAAACTCACCATCAACGCCATTGACCCTGTGGCAAAAATCCCTGAGTTCAAGGTGTGCGCGGTAAAAGCCGAGCGTGTTTCCAAACCTGTTCTCAGCCAGAAAGTGAGCAGCAATCATGCTGAACCCGCATTAGCTTAACCCTCGATATCACTTCAGATAAACAAAAAGGCAGCGTAATCGCTGCCTTTTGTATGCTTAACGGTTTAATTTACCAGACTGATTAAAGCACCTGTCGCGGCAAAGCCCATTACCAATAATACGATGTTAGGCTTGGCAATTTTAAGCACCGCAAAACCGATTAACACAAGTGCCATATCAATCGGCTCAATAACCGCTGAAGTAAACACGGGACTATACAATGCAGCGAGTAACAGTCCGACTACCGCAGCGTTAACGCCAGCAATCGCACCTGATATAGCAGGGCGTTCACTGATAGCATGCCAGCTTTTTAATCCCACCAGCATTAATAAAAAGCCCGGAATAAAAATCGCAAGCGTTGCGACAATCGCCCCTAAAATCGGTTGCTCCAGCCACAAATCAGCCCCTAAAAATGTGGCAAGGGTAAACATTGGACCAGGTACAGCTTGCGCTAACGCATAACCCGTTAAGAATCGATCTGAATCTACCAACTCACCAACATTAGCTTCAAGCAGTGGCAGTACCACATGACCGCCACCAAAAACTAAACTACCCACTTGATAGAACTGAGCAAAAACTTGACCTAAGGTGCCGGTTTGATTAATCAAATAAAAACTACTGAGCAAACCTAGGATAAATACCGCAAGCCAGCCATAATTCAAGGTTATTGGCGTATTTTCTGGGGTAATATTTTCCCCTTTTGTCAGTACGACAAAGCCAACAATTGCAGCAAGTAACAAAACAACTATTTGGGTCAGTAAAGATGGAAACAACATTATACTTGCTGCGGTTGCAACCATTAATACCCGTGCGGTTTTACGTTGACAAAATTGGCCAAACATCGCCAATGTAGCATCAGCAACGACGACAACAGCGAGCAGCTTTAATCCATGTATAGCGCCCGATACCGCTGTGGTTTCAAGCCAGTGAGCACTGGTCACTGCTAATAAGAACAGCAAGAAAAATGAAGGTAAGGTAAAACCAACAAACGCAGCAATTGCGCCCATTAAACCGCCACGATGATACCCAATGGCAAAGCCAACTTGACTAGAGCCTGGGCCAGGCATGAATTGGCTTAATGCAACCAAACTGCCATAACGTTTATCATCAAGCCAGTTTAGTTCGTTCACAAAGGTTTGTCTGAAATAACCAATGTGCGCTGCAGGCCCACCAAAACTAATAAAGCCTAATGCCAAAAAGCGAGTAAAAATTTGCCACATAATCAAACGACTTCCAATTCCATTTATATAAGGATTGTACTTAAATCGATTTTACTCAAACCGATTGCACTCAAATCGATTGACTCAACCAATAGTGCTCACATCAATAGTGCTCAACCCAATGTTGAAATTGATGGGGATGTTAACTTTTGAGTATATGACAGTTTAATTTAACTTTTATGACAAGCTGTGAAATTAGTTTATCCCTGTAAATGCGTTAAAGCCTTTTCACTCAAGCGCTTTAATTCACGTAACTCTTCACTATCACCGCCGACCTTACAACGCATTAATTCTGGTATTTTTTTGGCCTTTTGCTGCAAAGCTTTGCCGTCCCCAGTAAGGTGCAACACTCTAACTCGCTCATCATCTTTATTACGATCACGGATAACCAACCCCTTGGTTTCAAGTCGTTTTAATAACGGGGTTAATGTGCCTGAATCTAAATGTAGCTTTTCGCCTAGAATTTTTACGCTAATGCCAGACTCTTTCCAAAGCACCATCATCACAAGGTATTGCGGGTAGGTCAGTGAAAGTTCATCAAGTAGCGGTCTATAAGCACGAATTAACGCATTGGTGGCACTATACATTGCAAAACAGACTTGGTTTTCTAGTGCTAATGGGTCTAGGGTTTCGGTTGCAGGTAATTTACTCATGGCAAATGCTCCATGTTTTTTGGCAATATAACACTATGATTAACTATAATTTGGCCCATCTTACCACACTTTAATTGCGCACAAGTTAATCGCTTCATAGGCCGTTTAGTTTGAAGAACTTTTATATCAAATAATTAAAGTTTGCTAATGAGAAGCCGATAATGACATATCACCGATACCGAGCAAGGGTATCAACGTCGTATTTTAAGCCGTAACGTCAATAAAGTGAGAAACTATGTCTTTATCTATTAATTCACCATCAGCAATGCCTACTAATATTGATTCTGGTACCAGTTTAAAAGTCGCCGTAATGGCAAAAGATCAGCAAAAAGTTGAAGGCCAAATGGCTTTACAGCTAATTGAAGCTGCATTACCACAGCAATCAGCACCACAGCCAGTAGGTAATAGCGGTCATATTATTAGCACAAAAGCTTAATTCGATAGTTCAGCCAACGTTGAACAACGGCTAAAAACGCTTCATATTTAAACTGAATACGCTATGATTTGATTTATACGACCTTATAAAACAGGATGTTTATCATTATGCGTATTCAGATTTCAGCTTCTATCATTTGCCTCTTATTATTACTCCCATATCAGTCAGCTCTAGCTGAAGAGCCTGTCATGCCATCATTTGATTGCCAACAAGCTCAAGGCCAAGTTGAAGAACTCATCTGCCAAGATAGTCTCTTAGCCAGTTTAGATGTTGAAATTAACGAGATGTTTACCAAACTTAAATCTCAAACCAGTAATGATGAATTATCTCAGTTAAAAGCCTTTCAGCGAGGTTGGATTAAAGGCCGTAACGATTGTTGGAAAGCAGAGAATATAAAGTCATGCGTGCAAGATTCTTATGAGTCTCGACTCACAGAGCTACAAATTGCTGCTGGCGAGTTTGAAATACCTGAGCCAATTCAATATCTATGTGGCGAAACAGCCAATGGCAACCTTACCAAAATTACCGCTTATTTTTATAATGACACCACAATACCAGCAGCGATGCTGACGGTTTCCCCCAAGAGCCAATACCTTAAAACGACCAATTTTGCTTTGTTAACTCGCACCGCATCAGGTGCCAAATACCAAGGACAAAATTTTAGTTTTTGGACTCACCAAGGGGAAGCCATTTTCAGTCAGTTTGAGCAAGCTGATCTCAACTGTATCACTCACGAGTAGTGTCGTTACCAGTCTCTGACATCTCATATTTTCAATGACATTAGCACATAAAAAATGTCATTAGACATGGTTTCAATTCAGGTTAACTGAGCGCTATAAAACCTGTATCGCTCACGACTCATCTCATCATCAACCTCTGACGTCGCATGTTTTCAATGACATTAGCACATAAAAAATGTCATTAGACATGGTTTCAATTCAGATTAACTGAGCTTTATTAAGCCAGTATCACTCACGACTCATCTCATCATCAGCCTCTGACGTCGCATGTTTTCAATGACATTAGCACATAAAAAATGTCATTAGACATGGTTTCAATTCAGATTAACTGAGCTTTATTAAGCCAGTATCACTCACGGCTCATCTCATCATCAGCCTCTGACGTCGCATGTTTTCAATGACATTAGCATATAAAAAACCATGTCATTAGACATGGTTTCAATTCAGATTAACTGAGCGCTATTAAACCAGTATCACTCACGGCTCATCTCATCATCAGCCTATGACGTCGCATGTTTTCAATGACATTCGCACATAAAAAAACCATG
Source organism: Shewanella japonica (assembly GCF_002075795.1). NCBI lineage: Bacteria > Pseudomonadati > Pseudomonadota > Gammaproteobacteria > Alteromonadales > Shewanellaceae > Shewanella > Shewanella japonica. The sequence goes on from NZ_CP020472.1 coordinate 4,163,135, forward strand.
TCATTAGACATGGTTTCAATTCAGGTTAACTGAGCGCTATTGAACCTGTATTAGTTCAGTATTGTATATCCACGATTAGCCATACAGTTACGAACGACTGTTTCTTTTTCAGCTTCGTAGTTTGCTTCGTTTGCACGTCTATCACGTGAGCCGCCGAGTAAACCTGATGCGACACCGATACCTGCACCAATTTTAGCGCCGTCAGAACCACTACCACCAGCGATAGCAGTACCTGCAGCGCCCACAGCAGCACCTTTAGCAGCACTACTTATTACGCCTCTTGAGCTATCATTTTTCTGTACTTGCTGAGACATTTCAATGCATTGATGTTCGTCATAAATAAAATCTTTATCATCTACGCCAGTTTTATCATAGATAATGTTTGCACTTGCTGAAAAAGCAAAAAAACTGAGTGAAAGTAATAATAGTTTTCTCATTGGGATGCCTCAAAAATTGAAAGGGTCAATCTGCATTGCAATAACAACAAGGCTGCGCAATACAAGTAATAATAACTATCCTAGCTAAATATTAGTGTAAAAACGGAATATCGTGTTTCACGAATGGAATAATACTGTTTAATCGACTTATTGGTTTTATTGATATTGGCGTTAATTATTATGGATCTCACACAAAAAAAGCAGCGATGATCGCTGCTTTTTATTTTCTGAATCATGCTGACTTAATTCAGTTTACTGCTTTCATAGGTATGGCACATTTGCTTAGCTTGCTCTTCGTCATATTCGCGCAGGCCGCTCAAAACAAGGGTTTTAATACCCGAACCAATAACCTTGCCTTCGCTCTTTAGTGCAAACTGCAACGTCACATCTCCACGTTTGCCGGTGATTTCCATATGCTGCTCTACCAGCTCTAAGCTCATTTCACTAAATTCAAAGGTGTCTAATTGAAAAGACATGCTTTCATAAATCACTAATGGTCTATTTGGATTTATCATCATGCCATATTCTTTCATCATAGGCACTAATACATGGATGAAGTTGAGACCAGAAAAAGCCACATAGCTTTTAATAAACGCAGCAGTTTGCGTATCACACTGACAAACGTCACCCTGACGTTCAATGTGAAGGTATTCTTTACCTTTAGTATCGCAAATACTAAATTGCTCCCCAGCTTGCTTATCTAGTGTGAGTTCAACACCATCACCGACCATACCTGCAAATTTAAATTGCATATTTTGACTTAAGCCAAATTCAGTTAATACCAAGGCAAACAACAAATCGCCTGGCACACAAAAGCGTTTTGCACCGACGTTGTGGATAGGATTAAAATCTTCAGCTACCAGCTTCGCGAAGTCACTGGCTTGTTGCGCTGAAATAAAAACACTTTGGTCTTGCTTGGCATAATAAGGTGACAAAAACATATACATCCATTCATTATTATTATGTGAAAGAAATCCCTCTCTCGGTGAGTTGGGCTTTTTGTGGCATAGAGTGTACTAGAAAAACACCAAAACACTCAGCCGATGACTATAACAAGCATAAGCTGCTGAAAAAATTAATTTATTTTAACTTGGGCGAGTTTTTAAAGGAAAAATACTTACTAAAGTGTCGAAATGAATACTTAAATGGGTTCAGATATATTCCCATTAACGTGTCGTGCCCAGGATTTCCTGTTACGCCAATTTTTAGCTCACTAACGCTTGATGCCTTAATCAAACTACCATAAGCCCGATCCCATATTGCTAATGCTGAACCTAAATTAGTGTCTCTATGCTCTTTGGCAATACTGTGATGCACTTGATGTTGTGCAGGGCTGATAAACCAATTCTCAAGCTTATCTCCCCATGATAGCCAAATATGGCTATGACGAAGGTTTGAGCCAAATACATTGAATAAAAATACAAACACATTAGCACCTAACACATCAAACATTTTCAAATTTGGACCAAACAGATAATAACCGATCCCAACCGCGATCCCTTGCGTGAGTGCCATACGACAAGCATACAAGTAGCTTTCCACTGGGTGACTTCGATAAATAGTGAATGGTGTCATGACAGATGCTGAGTGATGAACTTTATGAAACTCCCATAAAAACGGTACTTTATGTAACACCAGATGCAAAATAAACCGAGTAAGATCATCAAGAATAAATAACAATACAGTAAATACTGCAATCACGATGGTGAGGTTTTCGGTAAGAGGTTGGATTGAGCCAAATAGCTTCTCTAAGATATCACTGAGTCCAAGCGCTACAGGCACCATAGTAAATAACAATGGCGCAAACAACACCGCTTTTAACAGCTTGTTGCATACTAACAAGAGGTAGTCGTGTTTTGCGGAGCGGGATAAGTAAATTTCAGCGGGTAGTAAAAATTTGCCAAAGCTTTTTAACGATTTATCAGTATGCAAGCGCCAATATACTGGTAGCGCGAGTAGTATCGCTCCCACTATATAAAGCCCAAAGATACGTTTATTTGCATCTAAAGGATATGACAACAATTCACCAATATTACTCGAAAAAAACTCTACTACAGGCATGCTAACCTCTATTTGCCAGCCTTTATTGCTCACTGCAATGAGGGTTATAAAGCCTCATCCACATCATCACAGTGAGCAATGCGTTATCGCATCTTAATTAAAAACGATACTGGTAACCAATTTGAAATTGTTGTGGCTTGCTCGGTCTTGCGCCATAAGGTCTGCGACTGACAATTTCTTGTGTATCAAAAACATTATCAGCTTTAACGTAGACTAAGCCATACTCATTAAAATTATAACTCGCTGACATATCTACCACAGTTAATGCTTCCGTTTTACTGCCTGATAGCACCACACCGTCACCCGATGCTTCAAGCATTTCACCAATGTAACGTACTATCATATTTACGTCCCATTGGTTACTTACTAAACCTAAGTTAACTGATATTTGGTTTTCAGGTAAATAAGGAAGCTCATCACCCGCTTCAATGTCGCCCCACATATCAAAACCCGATTCAAAACTCGTTTTAAACTCTGACTCTGTATAGGTGTATGACACTGATACAGGAAAATCTAAGTTATCAGTTAACGTAAAGTCATAACCCGAGGTTAGCTCAAGACCTATCACATCAACTTCGCCACCATTGAACTCAGTATCATCATCGCTGCCACAGCTTGAGAACTGACAACCTTCTTTAAGGTTACTAATGTCGTTGAAAAAGCCAATAAGCTCTAGGTTAAAGTTTCCATCATTATAGCGACCGCCTAGCTCATAGTTGACGCTACTTTCCGTTTCAATAGAAGGGTCTTGCTTAGGGCTTGTTGGTAAGAAACCTTCATGCACTCCAAACAATAAACCGGCTTCATCAGATAAAGCGTAGAATAAACTTAAACTTGGCAGCCAGATGCTGGTTTCTTTTTTCAAATAATCTTGCTCGGCACCAGGTGCACGATTTTGATATTCAGCATCAATAAACTCTCCGCGAACACCGGCAGTAATATCGAGTGCATTGATACTGATGGTGTCTTGTAGATATATCGAAATAGCATCTGTGCTTTCGCGATCGGTTGTAGACGCTTTAGTCGCCACACCATCTGAAACCAACTGCGCATTTTGCATAAAATAATCATCAGTGGTGTGATCGCGCTCAATTTGATCTTGATGGAAACGTGCACCAACTTCAAAATGATTGTTATAACCGAGTAAATCCATATTCCAATTTAAATCAGACTGGATACCTTGGGTAAAGTAGGTTCTATCATTGTTACCCAAGGTCATTTTCTCATATTCAGCGACACTGTCTTGTTGCCCTGTTAATATTTGATAAAAGCGTTGGTTCGTCTCATCTTTATCTGGGTCGGCTAAGATCTCTTGCAAGCTTCGATTAACTAGGCCACCTTTAAATCCATTGACCTTATACCATGCACGCTCAAAATCATTTCGATACACACGAGTGGTTAATTCAAAGTGATCATTCGTAACATAGTGGTTGAATTGAAATTGGGTGTGAGTCCAATCCATATTATCGAGTTGGCTAGCCACATAACGACGATTAGGGTTAGCCGCAAAATCGTCATCACTTAAGCCTAAGTAGGTTTCATCTGAGGTTTCATTTGCATAGGCAAGTTTTAATTCAAAGACTTGATTTACTGTTTCACCATCAAGGTCATAGCGCAGCTTTGCCATCAGGTCATTTTTTTCAAAGCCGGTATCGCCGCCACCATCAAGCTCTTTAAAACCATCAGCCTGCATGTGCACGCCTTCAATTAAAAAACCAAAATTATCAATGGTGTCACCATAGTAAGCATGAGCTTTTGCTAAGCCATCACTCCCCACAGAGACATCAACTAAGCCTTCAGAGCTTTGCGGTACAGCACGGGTTACCATGTTTAACGAACCCGCTACGGTATTAGGGCCATATTTAATGGCTGCGGGGCCTTTAAACACTTCAATAGAAGTCATCTTAGAGGTCATTGGGAAGTAATATGCCGATGCAGCAGAATACGGCGCTGGGCCAATAAGTACCCCATCTTCCATGATATTAATCTTTTTACTACGTTCAGGTGTTGCACCACGAAAACCGATGTTTGGTCGTAAACCATAACCGTCTTCTTCACGAATATTCACACCGGGTACGCTGTATAACACGCGGTTAATATCATCAAACTTAAATTGTTCAAGTGCCAGCTCATCAATCAATGTCGCAGAGCCCGTCGCTTTATTTAAACTCTGATCACGACCGATGATTTGCATCTGCTCCATGTAGCTATCATTGCTTTTTGCTGTTTCATCATCTTCGGCAGCTATGGCACTGTAACTTAGCAAAGAAGATTGAATGGCTAACACTAACGCTAATTTTTTAGTCATCAATAAACGATTCATTAGTCATTGTCTCCTGCTGATGTTTGCGGTAATTCTAAAGCTAAGGTGTTAATAAAATCAGATTTCAACGTATCTGTAACTGCTTTGACATCTGCATGAGTTTCAACGACTTGTTGTTCATTATCCGTTAACGTTGCCGCTAAGCTTTGCTCATAGGCTTGCGCACTGGCAATGGCCGCATCAATACTTTGGGTAATCAATGCTGCTGTTGCTGCATCATTTTCATCAACGAGGTAATCATCGAAGCCAATACCTTGATCGCCTTCATACAAGGCTTTTAAAGCAATTAAGTTACTGGCGATATTATCAATTGAGTGAGCAGCTAGAGGAGATTCAACATCTTCAGGACAAACACTGGTACCACAGGTATTAGCAAAATACCCTAGCGGAGTGGCAAGCTTGCCATCTTTAGTGACACTGTCGATATAAAACAATGCATCACTGAGTTTGTTAACCGCTTCATGTACGGTAGCAAAACTACTTCCAGCCTCTCCCGCTGATTTTAATGTTGCAGCATAACCATTTTCACCAGACCACTCGGTAACAAGTTGATTGGCATTGTTGTTAATATCTTTTGCAACTTCGGCGGCAAACTCACAACGAGCAAGACGACGTGACTCATCGGTACGATTATCCCATCCTTCTGGAGTCACACTACCTGTGCAGCTATGCTCAAGGCTTGGATTAAATAATAAATACTCTAATGCCACCATGCCCTTACGTGCTGGAGTACGTGTTGTGATGTCGTATGGCGTACCGTTGATATCGTTGTTCTCAAACGAAACAACATCTAAATCAACCCCACAGCGACTCATTACAGGCCAAGAATAGATCTTGTTTCTTAATGCGCCATCATCATTTAATAATGGGCCAATTTGCATCATTTCAACACGCTGCCATTGATTCATGGTCGTGCGCCAGCTTTGTGCAGCTGTTTCTGTTGCTGAAGTGAGTGCAGCATTGTCAACGCTACCTTGCTGTAAACCAGCTTCTGCTTGACATAATGCAGCGATATCATTGGCTTGAGTTAAACTTTTAGCTGCAAACTGCTGGAAGGTCGGCGTAATAACACCATCGACAATATTGCTAATTAATGCGGCTTGGTCAAAATCTGAAGAGGTATCTCCGTTATTACCGTAATCAGCGCCAGCTTCACTGCTGGTACTCTCGTTACAACCCACTAAAAAAGTGGCACTCATTGCGAGAAATAACATGGATAATGAATGCGGTTGTTTCATAAAATTCCCTTACTCTAAAAACGACAAAAGCTCGGTGTTTTTCAACACCAAGCTTTTTACTAATGTGAGGTCATATCACAATAGGATTTACCAGTTAGCAACGTTATCTGCATCAAGCTCATAGCTAGCTTGTAAAATATCACGCGCTTCGGTTAAGTCTTCGATATATCCATCAACATCACCCGTTAATTCTGGCTGTGTTGCGAATAATTCATGAACAGTTTCGAAGTCTTCATCACTGATGACAGCGTATTCACTGAACTGTAAACCTAATGCAAAACCTTTCATTTCTGAGTAATGCTTCGCTAGGTTTTCGTAGTTGAAATCAGCACTGTCACCGCCAGTTGCTAGTGGTGCCAAATCAGCAGACACATCATTGATGTAATGAATAACTGTCGCAACGATTGCATTTTCCCATGCTTTCACACCCGCCATTGCATAGGTTTCAAGCTCAGTCATTTGAGCCTCAGTTAAAGCACTGCCCACGTTATCATTGATGATTTTACGACCAGCAATAAATGCTTCCATTGCTTGCATGGTGTAATCCGTTGGCATTGCATTATCGGCAGTACCTAAATCACGCTTTGCTGCATTAACAGATTGGCCAAAGTTGTACTCTGAACGTAAATCAATTTTGCCGTCACCGTCGGTATCATGTGAGCCATTCCAGTCCGCACGACCTTCATCTTCTGTTACCCTACCGGCAATTTCTACATCGCTGTATTCAAGGTAGTTACGCGCTGCACCAAAGTAGCCAAAACCTTCATCGAATTGATGCTCAAGGTTAGTGTAAGCAGCACCATCTTTAGCTGGGTTAATGTTGTCAGTCGTTAAGCCCTTACCTTCAGTATCAACACCAAAGTAATCATCTGCTGATTGAGAGTAAGTAATAGACATTAATAAGAATTTTTGAATTAATTGTGCTAAATCAACACCGTTTTCATCAATATATACTTTCGAGATGTCATTACCACGAACATCTTGACGTACTTCGCCGTTAATTTTAGCAACAGCATTATCAGCTAAACGATCAAATAACATATCGATAAGTGCTGAAGGTGTTGTAGAACCTTTCGCACCCCAACCAGCAAATGCACCGTTATTCCAGTCTTCATGTTGACCAGTAGCATCATTACCAGCCACTTTATCAGTAAGGTTTTTGTATCCTGTTAACTCAGAGATAAGCCCATCTTTTGAGTTATCAATAAAGGTAATCGCAATATCAGGGTACTGAGTATCTTCATCAGGGTTGTAGAAGTAATTCAGCTTAGCCAGTACTTCATCTTTCGTTGTTAATTCGTTGCTGTCGATTTCAGCTTCTAATGTCGAAGAGATGTATTGATTTAATTCAGCAATTAAAATGTGACGAGCATTTTGGCCAGTATAGGTCACACTTGACTCGCCATCATTTAACTTACTGTCAAATACGTAGCGATCCATGATGTCATTAACCGTTACAGTCACATCTTTGGTAAACGTTGCACCATCGCCATCCGTTGCAGTGATGGCTAAAGTAAATTCTGTTGATTCTGCAGCATCGGCATCTAACACAACACCGTCAGCTAATTTTAGTGTTGTGCCATCAATAACAAACTGGTCACTGGTCAATGAGAAAGTATGAGAATCACCAGCATCACTATCAGTTGCAGACAAAGTACCTACTGTCGCGCCAGCAGTGTTTTCATCAACAGTTGAATCAGAAAGAGAGATATCAGTTGGTGCAGAATTAGTGGGTTCTGTAGTCGCTGGACTATCAGAAGAGTCTGAACCACCACAAGCTGTAAGTAAGCCTAATGAAAGTGCGATAGTCGTCGCTAATACTGTTCTATTAAGTTGCATAAATTTCCCTTGATACAAAAACTGTAATTGTGAAACCAAAATGTTAATAACTTATCAACTGAATGATACATAAATGCAAATGATAATTCATCTTATTCGCAATATTTTTTTAATCATTGCTAATTTACGCTTGTCTAAACTTTATCCACACACCACAAAACCCAAACTAAACCATTGAAAATAAATTATAAAAAAACCACCCTATAAATTAAAACCAAACAAAAAGGGCTACTCAAAGTGAGTAGCCCTTTTTGTTAAATCGATGTAGCACTATCTATATAGGCTATTTAATGTACTGAAATTGTTATTAATTAATAATCTTTTGCCACCAAGAACGTTCATCACCGCAATTATCTACTGGGTTATAACTATCAACTCTCGCTGGTAGTGCTACCACATTATCGCAGTCAGCTTGCTTAGCGACACCTGTACTTCTATCAAAGTAACCTTGTGTAACGCCATTAACGGGCGTCATACGTAAGCCTAAAGGTGGGCGCTGCTTTAAGAATGCTTGATAGACGGCCATGGCACCACTTGAGCCATATAAACCCGTTTTTGAATTATCATCTTGCCCCACCCAAATGGCAGCGACATTTCGTTCATCAAAGCCTGCAAACCAAGAATCTCGACTATCGTTACTGGTACCCGTTTTGCCCGCTAAATCCACATTAGGAAACGCTTGGCCTAATCGTTTTGCGGTACCATTTTTTACCACCTGATTCATGGCATATTGGACTAAAAAGTCAGTCGCGGGTTCTAGTCCTTGTGTTGCGCTTTCACGGCTCACTTTTAACGGCTGGTTATTCGTATCTAACACAGCAGTAATCGAGCTTAATGGACGATAACGACCGTTATTGGCAATGGTTTGATAAACTTGGGCAACCATATATGGAGAGCCATTAATAGCCCCTAGTAGCATTGAAGGATAACGAGGGATCGTCTCACTCCAGCCTGCACTAGTCATGGTTTTAGCTACGTTATCCACGCCAATTTCAATCCCGACGTTCACCGTCGGGACATTCATCGAGTTTTTAAAGGCTGTTAGTAATGGCACTTCGTCTCTGAACACTTTGTCGACATTTTGTGGTGACCACGTCTTACCCTGACCGTTTTGTAAGGTAATCGGTTTATCTGCCACTGGAGATGCCAAGTTATATTTGTGACCTTGTTGTAATGCTGTGGCATACACAAAGGGTTTAACTAACGAGCCAATGGGCCTGCGGATTTCAACAGCACGATTAAAGCCATCAAAGCTAGGTACTCTGTCACCTACCATAGCGGCAATCCCATTCGTGTACTTATCTGTTACGACCATGCCCACTTGCACATTTTTCGCTCTTTCATCCAGCGTTTTCATGGTAGAAACCACGGCTTTTTCAGCTGCATCTTGTGCCATAGGATCTAACGTGGTGTAGACCTTCACACCTGACTGTTGTAATAAACTATCGCCATATCGACTGCGTAGTTCATTTTTAACCACGGCAAAAAAGGCTGGTAACTTTTGATGTACCGATTTATTAAAGTCACGCAAGCCTAGAGGTGATTCAACTGCGGCTTTGTATTGTTCAACATTTAACTTGTCGTCTTCCATCAGTAGACGAAGTACCAAGTCACGTCGATTTTGCGCACGCTCTGGTGAGCGCCATGGGTTGTAATATGAAGGACCTTTAATTGCTGCGATCAAAAATGCTTGCTGTGAAACAGTGAGCTCTGCAATCGGGCGACCAAAATAAAACTGCGAAGCTAAACCCATACCATGCACGCCACGAGATTTATCCTGCCCCATATAAACTTCATTTAAATAAGCTTCGAGGATTTCATCTTTGCTGTATCGAAAATCAATAATGATCGCCATTAACGCTTCACGGATCTTACGTACAATCGAGCGCTCACTGGTTAAGAAGAAGTTTTTCGCCAATTGCTGGGTTAGCGTTGAGCCACCTTGAACGGTGCGCCCCGCGGTAATATTAACGATAGCAGCACGAGCTATGGCAAATGGGTTAACACCATGATGTTCATAAAAACTGCGATCTTCTACTAGGATCAGTGCATCTACAATGGCTTGCGGCATCTCTTCTGTTGGCACAAATAATCTATCTTCACCACCTGAAGCTAAAATTCTATCTAACAATACAGGCTCTAAATGAAATACGGCCATTTGGCGTTTGTCTGACATACGCTGCACCGATGACACACCTTGGCTATCAAATGAAATCATCACTCGCTGAGCAACTTGATCGCCTTCGGGATGTAAAAACGGTCGACGCCATAATTCTATTTTGCTGCTTGATGCAGAAAACTCACCGACTTGCCTTGGGTTAGCGACTTTACGATATCCCAGTAATTTAAGCTCTGACAATAATTGCGGATGGCTAATGGCAGCGCCTGGATAAATCGCCATTGAGCGGCTAAATACTTGGGCTGGTAAATGCCATTTCTGACCTTCAAACTTTCGGGCAATGATTTGATCGAGATAAATACCGTAAGAGCTAACGATAACTAAACCGATTAAACCCAGTTTCCACGTAAATGACCAAAGCGTTTTCCATTTCGAGCGACTATTTTTTTTGGGATTAACTCGTTTTACACCAGGTTTCTTGGGCGATGATTTTTTAGCAGGTGCCTTTTTAGCTGGAGCCTTTTTAGACGAGTCTTTTCTTGCCGTTGGCTTTTTTATTCTGTCAGTCATAATTTGCGTAATTCTATTTCGTCCTTGGCTATTACTTTAAGCCTGGCGTTTTCTTTTTAGTAAATTTGGTTGCTGTCGTGTTGGCTGGGTCATCTGGCCATAAATGACGAGGGTATCGGCCTCGCATTTCTTTCTTTACTTCAACATAAGGCCCTTGCCAAAAACTGGCTAAATCTGCAGTCAACGCTATTGGACGCTGCGCAGGTGATAATAACTCCATGGTAACCACCAGCTTACCATGAAGCAGTAATGGACTTTGTGATAAACCTAATGCCTCTTGCAACCTTACCCGTAATAAAGCACGGCCACGAACCGAATGACTTGCTAATACTTCATCTGACGCTTGATCGATATCTTCGCAGCCTTTATCACTCGCTTCGTCAATTTGATAATGAATAGGCGCTGATGTCCCAGTCGCCATTTTCCAATGAGTCGGCAGTAATTCATTTAAGGTTTGCTGCTGAGACCAAGTTAATAAGTTTTTAACTTGGCTCAATATATCCAGTTTTTGTAATTTAGCAATCGAATTAACATCGACTAAATACGGTGCTAACCATTCAGATAATGTCGCTAATAAATCAGCACTTTCTAACGATGGCCAGTCATACTCTGGTGCATATAACTGCGCAAGTTTTACTCGGCATTGTAACTGATAAAACCTCTCATCAAGGTTAAGAATACTTAACCCTTTAGATTGAATGTGGTTGATTAGCGCTTGGACAATTAAATCTGAATCAACGTTAGACTCAAGCGAGCGACTCACAATAAGTTCACCAATTTTCTGCTGCTTTTCAGCAAAAAACCGTCCTTTTGCTTCGTCCCATTCACAAACTTTATGTTCGGATATAAGCAAACCTAAGTCATGTTTAAGGTGCTCGGGGTTTATCGCAGCAGCTAAATATACCCGCCCAGCATTGCGCCCTTGAGATTCTTGAAAGTCGGCCACAACAAGCCATTCATGGGTCGACATATTATCTTCAATATCAATCGTTACCCCAGTACCGTTACTAAGCCTAAATCCTTGCTTACCACGAGCTTGAGCAATTCTATCTGGGTATGCCAAAGCTAGTAATGTGCTGATATCACGACTTGCAGCATCACGAGCAAGTTGTTTAATGTCTGAGGAAACTGATAATGACGCTTGCCATTTGTTAACTTGTGCCGCCATCAAACCTTGCGTAGCTAGTGATAGATACTGGCTAATATCGACGCCTTTTTTCGGTAGCCCGCGAGCTTCTAACACCGCAGCTAATAAACACGCCAGCGACACTAATTCCGGTTGCTTTTGCGTCTTAGCCAATACAGTCGATTGCAATAGCATATGTGCTAACCGAGGATGGCAGCCTAACTCATAAGCCGCTTTGCCATGTGGCGAAATTTTATGATTAGCATCCACAAGCTCAAGTTGCGTTAATAACTGCCACGCTTTTTGTTGATGAATTGCGGGCGGCGCAGTAAGCAGTGGTAAGTTTTCAATATTGCTTTCCCCCCAATAAGCACATTCTAATGCCATGGTGGTTAATTCACTGACACTGATTTCAGGCGCTTCTGCTTTAGATAAACGGCTTTGTTCTTCTTGTGCCCATAAACGCACACAACAACCTGGAGCAAGTCGTCCAGCACGACCTGCACGTTGGATAGCAGAAGCTTGGCTAATACGTTTAAGAGATAATCGGCTCACACCAGTACGAGGATTAAAGCTTGCTTCTCGCTTATAGCCACTATCGACAACAATGGTTATTCCATCAATAGTTAAACTGGATTCGGCCACGTTGGTTGCCAGCACAATTTTACGTTTGCCTTTCGGCGCACCAGCAATTGCGTTATCTTGCTCAGCTGGTGTCAGATCACCGTAAAGAGGGCATAGAAGAAATACCTGTGTATCAACCTTTTGACTTAATAAACGCTGCAGTTTATTGATCTCCCCCTTACCGGGTAAAAAGGCGAGGATAGAGCCCATTTGATATTGCTGCGGCACATGTGGTGAGTCGGTTTTTACAGATTCTGCAATCACATTGGCCATGTGTTCTAGCCATGGTTGTTGCCGAGTCACTGGTCGATAAACCTGTTCAACATCAAAGCTGCGCCCTTCACTGACCAATAATGTCGCCTCAGGCATAAGCTGCTGAAGCGGCAAGCCAGCTAACGTCGCCGACATTGCGATAAGGGTTAAGTCATCCCTTAAGGAATCTTGCACTTCTAGGGTAAGTGCTAAACCAAGGTCAGTAGGTAAGTGGCGTTCGTGAATTTCGTCGAATATGATCACATCAATTCCATTGAGCTCTGGATCTTGCTGGATCATACGAGTGAGTATACCTTCGGTGACTATTTCTAAGCGCGTATGACGACTAACCTTAGTGTCACCTCGAACACGATAACCAACGCTATCACCTACTTTCTCGCCTAATGATTGAGCAATAAAATGTGCCACACTCCGAGCGGCGACTCGCCTTGGTTCAAGCATCAATATTTTGCCGTTAATACTTGGCCAACTGAGCATAGCCAAGGGCAATGCCGTTGACTTACCCGCTCCAGTAGGGGCTTCAAGAATAATTTGACGATGTGTTGAGAGCGCTTGTTGCAGTGGCTCGAACAAGGCTTGAATAGGTAATTGGCTCAAAAAAATAACTTACACAAGAAAATACTGAAGTCAGTTTACTCACAATCGCTTGTTGATGCTATCTCAACAAGGATTGTGTTATGTCTGCGCCATGTGACAAAGAAAGGGTTGATATGATAAGTTTTCGCAGCTTCGCTTGGCCTATATTCAGTCGATCAGCCAAGGTTGTCTTAGCCCAGAATCTAGTTCCATTAATCGTGTCGGCTTACCAATCGCGTAACCTTGAGCATAATCTACACCTAATTCACGCAATAAAAGCCCGATGTTTTTATTTTCAACAAACTCGCCAATCACTTCAAAATCCATGTCTTTACCTAGCTGGCAAATAGCAGACACAATGGCTTTGTCACTGCGATCATCACATACATTCACAACAAACTGACCATCAATTTTGACGTAATCTACATCAAGGCACTTCAAATAAGCAAAGCTTGAGAAACCTGAACCAAAATCATCCAACGCAAGTTTACAACCAAGCGGTTTTAACAAATCAATCAAGGCTGTGGCTTGTTCAAGTTGGCTAACTGCGGCGGTTTCAGTGATTTCAAAACATAACTTATCAACTAATTCAGGTTCAACCATTAAGCGCATTTCAAGCCAGCTCATGAATTTACTATCTGATAAAGACACTGCAGATAAATTCAGTGAAACCATCTTAAGGTCGTCCCAGATCTCCATATGCCTTGAGCCCCACTTCAACAAATTGTCGATAACCCAACGATCGATACGAGATGCGAGGTTATAGCGCTCAGCTGCAGGTAAAAATACTCCAGGAGAAACATAGCGGCCATCTTCTTGAACCATCCTCAGTAAAATTTCCATATGAATGCCAGTATCTTTAGAAGACAGCGGCTCTATCAATTGGAAAAATAACTCAAACTGGTTAAGCGCTAATGCCGAGATAATATCCACAGACGCTAGCATTTGATTATAAAGCTGGTGCATTTGCGGATCATTTTTACTGTAAAAGTGCCAGCGATTTCGGCCATCTTCTTTTGCAATCCGACAAGCGGCATCAGCTTGACTCATGACGCTATAAATGTCTTCTGAGCGGGAGTTAAGCTCGGACATGCCCATACTCATACTGACGTTATGAGTGATTTCCCCCCATGTGAATTCATGCTCTGAGAGTTGCTGACAAATCCGGCTAGCCACTTGCTCTGCTGAGGCTTTATCGGCGTGATACATTAAAATACCAAACTCATCGCCGCCTAAACGGGCCACAATATCCCCAGTACGAAGCAGAAGACTCAAGCGCTTGGATACCTGACAAAGCAATTCATCACCCGCTTGATGTCCACTGACATCGTTAATGACTTGGAATTGGTCCAGATCTAAAAACGCAACACAGGCAGGTAACCTATCTTTCTCATTTATGGTTTCTTCGAGCATCGCCTCAAACTGCACCCGATTAGGTAAGCCTGTTAGGGGGTCATAATTTGATTGAAATGACAGTTCATCTGCTAAACGATATCGCTCAGAAATATCTTCAACCATCATGAGTAGTCGATGCTCAATATCAAGAGCACGACAAAAACTCATTTTATACCAGTGCTTAACACCTGAAACGATCAAGGGCAGTTCACACCAAGATTGGTGTAGTGCGCCTTCTCTAACGATGTGTAAACAATCCTCAAGCAATAAATGATCATCTGAATTAATCACAGAAAATAGACTTTTGCCTATGGTAAAAGGCAGGCTTTGACTGGCGACATGATTTTGATTACTAACATTATTGTCAGTACCAATCAGCGCACACGCTACAGGTAATTGTTGGAATAACTCAAGGTATTGTATTTCTTTGTTTTGCAGTAATTCTGATACTCGAGTAAGCTCTGCATGTGAGCAAAGCTTTAGCGCAAATTCATTAGTGAGATAAAACTGGCAATCATCCCCACCAGTAGCATGTACCGACCAATTAGCTTGGTGTTGATAAGGGATGAGACACAGCCGAGTATGACCGATTTGCGCCACATGATTAATCAATAGTCTTATCGGCTTAGCTAAAGAGTGACAAAATTGATTTAGTCCATCCACTAACGGCGCTGAAAAATGTAAATCATCATGTTCAGCTTGGTCACAATGAGGAAATAACCCACTATGGTTATTCAATAAGAGTTGCTCACATAAGTCAGGATAAGAAGCGAGTGATAAACCGAGTAACTCTGCTGTTTGCGCATCAGAGTCATACACTTTTAAAGCATTGGCTTGCACAACACAGTCACTGGTGATGTGTTCTGATATTTGAGACAGTACGATCACTACGCCGTCACAGTCTAGTTTCTGCGTTAATAGCTCAACTTCTGCTGTGACTTTCTCTGATGATAAAAAGCGACTTAATTCAGATGACTGTTCACTGACCCATACCGATTTAAATTCGCTATCAACCATTATGCGACTCATTAATATTTGGCAATGTAGCTCTCATTATTGCTAAGATTTATCCAACCTCATGTTCGATAAATTCAATGGATTTTGTGCTGCTTGCATTAATCTTAGATTAAAAACGACAACTTTTTACATTAAATTAATTGTATTTAGTAACTAAATTACCCCATTAGTGACCCGCAAGCGATACAATTTGATTCAAGATATTTATAAGGATGGACTAATGTCTAAAAGTGTTAACAAACGCACTTTTGTCGGTTTTTCGGTTGGTGATTCAATCGCCAATGAGTTAAAGGCACAGCAAACCTTCATAAAGCCGTTAGTCGCTAAGAAAGCTAAAACCGTAGCAAAAGAGAACTTTCATATCACTGCCGCTTTTTTAGGAAATACAAGCTTGGCTGATAGGGTTGCACTTGGCCGCTTAATTGAAGTAGAAACCTTTCATGCTTTTACCGTATCAATGCCCCATATTGCTCATTGGCCACAAGCTAAGCTGATTTGTGCAGAGGGGATGGCTGTTGATAAGCTATCTTACATAGCTAACCAATTACAGAATATGGCAAAAGAATTAGGCCTTATGCAAAGTCAACACGACTACCGACCCCATGTAAGCTTATTTAGACATTGCACCTTACCAAGTGAGCAAACAAGTTTTCCATTCTTATTAAAGGCACCGATTACCGTCACAGCAACACAACTGACGTTATTTGAATCCCTCAATTTGCCTGGTGGGGTTAAGTATCTACCTATTCAGCACTGGCCTCTTACGCCATAAGTTCAATTACTGTTCCAGTGGTTCACTTTTGATGAAAGCCCAATAAAAAAGCCGCAATATTGCGGCTTTTTTATCTTATTAGCGTCAATACGACACTATCGAATTTACTCTTCTAGTAAAGCGGCAATAGTAAGTACACCATGCCCTGTCGCGCCAGCGCTCCATAACGCTGAATCAGAAGATGAGTAAGCCGCGGCTAAATCCATGTGTAACCAATTCATTCCCGGCGTGACAAAACGCCACAAGAAACCTGCGGCATTAGATGCACCACCTGCTCCACCACCTTTCATAGCACGACTATTAGCTGTGTCAGCAAAAGGAGAAGGACACATATCTTTGTGCCATTCATTTAACGGTAATGGCCAAACATTTTCAGAAACGTCAGCAGCTTTTTGTTGCACACGTTGTAAGGTTTCAGTTTGTGGCGAGAATATCGCATTATAATTATCACCCACTGCCATCACCGCGGCGCCAGTTAGCGTAGCAGCATCAATGATCAATTCAGCCCCAGTGTCTGATGCAGCTTGCAAACCATCCGCTAAAACAAGACGACCTTCTGCATCAGTATTAACGACTTCTACAGTGACGCCATTTTTGTAAGTCAGAATATCGCCCAATTTATATGCATGGCCACTAATTAGGTTTTCCGCACAACATAAGAACAACTTAACGCGTTTATTTAAACCGGCTTTCATTGCCAAGCCCAGTGCCGCAGTAACAGTTGCAGCACCGCCCATGTCACACTTCATGTCTAACATGCCGACAGAAGGCTTAATACTGTAGCCACCAGAATCAAACGTAATGCCTTTTCCGACTAACGCTGTCGAAACAGGTGCATCATCACCAAGCGGATTAAAATCTAACACTAACATTGCAGGTGGACGCTCACTACCGCGCCCGACAGCGTGCAAACCAATCCACTGCTTTTCAAGTAGTTCTTGGCCTTCAACAATTTCGTAGCTGACATTGTCGCCACCAATCGCTTTTAACCAATTTGCAGCATGGTTGGCGAGTACCACTGGTGACAGCTCTTCTGGTGTCTCATTGACTAACATACGCGCAAAGCTAGCCGCTTCGAAACGATGGGTTAATGTGGTTTGAGTCGCTTCATCGCCACACCAACGTACTTCAAACTCGCCTCTTGCCGTTGTAAAGCCTTGAGAGAAAGCCCACTGTGAGTCGATATTCCATAATTCACCTTCAAGCTGGACACTTGTAACACCTTGAGCGCGAATTTTTCGAGCCGCCATTTGTACTTGGCGAAGTACATCCGAATCAGTTAAATGAATTAACGCTTGATTACCTTGATAAGTCACACTTGCTTTGCCCCAAAGGCTTTGTGGCGCATCTTGTGTTAGGGCAACGGTCATTATTTGCATTATTTTGTCCTTATTATTCTGCTTGTGCTGTTCTTGTTTAGTGCTGTTTAGTTTTTTAATCGTTGTTGTGCTGTTCTTACATTGTAACGTTTGTTTCCAATGGGCTAAGTGTACTGTAAATCGGTAATGAAACGAGACTAAAACCAGCACAAAAATTAATATTAATTGTTAATAAGAATGTACTGATAAAAATAGCCACTCACAGTAAAATCAACCTAGCATTCGCTCTTACTTATGCGCCCTTGAATAGTAGTTGAAGTCACACAAGCCCATGATATAACCTTTGCCTAAATAAAGTGAAAGTGATGATGCCAGTATGCATTCACTCCAAATCACTCAGCACTCCCAATCAGCCCTTTATTGCCTGGAGCACACTTTCTTATGGACTTTACCCCACCTTTACAAAAAGGAACGTTACTCAAACGCTATAAACGCTTTTTAGCTGATGTAAAACTAGAAGATGGTAGTGAGATTACCATTCATTGCCCAAATACTGGCTCAATGAAAAACTGTTTATTCCCAGGTGAAACCGTTTGGTTTTCTACATCTGACAACCCTAAGCGTAAGTACCCACATACTTGGGAAATCAGCGCTACGCCAGAGCAGCACTTAATCGGTATTAACACAGGACGTGCTAATGCCTTAGCCGAAGAGGCGATTAAATCAGGTGTAATCACTGAGCTTTCGGGTTACGCCAATATTAAACGAGAAGTAAAATACGGTGACGAAAATAGCCGAATTGATATTTTACTGAGTGATGACACACAGCCGCTGTGCTATGTAGAAGTGAAAAGTTGTACATTATTAGAGCAAACAGTAGGGTATTTTCCTGATTCTGTCACAGCTAGGGGGCAAAAGCATTTGCGTGAGCTAATGCATATGGTTAGTCTAGGTCATAGAGCAGTGTTATTGTTTGTCGTACAGCATTCAGGCATTAATCTCGTTCAAGCGGCAGAGCATATCGATCCACAATATGCATTATTACTTAAACAAGCGGTCAATAGCGGCGTTGAAGTTTTAGCTTATCAAACTGAAATCTCAGCAACCTCAAGTATCATTACCCGTTCATGCAAAGTTATTGTTTAGTTCAAAAATGAAAAAAATACTAATCAAATAGTTTGCCACGCTATAGAGTTTCTGCTATAGATAGCGGCCATAAATTTTACGACGCACATAAATCGCTAATTATTACAGGAGATGCGTTATGCCTGAAGGCACCAAAAAACTCGGCGTACTCGCTATCGCAGGTGTAGAACCTTACCAGGAAAAAGCTGGTGAGGAGTATATGGGTGAAGAGCAACGTGGTCATTTTAAAATGATTTTAGAAGCTTGGCGTAACCAGTTACGTGAAGAAGTTGATCGCACGTTGAACCATATGCAAGACGAAGCTGCAAACTTCCCAGATCCAGTTGATCGCGCAGCCCAAGAAGAAGAGTTTAGTTTAGAATTACGTGCTCGTGACAGAGAACGTAAACTGATTAAGAAAATTGAAAAAACACTGCAAAAAATTGAAGAAGATGATTTCGGCTTCTGCGATTCTTGTGGCGTTGAAATCGGTATTCGCCGTCTTGAAGCTCGTCCAACTGCTGATCAATGTATCGACTGTAAAACTCTTGCAGAGATCAAAGAAAAGCAAATGGCTGGCTAATACACCAACCACTGAGAACTGTATATTCAGCTTATCAGATCGTAGGGCGAGATTATTCTCGCCCTTTGTTTTGGTATTTTTTATCGACTTCCACGCCAAAATCAGTTTGTACTTAACGCCCTTCTAAACATATATAGCAATAATAATGGGCAACAATAAGAAAGGCTCAATACCCTTTCTGATAATGATTTTGCTAACTTAATGTGTTCAACATTTCGATTTCAATTAAGGGTTTTGTCGTGAACTCACCAGATTACATTGGCCGCTTTGCCCCTTCCCCTTCTGGCCCTTTACATTTTGGCTCACTTATCGCTGCACTAGGCAGTTTTTTAAGAGCAAAACATCAGCAGGGCCAATGGTTAGTCAGAATCGAAGACATTGATCCCCCAAGAGAAGTTGCCGGTGCGAGTGATGACATACTCAGAACACTTGAAGCTTATGGCTTACACTGGGATCAAACAGCGTTATTTCAACGTGATCGTAGCGAAGTTTATCAACGGCATATTAATGAATTGCTTAGCAATGACCAAGCATACTATTGCCAATGTACTCGTAAACAAATTGGGTTAATGGGTGGCACTTATGACAGTCGTTGTGGCTCACTATCACCTAGGTTAACCCAAGGTGCGATTCGTATTCGCAATCATGCAAAAGTGAGTCAATTTCACGATGTTGTGATGGGAGACGTTAGCGTAGGTGATGATTTTGCTGGTGAAGACTTCATTATTAAGCGCAGCGATGGCTTATTTGCCTATCAACTTGCTGTAGTCATCGATGATGCTTTTCAAGGGATCACTGAAATTGTTCGTGGTTCTGATTTGCTAGAAACCAGTTGCAGACAATTGAGTATGAATAATATTCTTGGTTTTACTTCACCAAGCTGGTTGCATTTACCCCTTGCTTGTACCAAGCCTGGCTTTAAATTATCAAAACAGAATTATGCGAATGCTATCGATGTAAAACACCCTCAGGCCAGCATTAACGCCGCCTTGAGGTTTTTAGGTCAAGCAGAGGTTGATACCGATAATGTCGATATCATGCTAAAACAAGCTATCGAACAATTTAAGATAGCCGATATTCCTCAAGTATCTGAGATTCTGATAGCGCAGTGATATACTCATTAGCTTACAATTGGTATATCATAGCCGCCAGATTTTTAACCATTTAATTCTAACCATTAATCGTATCGTTCGAGGTGTATTATTTTTCGCCGTATTAGTCAGTTCTGCAGACAACTGTTTGAAGACAATAAATCCACTCCTGTCAATGAACCAGAAGTTCAAGATGACGGTCTTCGCTTGGACATTGTCACCAGAGATGCCCATACAATCTCTCGACGTCAAATCAGTGAAAATGCACTTAAAGTACTTTATCGACTCAGCAAGTCTGGCTATAAAGCTTACTTAGTTGGCGGTGGTGTTCGCGATATTTTATTAGGTATGGAACCAAAAGATTTCGATGTCGTGACTAATGCGACCCCTGAAGAGATCAAAAAATTATTCCGTAATAGCCGACTCGTTGGTCGTCGATTTAGATTAGCGCATATTGTGTTTGGTCGTGACGTCATTGAAGTGGCAACGTTTCGTGGTCATCACGGTGAAACTGATGATAAGATTTCGAAATCGAATGCTGAAGGCCGTTTATTGCGTGATAACGTCTATGGCGAAATTGATGAAGACGCAGAGCGTCGTGACTTTACCATCAATGCACTTTATTACGACATCAGCGATTACTCTATTCACAGCTATGGCGGCGGTATTCGCGATCTTGATGACCGTACCATACGTTTGATAGGCGATCCTGAAACCCGTTATCGTGAAGACCCTGTTAGAATGCTACGCGCGGTTCGTTTTGCGACAAAACTCGATATGAGTATCGAATCCAAAACGGCTGAGCCCATTAACGCATTAGCGCCATTATTAAAAGATATCCCAGCCGCAAGAATGTACGAAGAAGTACTCAAGTTATTCTTTGCCGGTAAAGCAAAAGCTAACTACGACATGATGCGTGATTTCGGTTTATTTCAGCCATTATTCCCGCAAATTTCAGCACTGATAAAAGAGCAGCCAAACGGCAATACAGCCAAAATGCTTAATGCTGTAATGACGAATACCGATTTACGTGTTAGCCAAGACAAACCTGTTACTCCAGCGTTTTTCTATGCAGCGTTATTATGGTACCCACTAAAACAACGTGCTGATGATATTGCCCTAGAAAGTGGTTTAAGCCATTACGATGCGCACGTCGCCGCAATGGGTGATGTGATGGAGCAGCAATGCCGCACTATCAGTATCCCACGTCGATTTAGCACTCCCGCTAAAGATATTTGGCAATTACAACTGCGTCTTGAGCGAAGCCAAGGCACTCGTGCCTTTAAACTGCTTGAGCACCCTAAGTTCCGCGCTGCATATGACTTACTGCTGTTACGTGGTGAAGCTGAAGGTGGCAATATCGGGAAAATTGCGACTTGGTGGAAATCATTTGTTGAAGCAGATGAAACAGAGCGCTCTGACATTGCTAAAAGCAGCAATAAAAAAGGCCCTAGCCGCAACAGAAACGCCCATCAGCGCAAACGTCGTCGCCCAAAGCCTAAATCAGATAACTCAGGTTCATCTGAAGTAAAACCGACTAACAAAGGTTAATCATGAGCACCACAGTCTATGTGGCGTTAGGCGCAAACCTTAATGACCCAGTACAACAACTTGAAGATGCGGTACTGGCGTTAAGAACCATTGCAGAAAATAATGCGGTGACCATCTCGCCGCTATATCGCTCTGTGCCTATGGGTGATGTAGAACAGCCAGATTATGTCAATGGGGTAGCAAGCTTTAACACGAACTTGACTCCCATGGCCTTACTTGAGGCCTTACAACATATTGAAAATACCCAGGGCAGAGTCAGAGAAGTCCGCTGGGGGCCTCGTACATTGGATCTTGACTTGTTGCTTTATGGGCAAGAGTGCATTGACACACCAAGGCTCACCGTCCCCCACTACGGCATGAAACAGCGCAGTTTTGTACTCATTCCATTGGCAGACATTAATCCGCAATTAATACTGCCTTGTAATACTGAATTAACACACTTAATTACCAGTGAAATGCGGGCTGAATTAGTCCAACTTTAATCAGCACTTAGCAATACGCACCGCAAATCGATAACTTGAATATGAATAACTTTTAAGAGTTTATTATGTCAAAAGTCACTAGCTCAACCCTTATCAAATTCAAACAAGAAGGTAAGAAATTTACCGCACTCACCGCATACGATGCGAGCTTTGCCGGCGCATTTGATAATGAAGGCATCGACGTTTTGTTGGTTGGCGACTCATTAGGGATGGTACTTCAAGGTCACAACGACACTCTACCTGTTACAGTCAATGATATTGCGTATCACACAGCCAGTGTTAATCGAGGTTGCAAGCGAGCGTTACTGATCGCTGATATGCCGTTTATGAGTTATGCCACGCCAGAACAAACCATGACCAATGCCAGCACCCTAATGCAAGCAGGGGCAACCATGGTCAAACTTGAAGGCGGTGAATGGCTACTAGAAAGTGTGAAAATGCTGACTGAGCGCGGTATTCCAGTCTGTGCACACTTAGGCTTAACGCCTCAATCAGTACACGTATTTGGTGGCTTTAAGATTCAAGGCCGTGAAGAAGACAAAGCCCAACAAATGGTCGATGATGCATTAGCACTTCAAGCTGCTGGCGCTCAGTTATTGGTTGTTGAATGCATCCCTAGTGCGCTAGCAAAACGTATCACTGATGCGCTAACGATTCCTGTCATTGGGATTGGAGCAGGACGTGATACTGATGGTCAGATCCTTGTTATGCATGATGTACTTGGGATCTCTAGCGGTTACATCCCTAAGTTCTCTAAAAATTACTTACAACAAACTGGTGAAATTCGAGCAGCAGTAAGAGCCTACATTGAAGAAGTGGCTAATGGTACATTCCCAGCTGACGAACATGCGTTTAATTAATAACGCACTCTTTAATCGTTTATAGGTCAATATCAATGATTACCACAGCGAACATTGCTGAAATTAGAGCGCAAGTAAAACAGTGGCACATGCAAGGCGATACCATTGCCTTTGTGCCAACGATGGGCAACCTTCATAAAGGTCACATTACCTTAGTAACTGAAGCACTAAAACGTGCGGATCATGTTGTCGTATCAATCTTTGTTAATCCTATGCAATTTGGTCAAAACGAAGATCTAGATGCCTATCCAAGAACGTTACAAGCAGATAGTGAAGCATTGGTAGCCGCTGGCGCGGAACTCTTGTTCACCCCCACACCAGACATTATTTACCCTAAAGGGTTAGCGCAACAAACCTTCGTAGAAGTCCCTCATATTGGTGATGAGTTTTGCGGTGCAAGTCGACCAGGTCACTTCCGTGGTGTCGCTACTATCGTTTGTAAGTTATTTAATATTGTTCAAGCTGATATCGCCGTTTTTGGCCGTAAAGATTACCAACAGTTAATGGTCATCACTGCTATGGCTGAAGATTTATCATTACCGATTGAAATTGTAGGCATTGACACAATACGTGAAGCCTCAGGTTTAGCGATGAGCTCGCGAAATGGCTATCTAACGACAGAGCAAAAACATCAAGCTGCCACTATTAAACGGACCATGGATGCAGCTGCGCAACATGTTATGGATGGTAAAACAATCACTGAAAGCGAGGCAGTAGCCGCTGACATGTTGACCCAAGCAGGCTTTAAAATAGATTACTTTTCAATAAGAAACGCTGCCAATTTAGCCATTGCGACTGCAGATGATAAACACCTTGTTATCTTAGCTGCCGCCTACCTTGGCAACACACGATTAATCGATAACCTCACTTTCCAACGTTAATCTATTCACCACTTGCCCTGTAAGACTTAGCTGATTTTTCACTAAGTCTTACATATTTAAAGCAAAGTTCTTCAGTGCCAATAAAAAATCTACTGTCAAAAAACTGGTTTTCTCGTTAAAATTAGGCCATAGTAAAAAAGTATACCTACATTATTGTTACAACCGACTATAATGATTTACAAACTTCTAGAGCCAATGGATATTGGCCAACTAGCGGTAAGCAACGGATATATTTTTTAACAAAAGGTGTTAAAAGGATATTTGTTTATCAAAAGGATATGTGGCCGCATGCCAATTAGACTACTACTAACATTGATGATTGTATTATTTATGGGGCCGACGTTTGCCTCTGCAAATACAATATATAAGTGTATGAAGGACAACAAAATTGCCTTCAGCCAAACGGTCTGTCCGAAAGAATTTCGTCAGCATAAAATTGAATATGAATTAGGTATCACAACCGAAGTCGATTCTGACAAAATCGTATTAAAAGAAGATCCGTTAAAAGCACTATTGAAAAAAGAAACCATCTCTAAAGAGAAACTGATCCAGTTGCTCGATAGTGAGGTGTATCGTCTTAAACAAGAAAATAGCTATTTTGAAATTTTACGTGCAAGCGAAATACAAAAGCTAGATAGAAATCGTTACTGGCATAAAAAAGAAAAAGATGATCCAGACTATGTGGAAGATTTAGGTGAAATTAATCATCGCTTTGATGAGTTAATGAAAAATAACCGTCATGTCATCATCGTGCTCATCGAACACAAAAACAAAATTCTTGCTGAAAGCGCCAATGATGGCGCTCTAGCCAAAGAAGAAGGCTAACGAACTCTTAGACCGTTAGCCTTTACTTTTCTCACATTTAAGCATTTTCATTTTGAAAACTTAATCAGGTTTAAAGACCCCTATCACATCACCTGTGGCCTTTTTGGCAACTTTCGCCTCAGTTTGTTGCTCACGATAATCACAATCTGTGCATTCTACAGTTTCAATCCCATTTTCTTTAAATAACTGAATGCTATCTTGCGCATGACATTTAGGGCATTTAGCCCCAGCTACAAAGCGTTTCTTAATTTTTGTCATAATTTTATTATTTTTCTTCTACACATTTATCAATTCAATATCATTATTTTGCCATAGTTGTACTAATCCAGTCTCGCTCTGGTATTAAAAAACTATCAATTACGCTATTATCCCTGCACTTTTTGTCTTATCACCAATCAAGTTGCTATTCATGATTAACATCAGTCAAGCCCAGCTCATCCGTGGAACAAAAACCTTACTCGATGACGCCGATCTCACCGTATACCCTGGTCATAAAGTTGGCCTAGTAGGCGCAAACGGAACCGGTAAGTCTTCATTGTTGGCCTTGATTTTAGGTAACTTACAACTCGATAAAGGTGATTTTAACCTTCCAGCAGGCTGGCAAATTGCGACTGTAGCGCAAGAAACGCCTGCATTAGAAGTCTCAGCATTAGAATACGTGCTTGATGGTGACGTTGAGTTTAGACAACTTGAGGCTCAACTCAATCAAGCACAAGAAGATAATGATGGTCATAACATTGCGCTGATACATGGCAAAATCGACGCCATTGGTGGCTATGCAATCCGATCACGAGCGGGTGCATTATTAGCGGGCTTAGGTTTTAGTGAAACAGAACAAAGTAGCCCAGTAAAAAGTTTCTCAGGTGGCTGGCGTATGCGCCTTAACTTAGCACAGGCTTTATTATGTCGCTCTGATCTTTTACTTCTCGATGAACCTACCAACCACTTAGATTTAGATACCATGTATTGGCTTGAAGGTTGGATTAAAGCATATCAAGGCACACTGATCCTTATCAGTCATGACCGTGACTTTATTGATGGTATTGTGGATGAAATTGTTCACGTCGAGCATGCCAAGCTTAACTATTACAAAGGTAATTACAGTGCCTTTGAACGTATTCGTGCTGAACGCTTATCACAGCAACAAGCCGCATTTGAACGTCAACAAAAAGAACGTGCCCACATGCAATCTTTTGTTGATCGTTTCAGGTATAAAGCTAGCAAAGCCAAACAAGCTCAAAGCCGCTTAAAAGCCTTAGAAAAAATGGCTAACCTGTTGCCTTCTCAAGTTGACAGCCAATTTCATATGGCGTTTCGTGAGCCAGATGCCCTACCAAATCCGCTAGTGACCATGGAAAATGTTTCTATTGGTTACGGTGATAAAACAATTCTAAGTGAAGTAAAGCTCAACCTTGTGCCAGGTGCTCGAATCGGCCTACTTGGGCGCAATGGTGCAGGTAAGTCGACTCTTATCAAATTACTTACTGGCGAATTAGCGCCGAAAACAGGTAAATACCAACCTAATCCAGGGCTAAATATTGGTTACTTTGCTCAGCATCAAATCGAATTTTTAAGTTTGGATGATAGCCCATTGCAACATATGGTGCGATTAGCGCCAAATGCCAAAGAGCTTGAATTACGTAACTTCTTAGGTGGGTTTGGCTTTAATGGTGATATGGCTTTGTCTGCTGTCGGGCCATTTTCTGGTGGTGAAAAAGCCCGCCTAGTATTAGCCCTATTAGTTTGGCAAAAACCAAACGTTTTGCTATTAGATGAACCCACCAACCACCTTGATTTAGAAATGCGCCATGCGCTGACAATGGCCTTGCAAACTTTTGAAGGTGCCATGGTCATCGTGTCACATGATCGACATCTTTTACGGTTAAGCTGTAGCGATTATTACCTTGTAGACCAAGGCGCTGTTAAACCATTCCAAGGCGACTTAGACGACTATCATCAATGGCTACTTGATGCAGCAAAAGCTGCACAACCGGTTTCAGATGATAATAATGTAAAGCCAGCAGTCGATAAAAAGCTGCAAAAACGGTTAGAAGCAGAGTTGAGACAAAAGGTATCGCCTTTACGTAAGCAACAAATCAAACTTGAAACTCAACAGCAAAAAATAACCAGTCGTTTAAGTGAGCTTGAAACAGAATTGGCAGATGGTTCACTGTATGAAGCTGAAAATAAAGCTAAAATGACGAAAGTGCTCAATGAACGAACAGAACTGACTCAAGCAATGGATGAAAGTGAAATGACTTGGCTAGAGCTACAAGAGCAAATCGAAGTTATTGAACAAGAATTTACGCTTAGCTAATTAAGTTATCAGCATTATTGTGGGGTTAACACTGTCAGCCCCCGCTTGAATCACATAACGTCATTCAAGCAATGGAGTACCAATTTACAACAGGGCTAGAGTAAACAGGCACAAGCCCTATTGATGGACGCTAGTATTTAAGGAGAAATAGCCAGTGCAACAGTTTAATTCGTTACTTTGGCGTGATTGTGATAACCGTTACGCCACTCATCGTTTAAGCTATATTAGCGTGCAAGACGATTATCAGGTCAATATTAATCTCCTTTTACTCGCTCAATATCTCGACCAACAGCAGCACCCTTTAGCGCTCGCTCAATGGGAAAGCTTAGCTGCAACTATTGAAGATTGGGATACCAAAGTGGTTTCGCCTTATCGTAAATTACGCCGCCTAGCAAAAACCTATTTGCAACCGGGGGAGTATCAACAGATGTTAGATATCGAGCTCATGATGGAGCGAAAAACCCAGCAAATGTTACTTAAAAAGCTGAATCAGTTTGAAGCAGAAGGTGTTAGCGTGGTTGTTAACAATGACAATGACACCTATAACACGGACAATTATTTGTGTTTATTTGGTATTGATGCGGACTACTTTACCGGTCTGCAATCTGCTTAACATCATTTTGCTGGTTATCGCTTCTCAATAACCAGCAAAATGTTTATTAAAGATATCTAGCCTAAATTCTTAGCTTTACCTTCTTAACGATTAGGTTTTTTGTGTCATAGGTTGATGTTGTGGTAGCTTCAATGAAATCACTGCTGCCAACGCAATAAATCCACTTGAAATCCACAGACACGCTTCTAAACCGTATTGCTGAAACACCCAACCAGACAACAATGTGCCTATCAGTCTACCCATGGCATTTGCCATGTAATAAAAACCAACATCGAGTGACACACCGTCTTGATCTGCATAGCTGACAATTAAATAGCTATGCATCGACGAATTAACCGCAAACAAGCCGCAAAAAATCAATAAACCACCGATCAATACTGCTTGGCTATGCCAGTCTGACACCAAAGCCAAAGCAATCAATCCAGGAATAATAGCTAATATCCCAGCCCAAACAAATGCGCTTTTACCATCCGGCACCTTGCCTTGCTTTTTACCAGTAAAGTAAGGAGCAAAAGATTGCACAGCGCCATAACCGATAACCCATGTCGCTAAAAAACCTCCGACATACCAATGATCCCAATTAAACTGACTGGCTAAATACACTGGCAAGGCTACGACAAACCAAACATCTCTAGCAGAGAACAAGAATAATCTTGCGGCAGAAAGGTAGTTTATCGTGCTACTTTTAGAAAAAATCTCAGTAAATTTCGGCTTAGCTGTGGCCTTACCCATTTCACTTTTTAAACTAACAACACTGAAGATCCATACCAACAACAATGCCAGCGCCATAATCAAAATAGCAACTTGGAAACCAAATAGACTCAATAATGCACCACCTAAAAAGAATCCGACTCCTTTTAAGGCATTTTTAGAACCAGTTAAAATGGCGACCCACTGATAAAGCTTACTTTCCGCTCCAGCTGGTACGAGTGTTTTAATGGCACTTTTAGCACTCATTTTATTCAGGTCTTTTGCAATACCAGATAGAGCTTGCGCTGCCATCACCCAGACGACAGTTAACCATTCATTAGGAACGAGTAGCATTGATAATGCAATCACTTGCATACCAAGGCCGATATTCATGGTGCGATTTAATCCTACCCTCGCACCTAACCAGCCACCCACTAGGTTAGTCACAACACCAAAAATTTCATAAAACAAAAACAACATCGCAATTTCAATCGGGCTATACCCTAGCCCATGAAAGTGCAGCACCACCAGCATCCGCAAGGCACCATCAGTTAATGTAAACGCCCAATAGTTGCCGGTCACAATTAAGTATTGTTTTATTTCACTAGGCAAATTTGCCAATTTAGTCATAAAAGACATCGCAATAACCCTGTTTACTCTATCCGCTCCCAAATTGACTAGGAGTTAGCTTTATCTTGTAAACCCACTAAACGCATTAACTCTGCGGTGCGGTTTGCATAGCCCCATTCATTGTCGTACCACACGTATAATTTTACTTGAGTACCATTTACCACCATGGTCGATGGAGCATCAATAACTGCTGAACGAGGATCAGTTTTATAATCAATAGACACAAGTGGTCTTGTTTCATAACCCAGCACCCCCGCTAGAGGGCCTGCAGCAGCCTCACTCAATAATGCGTTAACTTCCGCTTCCGTGGTATTTCGGCTCACCTCAAACACACAATCTGTAATTGAAGCATTGGCTAATGGCACACGAATAGCGTGACCATTTAAGCGCCCTTTTAATTCAGGGAAAATATGAGTGATTGCCGTAGCCGATCCCGTTGTTGTTGGAATAAGGCTCATGCCACACGCTCTTGCACGACGTAAATCTTTATGGGGTGCATCAAGGATTGTTTGGGTGTTTGTAATGTCATGAATCGTTGTCATTGAACCATGCACAATCCCAAGTGATTCATGAATCACTTTAACCACTGGTGCTAAACAGTTTGTAGTACATGATGCAGCGGTAACAATCGGATGGATAGCTTGATCGTAATCTTGATGGTTTACGCCCATAACGACATTTAACACACCGTCTTCTTTTACTGGAGCAGTAACCACAACACGTTTTACACCTTGATCTAAATAAGCTTGTAATTTTGCTTTGGTCTTCATCACACCTGATGCTTCAATCACCACATCACAATTAGACCAATCGGTATCTGCAATCGCTTTATTCGCTGTACAAGTGATTTTATGACCATTAACCTCAATGACATTATCATTGGCGATAGCTTCATGTTCCCAGCGACCATGGACAGAATCAAAGTTAACCAGATGCGCTAACGTCGCAGCATTACCAGCAGGATCGTTAATCTGGATAAACTCAACATCTTCCCAATCAAACGCAGCACGAAAAGATAAACGTCCCATACGGCCAAAACCGTTAATTCCTACTTTAATTGTCATAAGTCACCTTCTTAATTCATTCATCGTAATTTGTCGTGTTGGTTTTACAGCCCAGTGTATTTGTCATTGCGCTGCATGTGCGTTAAGCAAGGTTAGCAGCACATTTCTTTAGGTCGATTAGGCATCTCGGCCAATCGTTTTACATCATTGGCAATAAATTCACTATTAGACTCAGCAGTTTGAGCAATCATAGTTTGTATCCATTGCGGTAGTTGAGGATTTACTCGGTAATAAACCCATTTACCTTGGCGTCTATCAACAAGCAGTTCTTCTTTTCGTAGCTGAGCGAGATGGCGAGAAATCTTCGGCTGACTGTCATTTAACGCGGCCATTAACTCACACACACACAGTTCATGATTAACTGAAATAAGGAGTAAACTGCGTAGGCGAGTTTCATCAGCTAGGCATTTAAAAAAGACATTGGGTTGCATAAGCACTCTCTCACCACTTGGCTCATATCCTAGAAATGGATGATAAAAGCCGCACAGTTAAATCAAATAATATGCCGACAATATATATGGATAAATACATATATGCAATTCCGTATACGTTTTTTTTAGCTAGATAAAAATGGTTTGATAATCTAAGTTAAAAAGCATCAAATTAACTCATTGTTTTGATATAAAAAAACCGACGCAATGGCATCGGTTTTTATTCACATGAAATAGCTCATTTATACACTAGGCGTTGTCGGCTTCAATCGTTCGGCCAATAAAGTAGCATTTCTTGCAACAATGCCATAAATCGATAGCTGAGGGTTTGCGCCTAAGCTAGTTGGGAACATTGAGCCGTCCATAACTGATAAGTTTTCGAAATAATGAGACTGCCCTTCACTGTTAATCATTGAGATGCTTTTATCTTCTCCCATTGCGCAGCCTCCCATGACATGAGCGGATGCCACAATGGTTTTTAATAAACCTATGTCCATAGTCGCAATGGTCTCTTTAGCTTGTTTCCAGCTTAATTGCATCCCTACGCCATCATTTATTGGCAACACTTTTTGTGCGCCCGCAGCAAACTGTAATTCAGCCATAGTCGCAAAAGCACGTCTTGCGGTGTCCCAAAATGGTTTTTCAAGCGGGTAATCTAATGCAAAGCCTGAATCTGTTAACCTAACTTGTCCACCAACACTATCTGCAGAATAGCCATCTCTTACAAGCGCTATCATTACCTGTAAATTATTAAAGTGGGTCATTAACTCTGCATGACTTCGCCCGTAGCCGATGGTTTTAGATGCGATTAACACAGGATGAATCGGCGGCACTTCCAATTTATAGCCCATTTCGCCTGCTGCACCGTCGCGCCATACAAATT
Organism: Shewanella japonica; assembly: GCF_002075795.1. Classification (NCBI taxonomy): domain Bacteria; kingdom Pseudomonadati; phylum Pseudomonadota; class Gammaproteobacteria; order Alteromonadales; family Shewanellaceae; genus Shewanella; species Shewanella japonica. The sequence goes on from NZ_CP020472.1 coordinate 4,194,850, forward strand.
CATCAGAATAAATAGACTGAGGCGCACCACTGTGGCCATCAATTTGTTTGTCAAAAATACTTCCCGATAATAAGGTCGGGTGTAGAAAGGTTTTACCCAGTAATTGATGAGGATCTGGAGTCTTTGCCCGCATCAAAATTGTCGGCGTATGTATCGCGCCAGCACTTAAAATATAATGTCTTGCACTAAAGGTGAGCTTACTGCCACGATTTGAAGAGTGGGCAGTGAGACTAACAACTTTATCCGCTTTATGTGCTAAATCAACAACCTTAGCATTTGAAATCAAGGTTGCACCATGAGCTAGCGCACTGGGAATGGTTGTTACCAACATCGACTGCTTTGCATTGACTGGACACCCCATGCCGCAATAACCTGTATTCCAGCAACCTTTAACATTCCGTTTAATGACAGTGTATTCCCATCCAAGCTTTTCACAGCCCTCTTTTAATGCTGCGTTATTCAAGTTGGGATGGAATTGCCATTCACTGATATTCAGCCTTGCTTCCATCTTTTCAAACCAAGGCAATAAACTTTGGGATGAAAGCCCTTTGACAGATTTTTCTTGCTCCCAAAAAGCCAATGCATTTTCAGGAGTTCGAATTGAAGTCGTCCAGTTAACCGTGGTTGACCCGCCAACACTGCGTCCCTGAAAAATACCAATGCCTTTATCAGAGGTTTTCATCGCTGCTGCTTGTTGATATAAGTTGGGGTAAGCAGTGCGCTCTTCCATATCAAAATCTTGTGAAGATTTAAGCGGCCCCGCTTCAATCATGATCACCTTTAAACCGGCTTCGGTAAGAATTTCAGCCGCGGTTCCGCCACCTGCACCAGTACCAACAATCACAACATCAGCTTCAAAATGTTGGTCTTCTGTCAGTAAGTTGGCATCAATATGCTGCCAGCCTTCATTTAGTCCAGTGATGATTGGATCGACAATATTTGCTGCCATTTGATACTCCAGGATCTGTTGTTATTGTTGTTGCGATCAAATAGGTTATGCATCAAGAAAGGTGGGTTTTGCATAATGTAATCGCCCCCAGTGTTCGGGACAGGCGTAGTAGCTCGATACAATCAATTCGCGCAGCCCTATGTAAGCTGTCTGCATCATATCTAAAAAGTGGTGGCGCCACTGTTCTAACATATCGTTTAACTCAGCCGGGGTTCTTAACATTAGCGGCGTGATGCTACTGGTTAAAATCAGCAAGCCAAAGCGAGACTCAAGCATTGATAATAACTGAGATAATTCTTGTTGTTGCTCAGTGGGTAGCACGCTAATCGTTTGGTTAATCGCATTAATGGTTCGATTTAAAAATGCCTCTCGATAGTTAGCCACTTCTGGTAATGCTCCGTCCATAAATACAGGGATAAGCACACTAAATAGCAAACGGTGTGTGTCGTCAGGGCTATCACTCACTTCTGGTGTATACAAGCTCACGCCTAATGCCAGTGCCGCGGTACCAGTAAATGCTCCAGTTAAAAAGGTTCTTCTTTTCATTATCATCCCTTTATTGACATTGCCTACCTACTGAGTTGTGCACTCGCATTTTCAAAAGCTCTTGGCTTGATTGAAACGCGCCAAATCTGTTGCCTTAAAAGCAACTATGCTAAAGTGAACTCAATCAACATTTAAACACACGTTTGAATATTAACAAACCACTGTATATAAAATAACCCTATGAAAAAGCGTTTCATGCCACCTTGGTGGGCCGTAAGCTCGCATATTCAAACGATTTTACCTGTATTCACCAAAGTGGACAAACCAGAGTTAAAACGTCAAAGACAAGAGTTACCTGATGGCGATTTTATTGATTTAGACTGGTTAGCGACACCGGTTAATGGCAAGCCGATTTTAGTTATTTTGCATGGTTTAGAAGGCAGTAGTGACTCACATTATGTCCGCAGAATGTTGCAAACGGCCAATGATCATCAATTGTGTGCTGTTGTGCATCACCATCGCAGCTGCTCAGGTACCCCAAACCGTTTAGCTCGGAGCTATCACAGCGGTGATACTCAAGATATTCACTTCACGCTATCCCAATTAAAACGTTACTACCCTGATTCACCATTATTAGCAGTAGGATACAGTTTGGGTGGAAATGTATTAGCTAAATATCAAGGTGAGCATGGTCATCAAAGCCAATTAGACAAAACAGTTATTGTTTCTGCGCCTTTATGTTTAGCAGCTTGTGCTAAAAAACTAGAAAGTGGATTTTCAACAGTTTACCAGCAACATTTAATCAAGCAGTTACAACAAAAAATGCAGGACAAACTCACTCAACAACACTTAACGAGTTCCATGCCAGTGACTGCTAATGAAATTGATAAATTAACCACATTTCATTTATTTGATGACAAAGTCACTGCGCCTCTGCATGGCTTTAATGATGTATTTGATTATTATCAACGTGCTAGCGGTAAGCCATTTTTGCAGCATGTTCAAAAGCCCACATTGATTATTCACGCTAAAGACGACCCCTTTATGACTGATGCAGTGATCCCTTCTGAGGACGAATTATCAAAGCATGTAGAATACGAGCTTCATCATCACGGTGGTCACGTCGGTTTTATTTGTGGCGGCACACCGTGGAAACCTAAGTACTATTTAGAATCCAGAATCATCTCTTTTATGACGAGTTAACCCTATGCTAATCCCTTTCGAAGCCTTACAACAGTTGCCACAAGATACGCTCAACAACCTTATAAAAGAGTATTTATTCACTCAGGTAGAGGATGGTTCATTCGGTCAATTAGATGATGACCAAATTCAGTTGGCCATTGAAAAATGCAAACAGTCACTGAAACAAGGTGAATTAAAAGTCGAATACAGCGAGGATGATGAGTCAATCGCTATAAGACATAAAGATCAGATTATTTACCCTACGGCGGACTTTGATTAAACTTCGCCATGCTCAGTATGCCTTTGCAATTTAAACCTTAGATAAATCATAACAGTGGCTCAAAATCTATACATTAGCGACTGCTTAGATATTCATTTTGATTGGTATAATATTGACCTAAAAGGTTTCAGCCCGTATAAATAGAGTCTGTTTTTCTTCGAGTTTAATCATGAAAGTGTTAACGATGAGCAGATCGACAACACGTAAACTGTCTCAGAACTTTAACTAATTTTCACGTTTGATCTAGGTAGGATAAATGTCCACAAAACATCCCATTATTGCTGTTACAGGCTCTTCAGGCGCTGGCACAACCACGACCACGACTGCATTTACCCACATCTTTCGTCAATTGGGCATTAATGCTGCTTTTATTGAAGGTGATAGCTTTCATAATTTCACCCGTGCAGAAATGGAAGTATTGATCCGCAAGTCTCAAGCTGAAAATCGTAATATCAGTTACTTTGGGCCAGAAGCCAATAATTTCGTCAAACTTGAAGAGTGCTTTCAAAGTTATGCTGAAACAGGTCAAGGACAAACACGTAGTTACCTTCACACGTTTGATGAAGCAGTCCCATTCAATCAAATGCCTGGTACATTTACCCAATGGCATCCGTTACCAGAAAACACCGACATGCTTTATTACGAAGGACTACATGGTGGTGTTGTCACAGAGGATGCTGATGTTGCCAAACATGTGGACTTATTGATTGGCATGGTGCCTATCGTCAATCTCGAGTGGATTCAAAAGATCATTCGAGACACCTCTGATCGAGGTCATAGTCGTGAAAAAGTCATGGGGTCTATTGTCCGCAGTATGGACGATTACATTAAACATATGACGCCGCAGTTTTCTCGTACGCATATTAACTTTCAACGCGTACCCACGGTAGACACCTCTAATCCGTTCAGCGCAAAAGATATCCCAAGCTTAGACGAAAGCTTTGTCGTTATTCGTTTTCGCGATATAAATAATGTCGACTTCCCGTATTACCTAAGCATGATTGAAGGGGCATTTATGTCACGAGTGAATACTTTAGTCGTGCCAGGTGGCAAAATGTCATTAGCTATGGAGCTGATTTTAACCCCGTTAATTAAAGACTTAATGAACAAGAAAACAGCCGAGAATTAATAGTACTCTCTGTTTCAATGGTAAAGTCTAATATTGAAATGAGTAAATAAGTTGTTGCTGTTAAGCTTGATTTAAGCCATAGCCCTTATCATTCTGGCTATCGGGATTTCAGGCGAAAGAACGATAGTTGATGTGCTCATGGGTGTTAATTCCCCCATCTTTATCTGTTAGCGCACTTGGGCATATCAGCAAACCCTCTTCACGCTCGACTATACTAAATTTACACGAAACCTAATCTAATGACGCTAATAAGCGTTTAATTTCTTCACGGACATTATCTACCTGCTCTACAATTTGACTGGCAGCTTGTTCATCATCGTGCATTGAATGCCACTGAGTTGACCAAACTTGAGTTAATTCGACAGACTCCTTCGCAACAGCTTGATTGGTTAGGCTACTTAAATCAGCAATAAGTCCAACCTTAACCCAGCCTACACGTGGATTTCCTTGTTCTAGGTTATTGTCATAATGTGCTGCATATACTAACTGTTGAACTTCAGCAAGTTCTAATAGCATCTCAAAACAAGCCGTTCTGACATTACTATTATTCTCTGTTATTTCCATCCGCCATACATTGTAAGAAAACCCCATAAGCGAAAACAGCACACTGAAAATAACGGTGAGTTGATAAAGCTTCATATTACTTGGCATTCCAACTCCTTAACGATTTCGTGCAGGACAATCAAAACCAGTTTAGTTAAAACAAGTGCAGCCTTAATCATAGATAATAATGATTCAAAGCAGAGGAAAATCGCTAATTACACATTCGGAGTGGCACCTAATTAGCACCAGATACAAAAAAACGACCCTTAGGTCGTTTAATTCATCATATTCTGAAAGAGAGTTGGAGTGTTGTGCCTATGCCCTCACTGATAATCAATCGCTTTCGAACTCGTGCTGCTTAATTTAATTCATCAGTGGGATAATTTCACGATAGGCTTGTTTTTGACGATATTGCTCTAAACGCATAATAAATTCATCACTTTGGGCCACCGTTGGATTTTTCTCTAATGCTTCAATGGCTTTTTGCTGTGTATCCACAGCAAGTTCGAATTCGCCTAACTCAGCATATGCCGCAGCGAGATTATCTAAGTTAGTGGGATCATCAGAGTTATTTTCAAGTAATTGTAACGACAGCTCCACAGCACGTGAACCGTCTCGGTATTGCTCTTCAGGGCACGTTGCTAAAATCCAAGCCACATTTCCCAGTGCTACAGCATCGCCTACTTGGGTAAATTGCTCTAATGCTCTGCCGCAATTACGCTCAACACCATCGCCACCAGCAGAGTAAATAAAGCCTAGACGAAAATGTGCTCGCGAATCACCTTGCTCTGCAAGGACTTGGTACCACTTTTCAGCAACAGCCAAGTCACGGGGTAATAAGTTTCCTTCAAAGGATAAATCTGCAATCGTCTGTTGTGCTTTAATATGATCTTGTAATGCAGCTTGCTCAACCCAATACAGGCCTTGGCTGGTATCTTGATCAACAAATCGCCCAGCCAAGCTCATCAGGCCCAGTAAGAACTGCGCATCTGCATTTCCGTCTGCAGCACGTAATTGAATATGTACCAACTTGCTAGCAGCTTGTGATTCAAGCGAAGCAGGTATAGAAAAAGCATGGGCAGGTAATACAGCAGCGCCACTGAACAATAACGAACATGCTAAACCTAGATTGACTAGCTTCTGAGAATATTTCACTTCAACCTCTACGACATCGATTTCACTTTGATAATCGAATTAACAATAACTATCAATTGCGGTTTTTACAACAATGGAAAGTGAATTCTAAGTGCAAAATATTGTAAATGACTCAAACATAGGAACAAAAAACAGGATAACTTTATCAATAAAACAGCTTAGATGACTTGATAAATAATTTAAGCCGCACTAAATTAGATGAACATCGTTAGCTAATGTAGCAAAAATAAATTTTAAATTTAATAAGTTAAATAGTGTACTGGCAGCATTTTTCATAATGTTAAACTCGATCTTCATCAAAGTTTTGTAAACATAAGTCAAGTACAATTACTTTATTAGCTAGTCCTTACTTTCATTTTATCAATCGAGGAAATACACATGGCTCTGATTGGCAAGCCTAAACCTGATCCAACTTTGGAGTGGTTTCTTTCACACTGTCACATCCATAAATACCCAGCGAAAAGCACCTTGATTCACGCAGGTGAAGAATCTGATACGCTTTACTACATCGTGAAAGGTTCAGTCGCAGTATTGATTAAAGATGAAGAAGGAAAAGAAATGATCCTTTCTTACCTTAATCAAGGTGACTTCATTGGTGAATTAGGTTTATTCGAAGAGCAAGCAGAACGTACTGCTTGGGTTCGTGCAAAACAACCTTGTGAAATTGCTGAAATTTCTTACAAGAAATTCAAGCAGTTAATTCAGGTTAACCCTGAAATTCTAATGAAGTTGACCGCTCAAATGGCTTACCGCTTACAAAGCACTAGCCAAAAAGTGGGTGACTTAGCCTTCTTAGACGTTGCAGGACGCATTGCACAGACTTTATTACATCTTGCTAAACAGCCAGATGCAATGACTCACCCAGACGGCATGCAAATCAAGATCACTCGTCAAGAGATTGGTCAGATTGTTGGTTGTTCACGTGAAACTGTTGGCCGTATCTTAAAAATGCTTGAAGAACAAAACCTTATTCAGGCTCACGGTAAAACTATAGTGGTTTACGGAACACGTTAAGTTAAGCTTCAGCTTGATTTAAGGGTGATTAATTAAAGTGATAATTAGTAAATCTAATTATCACTTTTTTTATGGGAGTCTTTCCGATGAGGCAGCTATCTGTGCTACTTATCAGCGTTATTGTAACTACTCTCAGTTCCCTACCCGCTCACGCAATTAAAAATGAGCTTCAACATGACGAAGTTCAGCGCTTGGTCACATCAGGTAGCATTCAATCACTTGATTATTCCCTTACTTTACTTGCACAATATTGTGATGGTGAATTAATTGATGCCAGCCTCTATCAAGAGGATGATAAATGGCGTTATGATTTGCAATTAAAGTTAAAAAAAGGGCATGTCATCCATTTATTTCTCGATGCAACAAATGGGATGCCAGAGTCAATGGACCAACTACCAAGTGAATGCCAAATAAATGAAACTGCTACTCGTTGAAGATAATACCCTTTTAGTTGCTGAGCTTGAAAAACAACTAAAACAAGCTGGCTATGTCACCGATGTTACCGACAAAGCTGTTGAAGCTGATTACCTAATAAAAGAAACACAATACGACTGTGTCATTTTAGACATTGGCTTACCCGATGGTAATGGCCTAACGCTAGTGGAATCTTGGCGAGAAAAAGGCATCGACACACCAGTAATAATGCTGACAGCACGTAGTCAGTGGCATGAGAAAGTAGAAGGCTTCAATGCAGGTGCTGACGATTACCTCGCAAAACCTTTCCATGCGCAAGAGTTATTAGCACGTGTGCAAGCACTTATCCATCGTGCCCATGGCCGACTCAATACCGCGTCAAAACAATTAAGCTATGGCGGCATTACACTTGATGAAGCAGAGCAAAGAGTTCACATCGGTGAAAATCATTATGAGCTAACAGCAATGGAATTTAGATTATTAAAAATATTCCTGATGTCGCCTAAAAAGCTGTTGTCCAAAGCCCAACTGACCGACAAACTTTACCAGTTTGATGATGAAAAAGAGTCTAATGTGGTCGAAGTTTACGTGACTCATTTACGCAAAAAACTCGGTAAAACAGCTATTGAAACTCGTCGTGGCCAAGGATATATCTTTCACGGCATCGTAGAATGATTTCAATCCGCAGTAAGCTAAGTCTCTGGCTTAGCGGACTCATTATTATTGCAACAGTTATTGGGCTCATTTTGTTTGAGTCCATGCTGCGACAAGCTTTTCACGACTCCATCATCAATCGTCTTGAAGAAGATTTAGAGCACATCATTCTAGCCAGCCACATCAACTCTGGCGAAATCATCATTGATCAGAATGAATTATCCAGCTTTTACAAACCCGCATACTCAGGTCGCTACTTTCAATTCAACTCTGACAACCAAGTGATCCGCTCACGCTCTTTGTGGGATGTTCAGCTTGATATTGAACTGTTAGCCCAAAATCAAACCCGAGTGTGGCAAGCCAAAGGCCCCAAAAATAATGACATGCAGTTATTATCTATAGGCATTGGCTCAACTAGCGGTGATAAAGTGGCCACGTTAACTGTGGCACAAGATTTAAGTATTGGTAGACGGGTCTTCAGTGAAGTATTTGGCACTAAATTGGCCATCAATATCGCTATGTTATTAGCGATGATTTTTGGTATTTTTATTATCTTACGCCAATCATTTAAGCCGGTTAAATATATCCAAGATTCCTTAGCTAAATTACGCCAAGGTGAAATTAATGCACTTGAGCTTAATCAAATACCCGTTGAAATTAAGCCGCTTGCTGAAACATACAATGAACTGCTTGATTACACTGCCAATCAAATTGAACGTAGCCGAAATAACCTCGGTAATTTGAGTCATGGATTAAAAACCCCATTAGCCGTGATGCAACAACAGGTAGAAGTGCTTGGTCTGTCTAACCCTGAAGCAGCCGAAGCGATGCAGCAGCAGTTAGACCAAATCCGCAATATGATTGAGCGAAAGCTCACTGCAGCCAGAATTACTGGTGATATGTTGCCAGCAGCTCAGATGGTCATTCCGCGAGACTTTGAAGCGTTAACTTCAACGTTAGATAAGGTTCATCATCAAAAGAGTATCACCTGCGACATTCAGGTTGAAGCAGATATAGCTCGACTGCCTATCCATCGAGAAGATGGAATGGAATTATTTGGTAACTTACTCGATAACGCCTATAAATGGGCAGAATCAAATATTAGTTTAACTATAAAATCGATTAATCAAGTGCTCACGCTATACATCGAAGATGATGGTCCGGGTGTCAATGATAGCCAATTAACCCAGCTAACTAACAGAGGGAAACGGTTAGATGAGGGCGTAATGGGTCATGGGCTGGGCCTGTCTATCGTAAAAGAGATTATAGAGCAGTATGGTTACTCTTTATCATTTAGTCGCTCAGAGCGCTTTGGCGGCCTTTGTGTCACGATTGTGTTTGATAACCCCAAAGTCAAAACGCTAAGTTAACCTTATTGCATTAGCCGAATCGCTTTTCTAGCCCTTTCAATACAAAGTTAAATTACAAAAAAGCCCTGATAGTGCACTACCAGGGCTTTTATATTACACGTGTTGGTATGTCGATGACTTACCCAGCAGCGTTAGTGCTTTCAAATATCTTATCTGCAGATGCCGCCACAAAGCCTGTATATAAGTTGCCATCAGCCATTGGGTAACGGCGTGCAAACTCATAAAAACAGGTTGGAATTTCAAGTTCACCATCAGCAAAGTCAACCACCATGCGGTCAGCCATTGTTGAAGATTGCTCAAGTAATACTTCTGGCGAGCCTTTCACTTCGCCACCCGATGTATTTAATGTAAAGCCAGCACCTTTAAGCGCTTCATTAACGGCTTCAATTTTTTCAAACTCAGGTAATGCGTTAATCGACACAGTGAAATGGTTTGCACGGTAGCCAATCGCAGCCACCCAAGCAGCATACTCACTTTCTGCTAGTAAGGTGTTATAGCTGGCCAAATCGACTTGCCAATGACGACCTGAATATAAGAAGTTATCCGCTTTAGTATCTGCAACATCAACTTGATCAATTAAGCCATGAATAATGGTTTGTGCAGCTTGGCTAAACTCTTCAACTAACAGTTCAGAGATAAACACTTTTGGCTGATTAGGATCTGGATGTTCAAAATGCTTAGCAACTAATTTTTTCTGCTCAAAATTATAGTCACCACAAGCAACATAACCAATTGACTCAAAATGTGCAGCCAATACAGACAAATTAACTTTAGCAATGTTAAACGTGCGCAGCGCAATATGATCATTAATGATCGGCTCACCCTTGCTTAGCAATTGGTGAATGTTGTCTGCTGATGGGGTCATGTTAATGTAATCTTGCCAAAGAGCAGCAAATAATGCATTTACGTCAGTGTGCATAAAAAATCCTTCTTTAAAAAAGGCAATGACCGAAAGTCATTGCCTTAAGTCAGCGTTACCCAATACTAGATTGATAGTCCTGGGCTTAAATTAGCAGGTAAACTCACACTGTCAGCTTCAACAGAAGCAACAGGATAAGCACAATAGTCAGCAGCATAAAATGCGCTTGCTCTATGGTTACCAGAAGCACCTACACCACCGAATGGAGCTGATCCTGATGCACCTGTAATTTGCTTGTTCCAGTTAACAATACCGGCACGAATACGTGCTAAGAAGTAGTCATAATCTTCACGGCTGTCAGCCAAAATACCTGCAGACAGGCCATAACGTGTGTTATTCGCCATATCAATCGCTTGGTCAAAATCTTGGTATCTTACAAGCTGTAACAGCGGGCCAAAATATTCTTCATCAGGCAGTTCGGCAATGGCAGTAACATCAATCAGGCCAGGTGTAACAAGACCAGTACCTGATTCAACATGTGTTAATTCAATTAAAGACTGACCACCTAAAGCTTGTAGTTCCGCTTGGGCTGCAACCATACCTTTTGCTGCGCCTTCTGAAATCATTGAGCCCATAAATGGTTGTGGTTGAGCATTCCAGCTACCCACTTTAATTTGCTTAATGGCGCTAATTAGCTGCTCAATCAATGCATCACCCGCTGCACCTTCTTGCACGTATAAACGACGGGCACAGGTACAACGCTGACCTGATGAGATATAAGCTGATTGAATAATATCGTGCACTGCTGCTTTAGTGTCATTCACATCCTTGATAATGAGTGGGTTATTCCCCCCCATTTCAAGAGCAAGAATTTTACCTGGATGACCTGCATATTGCTGATGCAATAAATGACCAGTACGAGAACTACCTGTAAAGAATAAACCATCAATTTGAGGGTGCGATGCTAATGCTTTACCTGTTTCAAGCTCACCTTGAACAAGATTAATCACACCTTGTGGTAAACCTGCTTTTTCCCATAATTTAAGCATTTCTTCAGCCACTTTTGGCGTTAACTCTGAAGGCTTAAATACCACGGTATTACCTGCAAGCAATGCAGGAACGATATGACCATTAGGTAAATGGCCTGGGAAGTTATAAGGACCAAATACAGCAACAACTCCATGTGGCTTATGACGAAGAACAGCACGCCCTGCCGGAATATCATTGGTTTCTGTACCTGTACGCTTATCATGGGCTGCAGCAGACAAACCAATTTTACCAATCATTGCACCGACTTCAGTTGCTGTTTCCCACTGCGGCTTACCTGTCTCTTGAGCAATAACTTCAGCCAATTCAGCTTTGTGCGCTTCAAGTTCACTTCGATACGCTTCAACAATCGCTAAGCGAGCATCGTAACCTAACATGAACCAATCAAACTGTGCGGCTCTTGCCGCATCGATTGCTGTATTAACTTGGGCCGCTGTCGCTGTTTTACCGCTCCAAATCACCTCGCCATTTGCAGGGTTTACAGAAGTCACATCATGGCCTTCACCATGAGACCATTGGCCTTTAATAAATTGTGTCATTTGTTTGTGTCCTAAAGTTCTAGTACGCGAATATTATCGCCTGCTGCCACTTTTAATGCTTCTGCCAATTCAGGGCTAAGCGTGACATTGTCATGTTTATCAGAGACTAAGACTCGTGCAGAAGTCGCACGATAATCCGCTAATAATGTATTAGCGACGATGTATTGATGATCTGCATGTGGCATTTTGCCAATTTTGACGGTCAGCTCACGGCTTTGTTGAACAGAGCGGATATCAGATAAAGCACATTCAACTGTCGGGCCGCCATCAAAAATATCGACGTAATTTCTAAATTTAAACCCTTCAGCCTGCAGTAGTTTGAGTGCGGGCTTAGTATTACGATGAACTTCACCAATCACTTTTTGCGCTTTTTTAGGTAATAAGCACACATGAATTGGGCTTCTTGGCATCATTTCAGCCATAAAGGCTTTTTTGCCCAAACCTGATAAATAATCAGCTTCAACAAAGTCGATACCTAAGAAATGGTCTTGCAACCACTCATAAAAAGGTGAGTCGCCTTTCTCATCACTTACACCACGCATCTCAGCAATCACTGTGCTACCAAAACGTTGCTCATGTTGAGTAAGGAATAAAAAGCGCGAACGAGATAGCATACGACCGTTATAACCACGACGGTAAGCTTTATTGAGAAATAACGTACATAACTCTGCAGCGCCTGTGTAGTCATGGCATAAGGTGAGTGTTTCAACTTCATTACGCACTGATATTTGCTTTGAATGGTACACTTCAGTACCTAAGCGGTAATGATAAAACGCATCTTCCATTCCAACGGCAGCTTCAATACCACAGGTACCGACAACTTCATTGGTTTTAAGATCTTCAAGCACCATCAAATAGCCTTCATCAAAAGGCTTTTCAACTTGCTTGGCAAAAGAGGCTTCTGCACGAGCGATTTTCGATCTTAATAGCTCTTCGTTCACAGGTAGGGAGGTAAACCCGTGGCCTGATTCAACAGCTACTTTGTATAGAGCATCGTAATCACTGGCGCGAATTGGTCGAATGATTAGCATCAAACTCTCCTTGAAATAACCAAATAAAAAATGACATGAGCAACACTCACTTCATTTCATTGGCAATCCAAACTAAAAAGCGCAGCTTAACGCTGCGCCAATAGATAGATTAACCTGCTACTACTTTAGCTACTGCACGTTCAAAACGCGCTAAGCCTTCAGCAATATCAGCTTCAGGGATAACAAGAGACGGCGCAAAACGCACTACGTTAGCACCTGCAATCAGGCTCATTAGACCTTCAGCAACAGACGCAACAAGGAAATCACGACTGCGACCAGCATACTCTTCGTTTAACACGGCTCCAAGTAACATACCTTGGCCACGAACTTCAGAGAATACGTTATATTTAGCGTTAATTGCTGCTAAACCGTCACGGAACAATTGCTCACGGTGCTTAACACCATTTAATACTTCAGGTGTGTTAACCACGTCCATGACAGCATTACCGATAGCACACGCTAAAGGGTTACCGCCATATGTTGAACCATGAGTACCAATTTTAAGATGTGCTGCAATTTTTGCAGTGGTTAGCATTGCTGCAATTGGGAAACCACCACCTAATGCTTTAGCACTGGTTAAAATGTCGGGTACGATATCAGTCCCCATGTAAGCAAATAACTCACCTGTACGACCTACACCAGTTTGTACTTCATCGAAAATAACTAAAGCATCATGCTTATCAGCTAGAGCACGAACTGCTTTTAAGAATTCTGGGTCACCATTGATGATCCCGCCCTCGCCTTGCAATGGCTCAAGCATAATGGCACATGTGTTATCAGAGATAACCGCTTCTAATGCGGCGATGTCATTAAATGGTACGTGCGTAACGCTTTGTGGCTTAGGGCCAAAGCCATCAGAGTAAGCAGCTTGCCCACCCACGGTCACAGTGAAGAAAGTACGGCCATGGAAAGCTTTATCAAATGCAATGATTTGATCTTTTTGTGGACCGTGATTTTCAAGTGCGTAACGACGAGCCAATTTTAGGGCTGCTTCGTTTGCTTCTGCACCAGAGTTAGCAAAATAAACACGTTCTGCGAATGTTGCATTGACAAGCTTAGTCGCTAGTTCAAGTGCAGGCTCATTCGTCATTACGTTAGATAGGTGCCACAGTTTTTCACCTTGTTCTTTGAGGGCGCCAACCAATGCTGGGTGACAATGACCTAAACAGTTCACTGCAATACCACCAGCAAAATCAATAAACTCATTACCTTCTTGGTCCCAAACTCGGCTACCTTCACCGCGAACTGGGATTACAGCTGCAGGCGCATAATTAGGCACCATAACTTGATCAAATTGGGCACGTGTTAAGTTCATTTCAACGCTCATTGCTTTTCGTTCCTTTAGGTTTATAAGTGACTAAACATCACTCTAGTCCGCTATCTATATTGGTTTTGGTTTAGTGTTGTAGCGATTGCTTGTATTACTTGAAGGACATTATTAGCTAAAATGTGATCAAAATACCAGTTTTTAGCTGTTAACTATTCATTACCGAAATGATTAATGCATAAAGAATGACAAAAAGGCGCATACAAAGTGTTTATACTGCTTAATTTGAGCATAAATAGTCATAAAAAAAGTTATTTGAATGAAAATTACTTAGCTATTCACCATAAATGAATAAATACACAGGCGAATAGCAAGTCTTTATACGAAATAAGGCCGATTAAACAAGATCCAGTTTGCGGTAGTTTTGCGCTTTCAGTCTGATGAGTTCTTGCTCGGTAAACTCATAATAGTCGAACATGATACGCTTTTCTTGAGGATCAATTAGGCGAGACTCCTCCAATAAAAGCACTTTGGCATAACAGCTGGCCTTTGCAACAATTGCGCTCTCTGCCGAGAACTCACTAAAGTGGTAATTAAAATCGAGCTCTTTAAGTAGTTTTGTTAATTTACTATTTTCAAATTCTAATAAATCTAGTATTTGCCAATTAAGCTGCTCACCATATGACATCACTTTCTCAAATACATCCATTGACGGGAATTCAGAGGCCATTACAGCATCATAAAGCGTCTTATCGCCTTTAGCACTGGTTTCCCTAAGCCAAGTTCCCCATGTCGTCTCAAATTGCCTCGCGGCGGAGTTAAGGATCGTCGCACTACCGAGCTGCTTCATCAAAGAAGCACTGTAAACCAATGCTACATTTTTTCCATGTAGCACAGCTAAAGCCTTAGCAGCAATCGCACTCATCATGCTGTAGCGCCATAATTTCCGCGTGATCCAAATAAGATTAGCATTGCCACTTGGTAACCAATTGCGCAGGCAAAAGTATGGGATCACAGCTTGTAGGTTTTCAATGCCAATGTAGTTCAATACCAATTTTATATCAGTGACTTTTACTTCAGAGCGTTGTGGTCGTCTGTGGCTTGAGGCTGGACTATTAATTAAGTTAACTAAGTCAGTATATAGCCAAGATATATTCTCCACGAGTGGACGTATGCGGCGTAAATCAGGGTCTTTATTCAGCAATAAGTCCAATAACAACACTTGAGACTCTTCAATGCCTGATTGTTCAAGCATTTGTTGTGGTGAGTTAATCTGATGCTCAAGCGAATTATTGACAGTTTTAGACAATTGTTGGGAAATCCGTGCCAGTATCTGCTGAGCTTTAGCTTGTTCTTCCATGCGGGCTTTAATGGCTTGGCGCTCAACTTCCAACTTATTAGCATCATCTTCTAATTGTTTATCACGATCATCAAACTGCTGGGTTAGTTTTTCTTTCCCAACGATCAGTTGTTTATATAATCGACGTTCCACTTCAATTACTTTACCGGGCCTTACTCCGCCCGCTACCGACACTGCCACTGTGCTTAAACCTTCTGATTTTTCGAATTATGAGTGATGATAAATGATATCGGCCTCATTTTGTAACAATTGAGCGATTAAAGCTGCCTTACTAATAAAAAGGCTCCCATTAGGGAGCCTTGCTAATCAATTAAGTTGGACAATTATTTAAGCTCTTGCTCGAACAATTTGTATATACGGCGATATTCATCCAACCAACTTGATGGCTGTCTAAACCCATGTGGTTCTACAGGGTAAATAGCCGTTTCAAACATCGGCTTTTCCAGCTCAATTAAACGCTGTACTAAACGTACACTGTCTTGGAAGAAGACATTATCATCCAACACACCACTCATAATTAATAATGGCTTCTCTAATCCTTGAGCGTGCTCTATCGGTGAGCTTCGTTCGTAAGCAATCGGATCCACATCAGGTGTATTTAAAATATTAGAAGTATAAGGAGCATTATAATGAGCCCAATCAGTTACAGGGCGTAAAGCGGCGCCCGCTTGGAATAACTCAGGTTCATTAAACAACGCCATAAAGGTCAAGAAGCCACCGTACGATCCGCCATATGTGCCAACTTTAGCAGCGTCAACATTGGCATTTTTAGCCATCCAGTTCACACCATCTTTTAAGTCTTCGACTTCTGGGTGTCCCATATTACGATAAACTGCTGTACGCCAATCTCTACCGTAGCCTTTTGAACCACGATAATCCATATCCATCACGACATAGCCTTGCTGAGTCAGCAAGTTATGGAACATGAACTCACGGAAGTAACCAGAAAATCCATTGTGGGCATTTTGTAAATAGCCAGCACCATGGTTAAAAATAACGGCAGGATATTTCGATGCATTATTAGCATCGTAACCTTGCGGCACATATACTCGCGCATAAATGTCTTTAACACCGTGACTCGATGGTACTTTAACCACTTTTGGCGCTTGCCATGCATAATGACTAAATGCGTTGCTGGTGTAATTAGTCAACTGCTTTGCTTCACCACCGATTGGTTGGATAAACAATTCGTTGGGCTTAATCGCTGTTGACGCAGTTAATAATAGTGATTGACCATTAGGGCTCAACTCATAGTCTAATGTACCTGTATGCTGTGTTAACTGCTCAGTATTTCCTGAAGCTAACTCAACTCGGTACACATTATATGTTCCTGGATGTTCTTTATTTGCACGGTAATATAAGTGCGTCGCATCAGGAGACAATGTGACTTGATCAACCACATAATCACCTTGCGTTAAGCGTATGGTTTTGCCCTCAGACTTAACATAAAGCTGAGAGTATCCCGTTTCTTCAGATAAGTAATAGAAACTATTTGTACCTGTTACCCAACCAAACTGGTTGAAGGTATAGTTTATCCATGCATCATCATGTAAACGATGCTCTGTGGTTAACTTGCCATTACTTAAATCAACACTGGCGATCCAACGATCTTTGTTATCAACCGCTTCCATCATGACGAGCAGTTTATTGTCAGTATCGTGCCATTGAATTGCAGTTTGATCCCAACCCCAATCTTGCATTAACTGAACAGTTCGAGGCGCAGGCTTACTTTTATACGTCTCACCCTTTGCCTTTGCGTTTTCTGATTTTACCGATGCCAATACATCTTCATCAAAACCAGTTAAGCCTTCGATTGTGACATCTTTTTTAGCATGCTCAACAAGGTCTAGAATAACTAAACGCTCACCAGGGTAACTATCTTCAGCAACACGTGCTCGCGCAGGTACGGCATCTACATAACCATCTTTGCCAAGATAGTTAGGCATAATGTCATGATCAGCACGCCAGCTATAATTTTTATCTGATAATGACACCACTAGGTAGCGACCATCTGCAGACAAACTCATCTGATTAACTTTTTCGTTGTCACCTAAGTACCAAGTCTTAGCAGCAAAAGTGGGATCTATTGCAGCAAGTTCTTCAGCATACTCCGCACGGGTTTTATTTTTTGAATGCTGTAAAGCCACATACTCAATTAATCTATGTTGCTGCTTTGCAATATAAGTATCAGGATCAACCACACCTTTTGGTGCTTTAGCCATTTGAATATCAGCTAATTGTTCAGTCATACCGGAATTAAGGTGTAATTTAAACACGCTATTGCCTTGCATATATGCAAGTGCACCATCTGTTAAAAACTGAACTGAGTTAATGGCGTTGTTCTGACGAGTTAATTGTTTCACTTCGCCATTAGCGAGTGATTTTACAAAAATGTTGC
Source organism: Shewanella japonica (assembly GCF_002075795.1). Lineage (NCBI taxonomy): Bacteria > Pseudomonadati > Pseudomonadota > Gammaproteobacteria > Alteromonadales > Shewanellaceae > Shewanella > Shewanella japonica. The sequence goes on from NZ_CP020472.1 coordinate 4,212,527, forward strand.
CTTGATAAAGGTAGGCTTTTTTTGATTTATCAGCGTTAAGCACACCGTGCTTTTGATCAGCAAGATGCAATTGATTTAAGCCAAGTAACTGAGCCTGCTCATCATTAACACCCTGTTGATATACATCAGCAATAGGTGATTGGTGCTGCTGACGATTGAAGTATACTGATTGACTATCGTCTGCCCAATAAGCGTTTTTAGCCAATAAACCCATCCAATCAGGATTGGCCATAATTTGATTTAATGTGAGTGGCTTGTCAGCTTGTGGTGGCATCGCTAATGGAACTGAAGCACTGGCTGATTGATTTGTTACTGTAGAAGAGTCACTGTTGTTTGCTGTAGCACTGCAACCTGAAATAATTGCAATTGATAATGCACTCAGCGCCGCATTACGCAGAAGCCTGGTCATATTAAATCCCTTGTCATCAAAGATGGCTGAAATATTCTCACCTAAACGTTAAATCATTTGGTAAGTACTTTTATTATTCGCCTTTTATATCACAAATAATGACAATATTTGTGGGGATTTTTCAGTAAAGTTGTAACAGAAGTTAGCTTAGCGTAAGAAAGTTATCCAGCAGTTCATGACCTTGCTCAGTCAGAATCGCTTCAGGATGAAATTGAACTCCGTAAATCGGCAGCGTTTTATGACTCATACCCATAATTTCTCGACCATGGACCGGATCATCATACCAAGCATCTAATTCAAAGCTTTCCGGTAACGATTCAACGAGCAAAGAGTGATATCGAGTTACTGTTAAGGGTTGATTTAGTTTAGTAAATAAACCTGTTTCACTATGCGTAATAGCACTTGTTTTACCATGCATTACTCTGGCCGCTTTGATGACTTTAGCTCCAAATACCTGAGCTATAGCTTGATGACCTAAGCACACACCCAATATCGGCAGCTTTCCTGCGAAATATTCAATTGCAGCGAGCGAAATACCTGATTCATTGGGAGAACACGGGCCTGGTGAAATGATTAAATGGCTCGGGTTAATTACCTCAATGTCACTAATCGTAACTTCATCATTTCTTTTCACGATGATGTCATAACCTAACTGCTGGAAATATTGCACCAGATTAAAGGTAAATGAGTCATAGTTATCAATCATCAACAGCATCGAGAGTCCCGGCAATTAAGCGCCATATAAAACATGAGTCGTTTAAGAATTGGCGGATAATAGCATAGCTTTTTTCTCCACTTAAGCTTTTAGCCTCAACTAAGAATTTAATGGCTGTAACGATGAGTAGCTAGGTTATAATCTTTTTAATAAATGCGTTACCTGTTTGGACTAAAATTACATGCAAACCCACATACAAGAAATCGGCAATGTCAGCTTATACTTTATTGGCGATGTCTATGGGCGTCTAGATAAATTAACTGAGTTACTCACTGAGATAGATTTCGATATTGACGATCCCGAGTCCAGTATACAATTTGTGAAGTTAGTATTTTGTGGGAATTTATTAGCAAAGCACACTCACAACGCAAACTCGGATCATTGTGATTCGGCGACAACAGACTCTCAGCCTGAGATTGAACATTTAGCACTGTTAAAAATGGTCAAATTATTGGTCGATAAAGGCCATGCTTATTGTTTACTTGGGCAACACGAATATGAAGTTATAGGTTGGAGTAAACATCACCCAATTACTGATAATCCCTACCTTGAAGCCTCTAGTGCGCCATTATTCAATCAAGAATTACAACACTCGCAAGCGCTGTTATTTGAATGGGTAGATTGGTTTATGGCATTACCAATATACATGGACTTTGGGCACATACGCGCAATCCATGCCTGTTGGGATGATAAAGTGATTACAAGCCTGAATGCCTACCTCACTGATGTAGCATCAAATGATGCTCAGCCAAACAGTTTATCGCAACAGTTTTGGCCTGCCGCCTTTGACTCTCAGCATCCATTAAATAAGCTCATTGCAACCTGTCTTGATTACCCAACCATGACACTAACCGAGCTGCACCCTCACTCAGCACTCAAGGTCCCTGTTGTCATTGGTCATTATCCCCAAGACACCTACCCCGATATTATCAATGAGCAACTGGTTTGTATTAATTACAACCCCGCAAAACAAGACTATCCTCTAGTGAGTTTTGCTTGGCACCAAGGTCGTAAAAAATCCCTTGATGTTGAATCTGCACAGGACGCTCAAATGAGTCTTGGAGAGTTTTGTTTTATCGACCAACCGAGTGCGGAAGAATGCATAGCAGAGGGCACAGAAAACTTGCTAGACGCAATTGTTTCTACGTTAGATACGCCACAATTAGATGAAGCAGCACTAATTCGTTTACATGAAAAGGTAGCGATTAGCCTTTGTACTGAATGGGATCCACTTGGTATTAAGCAAACCATGCATGCTAGGCATCCTTATCAGCCCTTAGTCAAACCTGTTACCCAGTTAGCGCTCGACCAAGATACAGACAAGTTAACGGCTTACTTAGCCATTGTTAGCCGCTTTCAGCTTGAGACAGATAATGATAACTTGGAAAATATCAGCTTGAAAACGGCCTATAAGCTCACAAGGTTGGCCAATAATTACTTGTAGATTAAGCACAAATAATCAAAACGATTAAGTCTAATAAAAATGATTAAGTCCAATAACAAAAAAACCAGTCTCTAGGGACTGGTTTTTTTATGAACTCATGGGCAATAAATAGCAAACACTGATATGTTAGATGCTATTACTTAACAACAGTTAAGTGAGCTCGCCCTTTTGGTTTTTCAGCTGTAACAGCAGGTTTTTCTTCTGTTGTTTCAGTTTTTTCTGTTGTTTCAACTGCAGAGAAAGAACGTGGCGGAGGCGTTGAATCTAAAGATTCATCTTCTGCCATGTAAGCATCTTCCATATCAAATACAGTGCCTGCGCCATTTTCTCGAGCATAAATAGCAACGATAGACGCCATAGGTAAAACAACTTGCTGAGGTACACCACCAAAACGTGCATTAAATTCCACGAATTCATTGGTCATTTGTAGGTTTCCTACTGCACCACCTGCGATATTAAGAACAATTTGACCGTCCTTAACAAACTCTTGTGGTACCTGAGTCCCCGGTACAAATGCATCCACAACAACATGTGGGGTAAAGTGGTTGTCCATCAACCACTCATAATAAGCCCGCAACAAATATGGACGGTTAGGCGTAATCGCTTTCATTACATACCCATGCGCATTTCGCGCTCAACCTCAGTTAACGATGCTTTAAATGACTCACGCTCAAATATACGCGTCATATAAGCATGGATATCCTTAGATGTGCGAACATCTAAATTGATACCTAACTCAGGTAAACGCCATAATAGCGGGCCTAAGTAACAGTCAGCTAAACCAAACTCTTCACTCATGAAGTATGGCATTTCAGCAAATACTGGTGCTAATGCGACTAAGCTATCAGTTAACTCTTTACGCGCAGCATCAGCTTTATCACCTTTACGGATACGATCAACTAGTACATACCAGTCTGTATCAATTCGGTGCATCATTAAGCGACTTTGACCACGTGCAACAGGGTAAACAGGCATTAATGGTGGATGAGGGAAACGCTCATCTAAATATTCCATAATAATGCGAGATTCATACAAAACTAATTCACGATCAACTAGAGTTGGTACTGAGTTGTATGGATTAACATCAAGTAACTCTTGAGGCTTCTCACTCGGTTCTACCTGCAAAACATCAACAGTTACACCTTTTTCAGCCAAGACGATACGTACTTGGTGGCTATATAAATCATCGGCACCCGAAAACAGTGTCATGATAGAGCGTTTGTTGGCAGCTACAGCCATTGTTACCCTCCAGAAAACGGAAAAAACAAAACAAACGAGGGGCTAAGCCCCTCGTTTAAAGTATGCGAATAATGTATTTTACCCGTTATTCGTGTCTAGTGCACATCTTTCCAGTATTCTTTCTTCAACAAGTAAGCAATGATGAAGAAAATAAACAAGAATCCGAGTACCCACCAACCTAAAGCTTCACGTTCAAGCTTCACTGGATCTGCAGAATATACAAGGAAACCAGTAATATCACGCACAGCTTGATCATACTCTTCGGCATTTAATTTACCGCCAGTTGCAGGTTCAAGACCAACTAGCTTTTGTACTTCAACACCATTTTCTTCTACTGTTTTGTAGATAGGTGTTGAAATACCTTGTAAATCTTCCAATACATGCGGCATACCCACAAGTGGGAATACGGTATTGTTTACGCCAAATGGACGGCTTTCATCTTTATAAAAACCTTTTAGGTATGAGTAAACCCAATCCTGTCCACGTACACGAGCAACCAGTGTTAAATCAGGAGCGGCAGCACCGAACCACTTTGCAGCATCTTCAGGTGGAATTGCATTTTCCATCAACTCACCAATTTTAGCATCCGTAAACATATACTTTTCACGCATATCATCTACAGAAATACCTAGATCTTCAGCGACTCGTCCATAACGTTGATATTGAGTACTGTGACAGCCACTACAATATTGCTGGAACAAATTAAGACCACGTTCTAGCGACTCATTGTCATGAAGGTTGATTGCCTGCTCTGGACTCTTAACAAATTCATTGTTGCCACCTGCCGCTATTGCTAGCGTTGGTAACAATGCAACTAATGCAATTAATAACTTTTTCATTAGTGTGTCACCCTCGTAGGAACCGGTTTTGTTTTCTCATTTTTACTGTAAACCCACAGTGCCACGAAGAAACCAAAATAAGTAAGTGTAAAGATACGAGCTGCAATTGTTAACGTTGGTGTTGCTGGTACAGCACCTAAGTAACCCAGGATTAAGAAAGACACGGTAAACTGTGCGATATTAATCTTGTGTATTAAGCCACGGTAACGGATAGATTTAACTTTACAGCGATCTAACCAAGGAAGTACAAACAGTACCGCAATCGCAAGACCCATACCGACAACGCCTAATGGCTTGTCTGGAATCGCACGTAAAATTGCGTAAAACGGTGTGAAGTACCAAACCGGAGCAATATGTTCAGGGGTCTTCATTGGGTTAGCCGCTTCAAAGTTTGGCTTTTCAAGGAAGTAACCGCCACCTTCAGGCATAAAGAACAACACATAGCAGAACACGATTAAGAAACCGGCCACACCCATGATGTCTTTAACTGTGTAATAAGGGTGGAAAGGAATAGCATCAACTGGCCATCCGTTTTCATCTTTATTCTTCTTAACTTCAACACCATCTGGGTTGTTTGAACCCACTTCATGTAAAGCAATTAAGTGAAGGAAAACTAATACAACTAACACTAAAGGCAGTGCAATAACATGCAATGCAAAGAAACGGTTTAGTGTTGCACCTGAAACGACATAATCACCACGGATCCACAATGTCAGGTCATCACCAATAAATGGAATAGCACCAAACAATGAGATAATTACCTGCGCGCCCCAGTAAGACATTTGTCCCTGAGGTAGCAAGTAACCCATAAAGGCTTCAGCCATTAACACGAGGAAAATCAACATACCGAATAACCAAAGTAGCTCTCTTGGCTTTTGGTAAGAACCGTAGATTAAGCCACGGAACATATGAAGATAAACCACCACAAAGAAAGCAGAAGCTCCTGTGGAGTGCATGTAACGTAATAACCAGCCGTACTCAACATCACGCATGATGTATTCAACAGAAGCAAACGCACCTTCTGCAGTTGGTACATAATTCATTGTTAACCAAATACCAGTAAGCAACTGGTTAACTAAAACAAGCAATGCTAATGAACCAAAGAAATACCAAAAGTTGAAGTTCTTTGGTGTTGGATATTGACCAACGTGACGGTTATACGTCGCCGTCATTGGGATGCGAGCATCAATCCAATCAACAATATTCTTAACCATTACGCAGCTCCCGTATCTACACCGATAAGTACCGTGCCATCATCAACATATTGATGCGGAGGAACGACAAGGTTTAATGGTGCTGGAACACCCTGGAATACTCGGCCAGCCATATCAAACTTAGAACCATGACATGGACAGAAGAAACCAGCCGTAACACCTTCGACTTGCTCGCCAAAAGAATCAGGCAAGTAAGTTGGCGAACAACCTAAGTGAGTACAGATACCTACAGCAATGAAGAACTCAGGCTTAATTGAACGTGCAGGGTTTGCTGCATATTCAGGCTGTTGTAATTCTTCAGAAGCAGGATCACGTAATTGCCCATCTAATTTAGGCAATTCACTTAAAATGGCATCAGTACGACGCACAACCCAAACAGGTTTACCACGCCATTCAACACGAATTAACTGGCCTGGCTCTACTTTACTAATATTTACTTCAACCGGTGCACCTGCAGCTTTCGCTTTAGCGCTCGGATTCCATGACTTGATAAAAGGCACCGCTACAGCGACGGCACCAGCTCCGCCTACTACGGCGGTTGCGGCTGTCAGGAATCTGCGGCGTCCGGTATCGACTGGCGCATTGCTCATCCACTTATCTCCCAGAGGGTGTTGGAATTCTTATATTTTAATAACTTAGCAACATTAGAATCACTAATCGCTAAATCTATACTTTGAGGCGGGGCTCATTATAGCGAAAAATTAGAACCAGATCATAGTAAAACACACAACTAAGTTACGGGAATTGTATGTTTTTTTTATGGTGTACAAAAAACACACAGCCTTTTTAACTCATTTTTGACATTAAATGCAGGAGTGTTTTTTATAAGTTATTGTTAATGAATAATTTTTAATGAAATACTTTCAATCTAAATTAGTTATAACTGATCAAGCTAACTAAAGCAGAGAAAATCAATTTTTTTCAATGAAAAACGCTAGATATAAAAAAACCCGGCACAAACCGGGTTTTTTATCAGATTTCAGTATTTATTTACCGTCAATCGATTTCATATATTTGAAGAAATCGCTATCAGGTTCTAATACCATTACGTCACTGTTACCTGCGAAACTTTCTTTGTAAGCTTCAAGACTACGTAAAAAACCATAAAATTCAGGATCTTTATTGAATGCATCTGCATAAATTTTAGCAGAAAGTGCATCACCTTCACCTCGAATGGTTAACGCTTTACGTTCAGCTTCTGCAACTTTAACAGTTACATCAGCATCAATTGTGGCGCGAATAATTTCAGATTGCTCTTTACCTTGTGCACGATGCTCTTTAGCAACAGCTTGTCGCTCGGCACGCATACGCTGGAAGATACTGCTACTGACGTTTGCTGGTAAGTTAATTTGCTTAACTCGCACATCAACTACTTCAATACCTAGATCACGAGAGCTTTCTGATGCATTCTCTAATGCATCATTTTGCAATTCATCACGCTTACCAGAAACAATCTCTTTAATGGTACGACGACCAAATTCAGTACGTAAATCGTTATTGATTTTACGTTGAAGTAGATCTTCTGCAGTCACTTTATTACCGCCACCAGTAGATAGGTAGAAAGTTTCAAAGTCACTAATACGCCATTTAACGTATGAATCAACCATCAGATCTTTCTTTTCAGAAGTCACAAAACGGTCTGCAGCGCCATCTAAGGTTTGGATACGCGCATCAAGATACTTAACTTTATCAATCGCAGGGATTTTAAAGTGAAGTCCTGGCTTAAGTACACGAGTTACCGAATTACCGTCGACATTATCTTTTAGAATTTCACCAAATCGAGAAACAATGGCACGTTCGCCTTCGTTCACAATCATCACAGATGAAAAACCAATACCAAGAATAATAACGAGTATTATAAGTCCTAATCTACCCATGAGTTAGTCCCTCCCTTGGCGAGAACGAGCTTCGCGAGTTGGACGGCCATCAAGCGGCATCGATGAATTAAACGAGTTATTTGACGGTGTGTTAACGTGTGTTTCAACAACAGGCTCAACCGCAGTACGTTTAGTTTGGTTATCCATCATTTTATCTAACGGTAAATACATCAAGTTACCATTGTTCTTGGTATCAATAAGTACCTTGTTGGTGTCAGCCATGACTTCTTGCATTGCATCTAGATATAGACGCTTACGAGTCACTTCTGGAGCCATTTGATATTCAGGTAGCAACTGTTCAAATCGAGCTACTTTACCTTCAGCTTCTAGGACTTCACGTTGTTTGTAAGCACTTGCTTGCTGTGCCATACGCTCAACTTGACCACGAGCTTTAGGCTCAATTTCACGTGCATAAGCTTCTGCTTCACGAATGAAACGTTGTTCATCCTCTTGCGCAGAAATAGCATCATCAAATGCGTCTTTCACTTCTTCAGGTGGACGTGCAGGTAAGAAGTTGACATCTTGAATCGATAAACCAAGTTGGTACGGCTCAAGAATACGCTCAAGTTCAGCCCAAGTATCACGACGAATTGCATCACGACCCGTTGTCAAGATGTCATCCATAGTGTTATGACCGATGACATAACGCAATGCACTGTCCGTAGCTTCACTTAAACTTGCATTAGCGTCTACAGCACTGAATAGATACAAGTATGCATCGTCAACACGATACTGTACGTCTAGTTCAACTTTTACTAAGTTTTCATCAGACGTTAACATGCTGCCAGAAGCAGGGATCGAACGAACAGCTTTAATATTTACAGGGAAAACTTCGTCAATAAACGTGGCTTTCCAATGTAAACCTGGCCCAACTTCGCCAGAATGCTGACCGAAACGTAAGGTGACCCCACGTTCAGCTTCTTTAATGGTGTAAAAACCTGAAGCGCCCCACACTAATAAACCAATAACTAAAACAACAATAATGCTGGTTGAGTTAAATGAAGGACTTGACGATCCACCTGAACCACCTTTCCCACCGCCAAAGCGTTTAGAAAGATTACGAAATACTTCGTCTAGATCTGGTGGGCCTTTGTCGTTACCGTTTTTGTTTCCCCAAGGGTCTTTATCTTTTCCCTTGTTACCGGGCTCATTCCAAGCCATTTAGCACTCCATAAGTGGATGAAATAAATGTTATTAGCAAGTAACGCTTACATCAGAGTCTTCTTGTGAAGTCTCAAATATAAACGTTTCTAATTCGCCTTGACTCTGTTTTGTTAATCGACGCCAATTGGCATCCGATAAACGAACAGACAAAATACAGTTCCCCAGATCGTCGTACTCTTTCTGCTGTATCGCGTCCAGTCGATAAAACTGACCAAGATAATGCCCAGCCGTAGCTGGTATTTTCAATGTATGCTCTACAATGACTTCACCGATATGCTCGTTGACAGCCTGCAGCAGCAATTCAAATCCAATTTGTTTTTGGGCAGATACCCAAACTCGTTCAGGCATCCCCTCATCGTCATAGTCGATGCGAGGCACGAAGTCTTCCAGTAAGTCGATTTTATTACAAACCACCAACTGTGGAATAGTATCTGCTTCAATTTCTTCAAGTACATTTTGAACTTGATCAAAATTTTCCGTCATATTCTCATCAGCACAATCAACAACATGCAATAACAAGTCAGCTTGTCGAGTTTCTTGCAGTGTGGCTTTAAAAGCTGCGACTAAGTCATGAGGTAAATGACGAATAAACCCAACAGTATCCGCTAAGATAACGGCACCGTCAGGCAGGTCGAGTTTACGCAGAGTCGGATCAAGTGTTGCGAACAATTGATCTGCTGCATAAACTTCAGAAGTTGTCAGCGCATTAAACAAAGTCGATTTCCCAGCATTGGTATACCCTACCAATGACACAGTGGATAAATCACTGCGTTTACGGGAACGACGGCTTTGTTCACGCTGTTTGTCTACTTTTTCAAGGCGACGGTTGATACTCTTGATGCGTCCACGAAGTAAACGTCTATCAGTTTCGAGCTGGGTTTCACCCGGCCCCCTCATACCAATACCACCTTTTTGTCTCTCTAAGTGAGTCCAACCACGAATAAGGCGTGTCGACATGTGGCGCAATTGCGCTAGCTCCACTTGCAACTTACCTTCGTGTGTTCTCGCTCGTTGAGCAAAAATATCTAAAATCAGTGCTGTCCGGTCTAATACGCGGCATTCACATATTTGTTCTAAATTTCTTTCTTGTGCAGGGCTTAAAGCATGATTAAAAATCACTACATTCGCTTCAGTAGCAGCTACCATGGCAGCTAGCTCTTCAACTTTACCTGTACCAACAAAAAACTTTCGATCCGGTGAACGTCGACTTCCGGTAATAACACCAACAGAGCGTGCACCTGCTGATTCGACTAATAATTGTAACTCGGTTATGTCTTCTCTGCGGTCGTCATCAGAAAAGTCAATGTGAACAAGCACCGCGGTTTCACCCGCTTCATAGCGATCAAACAAGTAGCAAACTCCTTAAATATTATTCTGATGCAGGCGCTTCATCGTGCTGAGTATAACCAGCTTGAGTACCTTGAGTCGCCACATTGAATGGACGAGCTGGTACAACAGTTGAAATAGCGTGCTTGTAAACCATTTGGCTCACTGTATTTTTTAGCAAAATAACGAATTGGTCGAATGACTCAACTTGTCCTTGCAACTTAATACCATTCACTAAGTAGATTGAGACTGGTACACGTTCACGACGCAAAGCGTTCAAAAATGGGTCTTGTAAAGATTGCCCCTTAGCCATTTCAATTTCCTTTTTTTATTTTCAAAACAAATTTTTTGAATAATGTTTTATTGTTTAGTTTGAGTATTATACAGCAGCAGCGATTAATCTAGCCTGAATGTTGTATAAGTGTAACTAAATTTCCTTTGGCACCACTTTCGAGCCAATGTAAATCTGGCCAGCTTCTCAACCATGTTAATTGACGTTTCGCCAATTGCCTAGTGGCAGCAGTGGCTTTTTCTACCAAAGTATCACGATCAAATTCACCATCTAAATATTGCCAGCATTGTCGATATCCGACACAGCGCATGGATGGCATGTCTAAATGTAAATCGCCTCGCTCTTTTAATCGCTGAACTTCTTCAATAAACCCTTGTTGCATCATTAGTTTAAATCGTTTTGCGATTAATTCATGTAATACTTTTCTATCAAGTGGTGCAATAGCGAATTGCACTACATCATAAGGTAAAGCCGGTGACTTAGTTGCACTCAACTCAGTCATGGTTTTACCTGTTATTCTGTAAACCTCTAAAGCACGAGATAATCGTTGTGGATCATTAGGGTGAATACGCTCACCAGCCGCAGGGTCAATATCACATAACTGTTGATGTAATAAATCCCAACCGTGGGTTTCGGCCTCGGCTAAGATTTGTGCTCTAATCGCTTCATCAGCAGCAGGTAAAGGCGATAAACCTTCAAGTAGTGCTTTAAAGTACATCATTGTTCCGCCCACCAATAATGGGGTTTTACCACGGGCAATGATCTGTTCAATCTCGTGCAGTGCATCACGTCTAAAGTCGGCAGCCGAATAGGACTCACTCGGGTCTAAAATGTCGATAAGACGATGTGGTGCTAATGCAAGTTCATCGGCATCAGGTTTTGCAGAACCAATATCCATCTGCCGATAAATCAACGCAGAATCAACTGAGATAATTTCACAGTTATGGTGCTGCGCCATCTCTATGGCTAAAGCGGTTTTGCCTGAGGCTGTTGGCCCCATTAAAAACAATACTTTGGGTTGTTTAGCTTGGTTCACTTTTATTCTCTTCTAGCCAAGTTTGCCACGGTAAAGATTGTGCTGTTGATAATAACGCAGCTTGTTGTTCATCACTTAACTGACAATACTGTTGCCATAATTGCGATGCAGAAAGAAAAGCTGACTTTTGATGCTGAGCAATCCATAACGCTAACGCTTCGTCGGTAGGCGTATCAGCTTTAATCCATTGAAGTAATTCTGGGATTAATACGGCTAACTGGCTATCTCTTAGATATGGGGGCACATTCTTAATTATCAACTGTTGGTAGCGAATTGAAAGGGTTAAACCCAGTTTTCTTAGTAAGATATCTCGCTCAACAAGTAACTCTTTCCAATCTACATCAGCTTGAATTGACACAGGCATGAGTAAAGGTTGCCCTACCAACCCGGTTTTCAACTTTTTGAATATTTCATTTTTAGCAACAATAACAGAAACTTGGACTATATCGATTAATAATAATTGCTGTTCTTTTACCATGACCCAATAACGGCCATCAAGTAGCTGAGGCATGGTAGAAACCGCTGAAATATTAACTTCATTAATTTGTGTTAATGAGCTATTTTCATGTTCTGTTTGCAGTAATTGACCATAGTTAGCAATTGCTGTTGGGGTTATCTCCGCTGAATCGACTGCTTTTGAGCCACCACCGCCATATTGCCCGCCACTATTTTGATAGCCTTGAGCTGGTACTGAGACACTGCCATATTGACTTCGACTTTGCTCTCGAGGTTGATGCTGAACAGCTAATTGTTGCTGCTCTATTTCAGACAAATACGAACTTGCCTGAGAACCTGTGTGTTGCTGAACAGGCTTTGATGACAATTCTTGATTGACCGGTGATGAATGAGTACCATCAACATGAGTATAAGCGGTGTCGCTACTATGATTGCGATTATCGTTATTTCGATCATTGCTTTCAGGTGACAATTGTAATTCTGTAATTTGCTGCAGCACAGATTGTAAAGCTTGCAAGATAAAGTCATGAACCAACCGACTTTGATGAAATCTCACCTCATGTTTTGCAGGATGCACATTCACATCGACTTGATGAGGATCAATCTCAAGCATCAATACATAACCAGGTTGATGCTGAATATCAAAACGTCCAAAAGCTTGTTTGACTGCATGATTTACTAAGCGATCACGTACCAATCGGCCATTCACATAAAAATAAAAGCTATCGGTCACCTGTGTATCACTTGGCGCTTGTAAATATCCGCTTAAGCTCAAACCGTCATGTTCACAAGCCAAGTGCAAGGCATGCTCAGCAAAACTGCGACCACAAATTTGTCCTAACCGTTGTTTATACTGTATTTCAGTATTCGCAGGGCGATATTGACGTATTAGTTTACCATTATGAGTTAAGGTAAAATGTACATCGGTTCTCGCAATGGCAATCCGCTTCAGCCATTCATCGATATGAGTAAACTCAGTTTTATCACTCTTTAAAAAACGCCGTCTGGCTGGCGTATTAAAAAATAAATCGACGACATCAATTGTTGTACCAATTGGATGAGCTGCAGGAGTAATTTTGACATCCATTTGCGAGCCAGCCGCATTGGCTTGCCAAGCTTCGGTTTGATCTGCAGGCTTAGATGTTAGGCTGAGTCTAGCAACAGAGCTAATACTGGCTAATGCCTCACCACGAAACCCAAAACTTAAAATAGCTTCTAGATCATCAAGAGAATGTACTTTTGAGGTAGCGTGGCGAGAAAGCGCCAACGCAAGCTCCGCCTTGGCAATACCTTTACCATTATCGCGAATTCGAATGAGTTTACTGCCACCTTTATCGATTTCGATATCAACACGGGTTGCACCTGCATCTAAGCTGTTTTCTACCAACTCTTTAACAACTGATGCAGGTCTTTCAACCACTTCACCTGCTGCAATTTGGTTGGCAAGTTGTGGAGGAAGAATTTGAATAGCCATTTTACGCCCTCGGAATAACCAGCTTTTGGCCAATTCTTAATACATCGGACTTTAAGTTATTACTTTTTTTGATACTCGCCACACTGACTTTATAACGCTGGGCAATCACTGAAAGTGACTCGCCACTTCTGACGGTATGTTTAACATTGCTTTGCTTAGCAAACATGGTGCCTGAAGGGGGATTAGCCTCAAAATAGTTAACCACACCTTTGTGAATAGCGTTGGCTAATTTTTGTTGATGGTTTCCATCAAGCAATAAACGCTCTTCTTTAGGGTTTGAAATAAAGCCTGTTTCAATCAAAATTGAAGGAATATCTGTCGACTTTAATACTGCGAAACTGGCCGACTCAGGCTTATTTTTATGCAGCTTTGTGACCTTACCTAACCCAGCAAGAATATCGGTCGCAATACTGTGACTTTCAGCCATAGAATGATCCATGGACATATCAATCAAGGTCATAACCAAATACTGCTCACTGTCAGTGTTTTGAATAATATCGCCTACACCGCCTAATAATTCTGAATGTTTTTCTTTATCCTCAAATACCCGACCGATTTCAGTATTGGCTCGTCGCTTAGACAGAACCCACACAGAGGCGCCCTTAGGTTGAGGTGAAGTGAATGCATCTGCATGAATAGATAGTAATAAGTCTGCACGGCTATTTCGCGCAAGTTCTGAGCGCTGATTTAAATTAACAAAGTAATCGCCACTGCGAGTCATCACCGCTTTCATGCCCGGTGTTTCATTAATTTTGCGTGCAAGCCGTTTAGAAATGGCTAAAACGACCTTTTTCTCATAAGTCCCTTTAGGGCCTATTGAGCCAGGGTCTTCACCACCGTGACCCGCATCAATTGCGACAATCACATCTTTTGAACGCTTACTGGTTTGAACTACCTGTTTTTTAGCAGCGGGTTTATTGGCTGAGTTATCGAGATCAACAACCAAGCGATTTCCATATGGCGCAGTTGGCGTCAGCGAAAACAAATTAGCTTTAACAGGAGATGCCAATTCGAGGACTAAGCGTAATGTACCAGCTTTAGGAGGCTTACTTAAACGGACTTTATTAATCAATTTGCTGTTTTTAGCAATATCATCAAACTTAACCTTGGTAGAGGCTTGCTTTAAATCAATTACTAAGCGCTGAGGATTAGACAATGAAAAATAACTGTAATCAGGTGCTTGGGATAAATCCAATACCACTCGAGTAGAGTCTGGTGCATCCCACACTCTAATACTATCTAATTTATTCGCTGCTTCTACAATTAACGAGAAGCCAAATAGCAATACAAAACTAAAAAATCGCGTCATTTTTCTCAAATCATTATTATTTTAATTTAGCGACAACTTGCTGCCCAGCAGGTGTCAACCCGTTTAACTCAACCTGTCTCTGTTCACCTTGATAACCCAAATGAATACTAATATCTGCATCAGGTAACAAACCATGGCCTCTATCTGGCCACTCAATAAGACTCAGGCTTTTTTCTGTAAAGTAATCTCGAATCCCCATGAACTCTAATTCTTCAGGGTCAAGCAATCGATACAAGTCAAAATGAAAAATATCCATCCCTTTTAACTCATACGGTTCAACAAGTGTATAAGTAGGGCTTTTAACATTGCCCTTGTGCCCCAAGCTTTGAATCAAACCACGGCTTAAGGTCGTTTTACCCGCGCCTAAATCTCCAGTTAAATAGATAACCAGTGGTGCACTCACCCACAGTGATAACTCATAACCTAGTTCAATTGTTGCTTGTTCATCTGGGAGATTTTTTTTTATCGAAGTCATGTTAACTTACCAGCACTTGGGGGATTAATCATATAAAAATGTCATCTTAATCAGAATAATGCACTCCGTGATTAATTGACGCAATGTAAACCGCTGAAAATAGTAAAGCCAGCTTGCTAGCTGGCTCTATTTAAAAATATTAACATAAAATCGAAATGGGAAAAATAACTGTTAGATATCATCCATTCGCAAAGCACTATGCACTAATCTTTTTTGCTGAGTTTGCTCAACTCTAACCAAATCAAGTAAAGCTTCTTTAATTTCGGTTACGGCAGTGCTATTTGCCGTTTTTTCCAATAATGCGATTAGACGGTTTTCAAGATCTAAATGAAGCTCCAACACATCATCTTCAGTCATATTTGCTGGTAGTAATGATTCGTTACAACGTTTTTTGAAGTCTTCGAATGTAATATCTTTATACCATGTATCTAACATGCGGCTTGGCGCTTCATCGATATAATTTTCAATACTGTCATGAACATGCTGTTGATGCTGCTGAAGATATTCCAACATCATTTTCACTCGAGTCGAGTCTGCATTACGATGCAATTGGCCATAAAGTTGTTTCATGTCTAAGCGTGATTTAGCTATAAAATCAAGCAACTCACTTAGTTGTTGGATACGCATAATAAACACTCCACTCATAACTGCTCTGTCAGCAGTTTTTAGAATTAATTTGTAAAAGCTTGTATTTATTATGGTTGAAAATAAAAAAGGAATACTTGAGCAAGCTCATATTTTACATATAAAAGACAGGTAAATTAGACAATACAAATAAACAAAGTGTCTCTGCTAAATATGAGGCACTATCAAACAGGTGACCAAACAGGTGGCATAAATGCGCTATTTACGTCTAAAAAAGGCTTGATGTTGCATCAATCAAATAGCGATCACTTTACAGGTTAAAGCATTAATTCATTTTTGTTTGGAGATAAGCACTGGAATTTTTACGAAGGGAAGTTTTAGTGCGACCTAATATGTTCAAAAAGAGTCGTTCGAACTGATGACTTATACCTTGGCAACAAGAAGGTATCACTATGCTAAAAGCGCAACTGAGCTATTTTTATTTGGACATTTTACTTGGAAACTTTACCTAGAATAGATAGCTTGGAATAGATAGCTTGAAATACACATCTGGGGGAAGTTTGGAGCGACTTAATGTTTTCAAAAAGAGTGGTTCGAACTGATGACCTATACCTTGGCAACAAGAAGGTATCACCACGCTAAAAGCGCAACTGAGCTATTTTTATTTGGACATTGTGCTTGGAAACTTTACCTAGAATAGATTGCTTGGAATATACAGATGGGGAAAGTTTGGAGCGACCTAATGTTTTCAAAAAGAGTGGTTCGAACTGATGACCTATACCTTGGCAACAAAAAAGGTATCTCTATGCTAAAAGCACAACAGAACTATTTTCTATTTGGACATTTTACTTGGAAACTTTACCTGAAATAGATTGCTTGGAATAGATAGCTTGAAATACACAGATGGGGGGAAGTTTGGAGCGACTTAATGTTTTCAAAAAGAGTGGTTCGAACTGATGACCTATACCTTGGCAACAAGAAGGTATCACCACGCTAAAAGCACAACAGAACTATTTTCTATTTGGACATTTTACTTGGAAACTTTACCTGAAATAGATTGCTTGGAATAAACAGATGGGGGAAGTTTGAAGCGACCTAATATGTTCAAAAAGAGTGGTTCGAACTGATGACCTATACCTTGGCAACAAAAAAGGTATCACCACGCTAAAAGCGCAACTGAGCTATTTTTATTTGGACATTGTGCTTGGAAACTTTACTTGGAATAAATTGCTGGAAATACACAGATGGGGGAAGTTTGGAGCGACATATCAGGTTCGAACTGATGACCTATACCTTGGCAAGGTATCGCTCTACCAACTGAGCTAATGTCGCCTTACAAAACTTGCTATTGAAATTGGAGCGACATATCAGGTTCGAACTGATGACCTATACCTTGGCAAGGTATCGCTCTACCAACTGAGCTAATGTCGCATCTTGTTACGTTATCAACACATTTGGTAAGGTATCGTTTGAACCAGAGCCAACTGAGCTAATATCGCATCTATATTTCAATTTTTAAAATTTGGAGCGACATATCAGGTTCGAACTGATGACCTATACCTTGGCAAGGTATCGCTCTACCAACTGAGCTAATGTCGCATCTTGTTGCGTCATCAACACATTTGGCAAGGTATCGTTTAAACCAAAGCCAACTGAGCTTATGTCGCATTTCAAATTTTATATTGAAAATTGGAGCGACATATCAGGTTCGAACTGATGACCTATACCTTGGCAAGGTATCGCTCTACCAACTGAGCTAATGTCGCATCTTGGTGCTGCAATTTTCAATCTTCAACTTCATTCAGCAATGAATCTTGCTGTAAAAAGTTGAGGCCGCATTATATGTAATATTCACTACACTGCAACCCCTAATTTAAAAAAAAGTTCGTTTGCTTAAATTTTAAATACTTCTTGGCGATAAAACTGCAATTCAGCAATGGATTCCTTGATATCTTCCAATGCTTGATGGGTATTCTTCTTACTAAAGCCTTTCATTACTTCAGGCTTCCAACGATTAGTCAGCTCTTTAATTGTGCTCACATCGATATTGCGATAATGGAAGAAATCCTCTAATTCAGGCATGTATTTATTTAAGAAACGGCGATCTTGACCAATGCTGTTACCACACATAGGCGACGCGCCTTTCGGAACATATTGCTCTAAAAACTCAATCGTGGCTTTAATTACATCTTCTTCAGAATATTGACTGTTTTTAACACGTTCAATCAATCCGGATTCACCATGATGCTTTTGATTCCAATCATCCATGCCATTAAGCACGTCATCAGATTGATGAACTGCCATCACTGGGCCTTGGGCAATTATATTCAATTCTTGATCTGTCACTATCGTCGCAATTTCAATAATTCGATCGACACTGGGCTCTAAACCCGTCATTTCTAAATCAACCCAAATCAGATTACTCGAGTTTACAGCCATAATATCTGCCTTATTCTGTCAAAAGCCCTAAATTCAGGCTTTTTTATTAAAGAGGGTGTATCATACTGTTTTTTTATACGACAAAAAAACACCTAATTAATGAAGATTCGCCTGTGAGTAAAAAGAAACCGCTAAGCCAAAGTCAAAAGCGCCGAATGCGCGACAATCAAAGTAAACGCCTTAAGCGTAAAGACAAACCTGATACGGCTAATGATTTACAGGATAGTCCACTTGGGCCAGAACAGCAGGGAATCGTAATTTCCCGTTTTGGTCAACATGCAGATATTGAAACTGAAGATGGCATCGTCGCCCGTTGTAACCTTCGCCGAAACATCACCAGTCTAGTGACAGGTGACAAGGTACTGGTGCGTCTTGCGACAGAAACCGATCGTGGTATTGGTGGCATTGTTGAAGCGGTTCATCCGCGCACATCTTCATTAACTCGCCCGGATTTATATGACGGCGTAAAAATCATCGCGGCCAACATTGATCAAATACTGATTGTTTCTTCAATATTGCCGAGTTTTACGACTCAAATTATCGACCGCTATTTAGTTGCCGCAGAAGACACTGAAATTCCACCTGTCATCATTCTTAATAAAATGGATTTATTAAATGATGATAACCGAGAAGAAGTCGAACTGGCTCTTGAGCGATATCGGCAAATTGGTTATCCAGTCTACATGGTGAGCAGTCATACAGGTGAAGGGGTCGAGCAAATTAAATCCCTTCTGTCTGATAAAATCAGTGTGTTTGCAGGTCAATCAGGCGTAGGGAAATCATCCCTTATTAATGCCTTGATGCCAGATGCTGATCTACAAGTAGGTGATGTTTCAGACAATTCCGGCCTTGGTCAACACACTACTACTACCGCAAAATTATTACATTTTGAAAGTGGTGGAGACTTAATCGACTCACCCGGTGTACGTGAATTTGCCTTGTGGCATTTGCCTGCTCCACGTGTTGGCTGGTGCTTTGTTGAATTCAGAGATTTTATCGGTACTTGCAAGTTTCGCGATTGTAAACACGGTAATGATCCCGGCTGCGCCTTGCAAGCCGCCTTAGCAGATGGGAAAATAACCGAAGATAGATTTAATAACTATCATCGAATCATTGCTAGCCTTGACGAGCAACGTCACGCCAGACACTTTAGAGCTGACGATCTTTAATTCAGTATTGCTGAAAATGACTATTTACACTCAAGATAAAACTAACTAATAAGGGTATTCAATTGGATTCTGTTAAAATTGCTTTGCAATATATCTTACCTAAACATTTACTATCACGTTTAGTGGGTAAACTTGCAGCCGCTGAAGCGGGAGCAATTACCACCGCTGGTATCAAATGGTTTATCAAACAATATAAGATTGATATGTCAGAAGCTGCAGAAAGTGAGCCTGAAGCATACAAAACTTTCAATGCCTTTTTCACTCGCGCATTAAAACCTGGTTTACGCCCAATCGTTGCAGATGACAAAATCATCGCGCACCCTGTTGACGGTGCCGTAAGTCAATGTGGTCCAATTGAAGCTGGAAAAATTGTCCAAGCTAAAAACCATGATTACACCACACTTGCTCTATTAGGTGGTCAGCAAAAAGATGCTGAACGTTTTACTGGTGGTGACTTTGCGACGATTTACCTTGCACCAAAGGATTACCACCGAATCCATATGCCAATGACTGGCACTTTATCTAAAATGACTTACATTCCTGGTGAGTTGTTTTCAGTAAACCCATTAACAGCGCAAAATGTACCTGGGCTGTTTGCTCGCAACGAACGTGTCGTCGCTATTTTTGAAACTGAAGTAGGTCCATTAGCAATGGTGCTAGTTGGCGCAACAATTGTGGCCAGTATTGAAACCATTTGGGCAGGTACTGTTACCCCACCATGCGGCAAGCAAGTATTTACATGGGATTACCCAACTGAAGGACCTGAATCATTAATACTTGAAAAAGGTGCTGAAATGGGTCGCTTCAAATTAGGTTCAACTGTGGTCATGTTGTTTGGTCAAGATGCCATTGATACCTTTGCTGAAGGTGTTGAGCCAACCGAAACAACCCGTATGGGACAAGCTTTCGCACACCTCAAGTAAGCGAATCAGCACTTAGTGACTGTAAAAGGCCCCGAAATGAGTGGAACATCAATGACCGCTCATTCAACTCAAAGCGGACTCATGCAGTTGCATATAGCCGTGTTACTTTTTGGTGGCACGGCGTTATTTTCTAAAATCATTCCTTTAAGTGCCCTCGATATTACCGTGCTTCGCTGCGCCATCGCTTTTTTTGTATTGGCTGCGATTGTAAAAGTTAACCAACAACGTTTGTTGCTTTCGCATGTTCAGGATTATTTTATTGCCTTAGGGCTTGGCGTATTAGTTAGCCTACACTGGGTCACTTATTTTGCCTCAATGCAGCTAGCTTCCGTCTCAATCGGGATGATTGCTTTTTTCACCTATCCGGTGATGACAGTCCTTGTCGAGCCAATTTTTAGTCAAAGTAGATTACGTAAGGTTGATGTTCTCTCTGGCATCGCTGTTTTAACTGGCGTAATCATGCTTATACCAGAGCCCAATTTAGAAAACGATGTTACCTTCGGTATTGCTTTAGGGATTATCTCTGCTGCCTTGTTTACAGCTCGTAATATTTGCCATAAACAATATTTCTCTCGCTATAGCGGCCCCCAAGCCATGTTTTATCAAACCTTGATTGCCGTCATTATACTTGCACCATGGTTAGAAACCGATATCACATCAATTAGTGCAGATATTTGGTTATCTATTGTCGTCCTAGGGGTGTTTTTTACTGCTGCCCCACACGCATTATTTGCATCATCACTGCGAAGTCTAAGTGCTAAAACTGCTGGGCTAGTCTCATGCCTACAGCCCTTTTATGGCACCTTGTTAGCCATCATATTGCTCAATGAAAAAGTGAATATCAATACAGTGATTGGCGGAATGATTATCTTGCTCACAGCAATCTTCGAAACTCTGCAAAATAACAAAAAAAATAAAGCGTAAACTCAGGTTTTTGTTACCATTGTATTAGTCTCTCACAAGCAATCTCTTTTCTATGTTTCGTATTGCGGTTTTTCTACTTTGCTTTTGTACTTTCTTTGCTTCTGCAAATTCTCCGTTGCAGCTTGATAAACGCTTGGGCTTTTCCCAAGGTAATAATTCTAATCAAGTCATCGACATTCCAACTCAAATCGATAATGTTAAAGCCAGCATCGAAAAACTGAATGATGAAGAACAAAGCTATCTTGAACTTGAACAAAATAGTGAGACAACCCTTGAGCAATTAACTGCTCAAATCAATCAACCAGCGCCCGAAGTATTCGTTGATAGTAAAATTGACATTAGCCAGCAAGCATCGATGGCTTATTATCATTTGTCTGAGCAAAAACAATCCGAAAATGAACTCAGTAAACAATTACTCAGCTTAAGTAAAAGACAGCAACAATTACCTAGCTTAATTCGTCAGGCTAAAGATGCGCTTAATCAGTTCAAGCGCACTCAATTAGCACCAGTTGATACCCCATTAGGTCAATTACATGTGTTGCAAGGTCAATTATTAGAACAACACATAGCAACTTTATCAGCCGAGCATGCAAGCAGCCCTAAACAAAAGCAAATCGCGCAATTGCAGCTGCAATTACTGCGCATTGAGCATGCTCAGCAAGAAAAACTGATTGAAGCGCTCAATAAACAAAATAGTCGTCACCGCCAACAACAAGCAGCAAATACCATTGCGAATAACATCATCGATGAGCAGCAGCTTGCCGATGTTGTTTCGCAAGAAATCAGTAATAAAAACCAGCAATATGCTCAGGAGCTTATCCGTATCACAGATAGCATAAGCGCCGTTATTAGCTTGCAAGAAAAAACCGAAAGACAATACCAAACCCATGCATTACAGCTCGCAAATGTCGAAGAGCAAATTACGTGGGTTGAAACGAATTCCGCCTTTGGTGACCGCTTTTTGCAGATGTTGCAATCACTCCCAAAACCTCCGAGTCAAGATGCCTTGCTGGCCGAAGTCGCCGACTCTAGACTAAAGCGTTATCAAGCTGAGCAGCAAAAAGCCTTAAACAAACAGCAGCTCAGTAATCAAGATTTTTTAAATAACACCCAAATTAAGCTATTGGAATCACAGCAAAGTTTAATAGAAGAACTGGTACAAAATTATGATGTTTACCTAAATGAACAAGCTAAACTGCGAAATAGTTATGAGCAGCTCAACCAAATATATTTAGAGCTTAAAAACACCCTAAATGAACATTTATTTTGGGTACCTAATGCGGCAGGTATTAGTGGTTTATGGCTGATTGATTTAAAAAATGCCACGGTGTGGATGACACAAGCACAACAAAGAGAAAAGTTAAAACAGGCTTGGCAATCGCAAAATATTTACTGGGCGTGGTGGGTCATCATCTTGATCTTATGTCTAATGGCTCAAGATTTACTAACCCCCAAGTTTAACCAAACAATGGAACGCTATGGACAATATGTTGGTAATGTAACTCAAGATAAGTTTATCTATACCGCTAAAACATTAGTTTTATCTTTAGTTTATTCATTATTAAAGCCGCTGCCTTTATTGCTTGCAGGCCTTATTTTATTCTCATCAGAGTTAAACTTTGTCCACGCCATTGGTGTGGGTGTACTGTCTATCGGTTGTAGTTACTGGGTCTATCGTTTCTTCGCCCTATTGTCATTAGATAACGGGATTATGATCAGTCACTTTAGACGACCACAACCCCTTGTCAGGCGTATGCAAGAAAAAGTCTTACGCTTTATTCTTATCAGCTGGCCACTTATCGGCATTATGGGCTTTACTGAGGCCATAGATACTTCGTTAATCCGCAATAGCATTGGTCGCGGCGCCTTTTTACTCTTTACCATTACGTTATTGGTGCTCTACCGAGACTTGTACGCATTTATCACTGACTATCGTGAAAGCGCAAATGACGGTAAAAACATGAAGCTGCTAAATAAGCTCATGTGGGCATTTTTAATTATCGTGCCTTGCGGATGTGTGGTGCTAGCTACCGTTGGTTATTACTTCAGTGCGTTCCAAGTGTTACTGCAAGTGCAGTTGTCATTGCTGTTAGGGCTTGGATTTTTACTGCTTTATCAATTAATCAAACGCTGGATGTTAATTGAGCGTCGATTAATTGCTTTTGACCGTGCTAAAGCTCGCCGTGCTGAGCGTCTCGCCCAACGAGAACGTGGTGAACTCAATCATGCAGCAGACGCTAATGAAAATTACGAAGAGCCAATTGTTGATTTAGAAACCATTGCAAGCCAATCCTTAGGCTTGGTTCGTTCATTATTAATTTTGGCATTTTTTGGCAGCCTATTAGGCTTAATTTCACAAACTCATACTGCATTATTTTCATTCTTAGATGGGATAACCCTGTGGAATACTCATTCCGTAGTCAATGGCATTGAACAACAAGTCCCCATTACACTGAAGTCGATATTCTTCTCGTTCATTATTGTTGGTTTTTCGGCCATGATAGCCAAAAACCTGCCCGGCTTATTAGAGCTAACGATTCTGCAGCGTTTAGAGTTAACACCAGGCACTGGCTTTGCAATCACCACTGTCAGCAGCTACCTTGTGGTGTTTATTGGCCTTCTGGTTGGTTTTTCTACCATCGGTGTTGAATGGTCAAAACTACAGTGGCTTGTCGCGGCATTATCGGTTGGTTTAGGCTTCGGATTACAAGAGATTTTTGCCAACTTTATTTCTGGCTTAATTATTTTATTTGAAAAACCAATCCGAATTGGCGATACCGTTACGATTCGTGACTTAACGGGTACCGTCAGTAAAATTGAAATACGTGCTACCACTATTGTTGACTGGGATAGAAAAGAAATTATTGTGCCCAATAAGGCATTTATCACAGAGCAATTAGTCAATTGGTCACTTTCAGATCCTATAACCCGTGTAATCGTCAGTGTGTCAGTACAGCGAGACGCTGATCCATCAAAGGTTGAAGCGTTATTACATCAAGCGGTACGTGAGTCAGAATTGTCCCTTAGCTTCCCTGAGCCTGAAGTCTGGTTTGCGGGATTCGGCCAACACACCCAAGATTATGAAGTCAGATCTTATGCTAAGGACATGAATGATCGCTGGCCTCTTCGACACAGTCTGCATAAACGCATTTGTAAGAAGCTAAAAGAAAACCAAGTAGAGTTGGCGTATCCACAGATGGAAATCCATATCAATAATGGCCAACCTCGTGATATTAATCAGATAATTAAAGGTTAACTCAATGCTAATTTTTGCCCACCGCGGCGCTAGCGGTTATGAAGTAGAAAACACCTTAGCAGCAATGGAAAAAGCATTACAACTAAATGTGCAAGCCATTGAATTAGACGTATATAACGTTGAAGGTGAGCTTTATGTTTTTCATGATAGACGCCTTGAAAACAAAACTTCCGGCAAAGGTTTAGTTCATCTAAGTCGCAAAGAGACCATCAATAAAGCCAAGATAAAGCAACATTCAATTCCGACATTTTGGCAAGTGATGAGCCTGATAAATGGTCGATGTATCGTCAATATCGAGCTTAAAGGCTATCACACCGCTATGCCAGTAATTGAAATGTACCCTTCACTTATTAGCCAGTTAAACTTTACTCAAGCGCAATTACTCATTTCATCGTTCAATCAACCGTACTTAGCGCAAGTAAAACAACATCTTCCAGAGGCAAGAGTCGCCCCAATTCTCTCTGGTGTCCCGCTCAATTATGCGGAATCCGTTACACAGTTAGGCGCCTACTCCATTCATGTGGATATTCATTTTGTTACTCATGAAATGGTGAAAGATGCACATCAACGAGGGGCTAAAATATACGTATACACGGTTGATGTCCCTGAAGACATCCAGGCATTAAAAGCCTTAGGCGTTGATGGTATTTTCAGCAACTTCCCCGATAAAGCCGCTGATGCACTTTTGAGTCAAAATGCTAATGAAGATCATCAACATTGGTTTGGATAAGTTAGCGTATGGGTTATGAGTGCTTATTTAATATTTAGGGTTTAGGGATTAGTATTTAGAGTTAAGGCTCACACTTGCCTATTTCGCTGCGCCCAAGCACCAATAGCGAAAAAGATACCTATGACCAGTAACAGCATCCATTGCGAAGGCATGCTACGGAGTTGGCCTGCGAGCCAAGGACTAATACTAACAATAACCAAACCGTAGCCAAAAGCATTGATCATAACAAATGCACTCGTGCGAACAAAAAAGCCACTGCCGACTAACGATTTTCGTAATATACGATTGATGTCGGTCGCAAAGATAACAATCGCACACGCCACAAGTGCAGTGGCAATTTCACTCATCCAAGGGTGAAGCATTGCACCAATTTTAGCTAGAAATGCTATGATTTGATTCATTAAACAACCTCAATTTATGTCAATAAAAACGTACTGGGAAACCATATGGCACACAAACTTCTACTGCTAACTCAAGACAATGATAAATACCGTCAACTGCTGTCGCATTGCCAATTACCTGAGTTAACCATTCTAGGAGATGATCCAAGCAGTATTTGTGAAGCCGATATCTGGTTTGCTGAGCCTCAACTGGCAGCCCCACTGCTCAATTTAGGTTCTGAACTCAAGTGGATGCAATCGACTTTTGCTGGAGTTGATAAACTCACTGGCTCAAGGCAACGCCGCGATTATGCTCTCACGAACATTAAAGGTATTTTCGGACCGCTAATGAGCGAGTATTTATTTGGCTACCTATTAGCTCATCAGCGTGAACATGCAAAATATAAACAACAACAGCAACAACAACAATGGGCTCCAGGTAATTTCCGAACCTTACAGGGTCAACATTTACTGTTATTAGGCACTGGCTCCATTGCGCAGCATATTGCACAAACAGCCAAACATTTTGGAATGACAGTAACAGGCCTAAGTAAAAGTGCCGTCAGTAAACCCTATTTTGATCATATTGATACTATCGAGCAGCTTGCAACTTATTTACCCAAGGCACAAGCTATAGCGAGCATCTTACCTAGCACGCTAGATACAGAGAATTTATTAAATGCCGACATGCTAGCCCTGCTACCTCCAGAATCTGTGCTCTTTAACTTAGGAAGGGGTAATGTGCTTGACCTTGATGCTCTTGCAAAACAGCTCAAACAACAACCCAAACAACATGCGGTACTTGATGTCTTTAATCAAGAACCATTAAGCAGTGAGCACCCCATTTGGCAATGTCCTAATGCCATAATCACCCCACATATCGCTGCGCCAAGTTTCCCTGAGCAAGTGGTCGAGGTCTTCGCTGATAACTATCGTTTGTGGCGACAACAGCACCCGCTAAAACATCAAGTCGACTTTATAAAAGGTTATTAGTTAATGCTGATACTTTCAGCTTCAAAGCCTTGTTTGTGACCACATAATGAGACCGAATATTCACCTAAAGTGCTAAACCTACTTTTTGTAAGTTCCCACTTTGAGTTGCTTAACGGTTTACTACAGTTTGCATACGGCACCTTAAACTATTTCACAACTCGCGTTATCACTGAGTTTGTGAGCTATTTAACAGTTTGTAATAACCATTACTTTTACTCCTCAAACTTATTTAGTTAAAAAAGTTATTAGCAATGAGAACTGTTTTCATTTACAATTGCGTTATAGTTAATTAAGCGAAAAACCTTTTGCAATAAAGCAAAAGACACGCAATCAGAATAAATGAAGAGGCTTTATGTACGTTTGTCTTTGTCACGGCATTACTGATACCCAAATTAGAGAAGCAGTCAGCAAGCATGGCGACAGCTCTTTAGCTGACGTTAAAAAGCGCTTAGGTGTGGCTGATCAATGTGGTAAATGTTCGCGTATGGCAACTAACATCATTAAAGCTCAAGTGGATGTTGAACCAAACTTCTACGAAGTTGCATAAGGTCTAACCCTACCTTATTCCAGCAGATTTCATATCAATCAAATTCATAAAAAAATGCAGCCTAATGGCTGCATTTTTTTATCTCGAGAAAGTCGCTCAATGATTCTCTATCATTGAGCTTATAGTCTTACTCAGTCGTTTCAACTTCTGTTTCAGTTGCTTGGTTACCTAACTCGATTTGCACACTATCAACGCGTTGAAGACCTCTAGGTAATTTAGCGCCTCGACGGCCTCCTTCACCGCGGTAATGCTCAAGATCAGATGGTTTCAAGGTCAACTTACGTTTACCAGCCCACAAGGTCACTGAGGCATCTTCAGGGATAATATCTAAATGGATGAGTAACTCTTCACGGCTCTTCGCACGATCCGTCGGAATACCTATAATTTTATTACCTTTACCTTTCGATAATTGCGGTAAAGCATCCACATCAAATATCAGCATTCTGCCTTCATTGGTAATTGCAATAATAGACTGTGTTACGCCTTTATTAACAAGTTTAGGCATTAACGATTGCGCATTTGCTGGGAGACTTAACAAAGCTTTACCGGCTTTATTTCGGCTTACCATGTCTGCATACGAACCAATAAAGCCATAACCGGCATCACTAGCTAATAAATAACATTGCGAGTCAGTACCAAGTAGTACATGACGCATAACTGCACCTGGCGATAAATTAAATCGAGTGGTAATTGGCTCACCCTGACTTCTCGCAGAAGGTAAAGTATGAGTATCTGTAGCAAAAGCCCGCCCAGTCGAATCAATGAATACGCTCGGTTGGTTACTCTTACCGCTCGCACTGCATAAGAATGCATCACCTGATTTGTAATTGAGTGCTTCACCGTCGACATCGTGACCTTTAGCGCAACGCACCCAGCCTTTTTCAGATAACACAACAGTCACAGACTCAGCAGGCGTCAATTCTTGCTCTGTTAATGCTTTAGATTCTATACGCTCAATGATAGGTGAACGTCTATCATCACCAAACGTTTCACCGTCTTGAATCAGTTCTTTTTTAACTAATGTTTTTAAACGTCGCTCAGATCCTAAAATTAACTCTAGTTTGTCACGCTCAGCAGCCAACTCTTCTTGTTCAGCTTTAATTTTAAATTCTTCAAGCTTAGCTAGATGGCGAAGTTTTAAATCTAAAATGGCTTCAGCTTGCTTTTCTGATAACGCAAAGCGAGACATTAACTCCGCTTTGGGTTCATCATGAAAACGAATAATCTCGATGACTTCATCGATATTCAAAAACGCAATCATTAATGCATCAAGAATATGTAGTCGAGCGAGTACTTTATCGAGCCTGAATTGCAAGCGACGAGTGACTGTCGAAATACGATAGGTTAACCACTCAGTTAATAGCTCTTTTAAGCCTTTCACTTTTGGACGGCCATCAAGACCCAGTACATTCAAGTTAACTCGGAAGCTTTTCTCAAGATCGGTAGTAGCAAATAAATGCGCCATCAACTGATCACAATCAACTCGATTTGAGCGAGGAACAATCACTAACCTTACCGGGTTTTCATGATCTGATTCATCTCGTAAATCCGCAACCATAGGCAGCTTTTTAGCCTGCATTTGATTCGCAATTTGTTCTAGAATCTTACCACTGCCAGCTTGATGAGGTAGTGCACTGATAACGATTTCACCGTTATCATTATCGTATACTGCGCGCATTTTAATAGAGCCACGACCGGTTTCATAGATTTTGGCAATATCTTTACTTGGTGTGATGATTTCTGCATAGGTTGGGTAATCAGGTCCCGGAACAAACTCCATTAAGCGCGCTAAATCAGCCTTAGGATTTTCCAGTAACTCCACACAAGCCGAAACTAACTCTCTGGCATTATGTGGCGGAATATCGGTTGCCATACCTACTGCAATACCCGTGATACCGTTTAATAAGATATGAGGTAAACGAGCGGGTAGTGACTTAGGCTCTTTCATTGTGCCATCAAAGTTAACACCCCAATCAACCGTACCTTGACCTAACTCTGATAATAGCACTTCCGAAAACTTTGACAGTTTTGCTTCGGTATAACGCATTGCAGCAAATGATTTAGGATCGTCCGGTGCACCCCAGTTTCCTTGACCGTCAACTAACGGATAGCGATAGGAGAATGGTTGTGCCATTAACACCATTGCTTCATAACATGCACTATCACCATGTGGGTGATATTTACCTAACACATCGCCGACTGTACGGGCTGATTTCTTATGTTTAGATTGAGCGGATAATCCTAACTCGCTCATGGCATAGATAATACGACGTTGAACCGGTTTTAAACCATCGCCAATATGCGGCAAAGCGCGATCCATGATCACGTACATTGAATAGTTTAAATAAGCCTCTTCAGTAAAGCGGCGCAGAGGCATTTGCTCTACACCATCGAGGCTTAATTCAATCGCATCACTCATTATTTCGTATCCTGTGATTGTTCTGTCGCTTTATAAAATAAGCGATAAATATTGCCCTTTAAGTCATCAGAGATGAACATTGCACCATCAGGCGCATTAATCAGGTCATAAGGTCTAGCGACGGGAAATTCTCCGTCTAAAAAGCTTACCACTCTTTCACGCTTAATAACTTGGTCGTCATCAAGAGTTAGCATCACAACCTGATAGCCAATCTTACTTGAGCGATTCCAAGAGCCATTTTCGGCAACAAAAAGTTGGTTATGGTAACGCTCAGGAAATAACTTGCCTGAATAAAAAAGTAAGCTGGTTGGCTTAACATGTGCTGGGAGTTCAAACTCTGGCGTTGTTACGTTTAAGTTATCAGGCTTTTTAAAGGCAGGTTCAGCGACATCGGTTCCATGTACATAAGGAAAGCCAAAGTGGCTACCTTTAACATCGATGCGGTTAATCTCATCGGCCGGCATATTGTCGCCCATCCAATTTCGGCCTTGATCAGCAAACCATAATTGTTTGGTACTCGGTGCCCAATCAAAACCGATAACTCGACGTAAGCCAGAAGCAACTTGTTCTGTATCGCCAGAATCAAGGTCGATGGCAAGCATACTGCCAAAAGGAGCTGGCGCTTCACAGACGTTACACGGAGAGCCGATTGAGATGTAAAGGCGACCGTCAGGACCAAATTTCATACCACGAGCATGTTTACGCTCTACACTCGGTAGACCCGAGTACACTTCCTTAGGGCGTCCAGGTCGGCGCAATCGATTCTCAATATCTGGGTATCGAAGGATGCGATCTTCATCGGCAACATACAAATCGCCCTGATGAAAAGCAATGGCTTCAGGATACTCTAACCCTTTACCGATTAAATATCGCTTATTCACCTGACCGTCATTATCTGAATCGACCAAGGCATAGATAGTGCCACTCTTTTTAGAGCCAACAAATAACGTGCCTTGGCTGCCAATTGCCATCTGTTTAGCGTCTCCTAAATCAGAAGCATATAAAGTGAGTCCAAATCCTTTGGTAACAGTAATCATCATAGGATCGGCAGCAAAAGCTTTTGCTGCAGCAAATTGAGCCAATGCGAACACTGATATCATTTTCAGCGCATTTGACACCAACTTTGTATCCATTTTAATTATTATTTTCGACATTATATTTATTCTTTTGCCCTATTTTAGCGCCGCATCAATTAGCTAACATAATCCTTGTTGGCTTATAGCTCTGCTAAGTCACCCTTCGACTCTAACCAAACTTTACGGTCTGGCGAACGTTTCTTAGCAAGTAACATATCCATTAATGCCATGGTGTCTTCACTATCATCAATTGTGAGTTGCACAAGACGGCGAGTATTCGGATCCATTGTTGTTTCTCTTAATTGCAACGGATTCATTTCACCCAGACCTTTAAAGCGAGTCACTTGGACTTTGCCTTTTTTCTTTTCTGCAACAATTCTGTCTAATATACCGTTTTTTTCGTCTTCATCTAAGGCATAAAAGACTTCTTTGCCTAAATCGATACGGAATAATGGCGGCATAGCAATATAAACATGACCTTTCTCAACAAGAACTCGGTAATGCTTCATAAATAACGCACACAACAAAGTCGCAATGTGAAGTCCATCAGAATCCGCATCCGCAAGAATACAAATCTTACCGTAACGTAACTCAGAAATATCCTCACTGTCAGGATCACAGCCAATTGCAACTGATATATCATGTACTTCTTGTGACGCTAATACTTGCGAAGCATCTACTTCCCAGGTATTTAAGATCTTACCTCGTAGCGGCATGATAGCTTGAAACTCTCTGTCTCGAGCCTGTTTTGCACTACCGCCTGCCGAATCACCCTCCACTAGGAATAACTCACCACGCATTGGGTCTTGGCCACTACAGTCGGTCAACTTACCCGGCAACGCTGGGCCTGAAGTGACTTTTTTACGAGCGACTTTTTTGGCTGCTTTTAAGCGGCGCTGGGCATTGCTAATACACAACTCAGCGAGTAACTCAGCTTGCTCAGTATTCGAGTTCAACCATAATGCAAACGCATCACGAACAATCCCAGAAACAAATGCCGAGCTTTGACGGCTCGATAGTTTCTCTTTTGTTTGCCCTGAAAATTGTGGGTCTTGCATCTTTATCGATAAAATAAAAGACGCTTTATCCCAAATGTCTTCAGGAGATAATTTAAGCCCACGCGGGACAAGGTTCCTGAATTCACAGAATTCACGCATTGATTCTAATAAACCTTGTCTAAAGCCATTTACATGGGTACCACCTAAAGGTGTAGGAATAAGGTTAACATAGCTTTCATAAATGCTATCTCCGCCTTCTGGTAACCAAGTAATGGCCCATTCAGCAGCTTCAATTTTGCCTGTGAAGCTGCCAATAAATGGCTCTTGCGGTAAAAGAACCGAATCTTTAACCGCTTCTTTCAAATAATCGGTTAATCCACTCTCATAAAACCACTCATTCACTTCACCATTTTGCTTGTTAGTGAATTTAATTCTTAAGCCTGGGCAAAGTACTGCCTTTGCACGTAATTGATATAAGAGTTTGGTAATAGAGAAATTGCCAGAGTCAAAATAGCTAGCATCTGGCCAGAAATGAACACGGGTCCCCGTATTACGGCGACCACAAGTGCCTGTGACAGTGAGGTCTTCAACTTTTTCTCCGTTCTCAAATGCCATTTCATAAACTTGAGCATCACGTCTAACACTGATTTCAACTCGGGTTGATAAGGCGTTGACAACAGAAATACCAACACCATGCAAACCACCCGAAAATTGATAGTTTTTATTAGAAAACTTACCACCGGCATGAAGCTTCGTTAGAATCAACTCGACACCTGGGATCCCTTCTTCTGGGTGAATATCGACAGGCATACCACGACCATCATCGGTCACCTCTAATGAGTTGTCAGTATGCAAAATCACATCAATTTTAGAAGCATGACCCGCTAAAGCCTCGTCGACACTGTTATCAATGACCTCTTGGCCTAAATGGTTTGGTCGGGTGGTATCAGTGTACATACCTGGACGGCGTTTTACTGGGTCGAGTCCATTAAGAACCTCGATTGCATCAGAAGTGTATTGATTGGTCATAGTCCACACATTTGGTCAATTATCAGCCCAACATATGGGGCTAATATAAAAACTGTTTAAGAAATTTTTAAAAAGTCACAAATCTTATCTAGCTGATTTTTATAGCCAATAAAACTGTGGTCACCGCCTGGCTCTAAATGAAGCTCGCAACAGTGATATTTCGTTAATGCTTGACGATAATCTAACACTTCATCGCCAGTTTGCAAAAATACTAGAAAACGGTCGGGATGTTTAATGACTTCGGTATTGAATTCAGCCACATCATTTTTATGCTCAGGCAGCACTTGATAGTGCTCATCAGTATAAGGGTTATATTGCGGTCCAAGAAACTCATCGAATAACTCAAATGGAGTGACAGCAGGATTAATCAGCACTGCTTTACCACCATATTTTTCAGCTAAATAACTCGCAAAATAGCCGCCCAATGAGGACCCAATAAAACACAAAGACTCTCCTTCGTTTATTGCTTGTTCAACAATACCACATAACAAGGCCATCGCGGCTTTTGGCGATGAAGGAAGTTGAGGTTGAATAAATGATAAATCTGGAAAACAGCGCTGTATATAGTGTGCCGTCTCGATTGCTTTGTCAGACTGAGGAGAACTATTAAATCCATGTATATAGAGAAGCATATTTCCTCTCGCTGTGATTAACCTGAAAATGCAATAGCATTCGCTTATACATCAGGTTACAACATGAATCGTTAACGTTTAATAACCGCTAGCATCATTGTCTGGTGAGAATTTTTCGCCCGCTACCCGATGTACTTGAGTCTGAATGCTACCATTGCTAGCAAGCTCCAGCAAACGATAGCCAGGTTGAAGGCCATCTAAAGCGAAGTAAGAGGATTTCGGTTTAAATTGTATACAGGTTGAGGGGGTGACCATTAATTGCATTGGGCCAAATTCGCCTTGATACTCTGTATCAATAGACTGGTGTACGTGTCCCCATAGGAGCCCTTTAACTTGGGGGTACTTGGCCATTCTTTCCAAAAACTGCTCACCGTTCGCCATACAGTGTTGATCAAGCCAACTGCAATTAACCAAAATGGGATTATGATGCATCACAAGTAATACATGCTTATTAGGCTCTGCTTTTATAGCAGCATCAATGAGTTCAAATTCTTGTTCAGCAAGATAACCACCAGGCTTACCACGCACAGTAGAGTCCAACATTAATATTTGCCAGTTTCCAGCCAACACTCGTTGCTGGCCAAATAAATGCGGCCCTTGCATATGCAAGCTCATTAAGCGTGGATCATCATGATTGCCGGGTAAATAATGGCAAGGGATATTGAGCGCAGCGATGTCTCTAGAAAAGTGTTGGTAAGACTGTGGAGAGTAATCTTGGCTAATATCGCCAGTGGCTAACACTAAATCAGCAGAATATTGAGAGGCCAAATATGTGTCTAGTACTGCTTGGAAACTGGCAGCCGTACTCACCCCTAACAACTTTGCTTCAGGATCTGCAAATAAGTGCGGGTCAGTAACTTGAATAAGTCGCACGACATCCGTTTCTGCAATTGAATAAGACACTGGCTGTTTAAGCACTAATTAATCCCAACATAAATTAATTCAATGTATTAGAGTACTGATAGACTGATATCTTTAGGACGACACCCAATCTTCAATAACTCCTCCAGAAATGCATTAACTTGATACTTCTCATCCGTTTGATGCATATGTACATTTGGATAATCATACACTGCTTTCAGTCGATAAATCTGTTGACTAGTTAACACTTCTGCTAATTGAGCATCATGATAGACTCGCACACAAGCTTTAGGTGTGGTAAGGAAATCACTGTTGGGCAAATGGCGTGAAATTTCAATTAATTGAGTATACTTAGTGTTTTCAAGTAATGTGACGTGGAGTTGTCCAAACTGCCCAGCAATAATCCAAGGAGTATTTAAAGCGGCATCTTCAGGAAGCCACTTTAGAATTAAGGCATAGTTGCGCCCGCACAGTGCCAAAAACGCACTGACATTAGGCTGATACTTCTCTTTTTCACTCACTTGGCTCACTGGGTTCTCTCTTTCAATATCAATAGCTATTTCGCAATAGTTAAGGTAAATCTGTTTTGCAGGACCTTAGGCAGTTAAATTTTATCTATATTGAGTGCTAACCACTGCAAACCAATCACAGTAGACGCATTATCAATTCGACCTGAGTTAACCATTTCCATAGCGACATCAACATCAACAACATGTACTTTTATGTCTTCATGTTCATAGTCTAAACCATGAATGCCTTTAGCTTTAGAAGCATCAACTTTAGCCCAATAAAAATGAAAACGCTCAGATGAACCACCCGGAGTCGCTAAGTAACTGTTTACAAGATTGACTTCGGAAGCTGTTAAACCGGTTTCTTCTAATAACTCACGCTCAGCCACTTCACTTGGTACTTCACCGGCAGCAATCATACCTGCCACGAGTTCAAGAAGCCAAACAGAATTAGTTGTTGCTAATGCAGGAAGGCGTATTTGTTCAATTAATACGACTTGTCGTCTCATAGGATCATACGGTAACACGACAACGGCATGCCCACGCTCAAAAACCTCTCGGGTGACCTCTTCACTCCAACCACCAGCAAATAACTTATGCTTAAATCGATACTCATCCAGTTGAAAGAAACCTTTATATAAGGTCTTTGTTGAAATTATTTCAACATCAGTAGATGCGTTAAACTGTTCTATTATCTCAGTATCTTTCATATTTTTTCTTACAGTTTGTAAGCCCTTTGAAATATTTTATCGAGTATATTAGCCAATGTTGATTTTTGATATTTGCTAAAGTCATTATTGGTATTGCGATGGTAGTTTCCTATACTATAAGCAGCAGGAAATAGATAAAATTCACCATAAAAAATACCAATAGCTGAGTATTGTATTTAACCATGTAAGGTGAAAAAAGTCTGTTACAACTTGAAAGTTGATATTTAGCTTAAAGATGATAGTCTTTTTATCATATACACTAGATACATAGCGGGATTGCACAAAGTTTTAAGTGGATCACAAACACACAAAGCGATCTTGCTCACATAGTCAATCTGTGCACAACAAAGTTAATATTTCCTCCAGGTTAGGAGGCCATGTCTAAAAGGGCAGCAAATGAAATTTAAAATACGTTCTTTATACGCAGCGCTAACATTAGCGGTTGCTGCACCTGCAGCTAATGCCGATGATTTGCTCCAAATTTATCAGCAAGCGCTAACAAGCGATACAATTGTATTGCAAGCACAATCTCAACGTGATGCATTATACGAAACGATTGAAGAAAACCGTGCTCCTTTATTACCTACCATCAGTGCTAACGTAGGTTACTCTAAAGCATGGAATGATTCAGAAGGTTCGCCTACCGAAAAGCCTGAAGGTTTTACTGGTGGTTTAAGCCTTAACCAAGTCATTTACGATCACAGTGCATGGGTTGGCTTAGACCTTGCTGAAATGGCTGCATCGCAAGCTGATTCAGCTTACGCATCGGCATTACAATCATTAATTATTCGTGTAACGACTGCTTATTTTGATGTATTAACCGCAAAAGATAACTATGAATTCCAAGGCGCAGAAAAACGCGCGATTGAGCGTCAGCTTGAGCAAACTAAACAACGTTTTGCTGTAGGCCTTACCGCAATTACTGATGTGCATGAAGCGCAAGCTCAATACGATTTAGCTTCAGCAACTGAAATTCTTGCAGAAAACACATTAGCCAACAGCTATGAAGCATTACGTGAAATCACAGGTATTGATCATAAATCGATTAATACCCTTGATACCAACCGATTCTCTGCTGGTGCACCAAGCCCAACCACCTCTTCAGAGTGGTTAACCATGGCTGAAACCAATAGTATTGATTTGATGACTCAACGTATTGGCCGTGATATCGCGAGCAAAACTATCGAGCTATATAAAGCAGGCCATATGCCATCGCTTAATTTAGGTGCGGGTTACACTAAAGGTTTTGAGCAAAGCCCTGGTGCCGATTACGATAATGCCAACATTGCAGTGACATTAAGTGTACCGATTTTTGAAGGCTTTAAAGTATCTTCACAAGTTAAACAAGCGCAGTACCAATACGTTGAAGCTAGTGAGAAGCTAGAGCAAGTTCATCGTGGTGTTGTAAAAGATGTGCGCAATAACTTTAACAACGTTGGTGCATCAATCAGTTCAATCCGTGCTTACGAGCAATCAGTGATTTCTTCTGAAAGTGCATTAAAAGCAACTCAAGCTGGTTTTGAAGTAGGTACACGTACCATTGTTGACGTACTCAACCGTACACGTGATTTATATGATTCAAAACGTCAGTTATCTGATGCGCGATACGGTTACATCAATTCAATCTTAGCACTTAAACAAGCAGCTGGTACCTTGAGTGAAGATGACATCATTGCTATCAATAATGGCTTAATCGCACAATAATCTATGTTGTGATGATTAAATGCTAAGCATAAAAAAACCGCCAATCGGCGGTTTTTTTTGCTTGTTTCAACCTACATTGAAGGCTGATTAGAATGCCAATTCAACACCGGCAAAAGCACCTTTAAATGACATGTTTTGAGTTGTGCTAGAGAAGTCATCAACGTCAAAGTTAAATTCGCGGTAACCCACACGAACAGCTGTATCAAGTGCAACACCATCAAACTTCCAACCAAGACCTGCGTTGTAGTCGTATACACTCGTTTCATCAACACCTAACATCACGTCAGCAAATGCATATAAACCGAGTCCTGGTACACCGACTTCAGC
This sequence comes from Shewanella japonica, assembly GCF_002075795.1. Taxonomy (NCBI): domain Bacteria; kingdom Pseudomonadati; phylum Pseudomonadota; class Gammaproteobacteria; order Alteromonadales; family Shewanellaceae; genus Shewanella; species Shewanella japonica. The sequence goes on from NZ_CP020472.1 coordinate 4,250,007, forward strand.
GCTGGCATAAACCATAACGATGCCGCTATCGACATCAACTTCTTCTGGATGACCAGGATCTTGAACACGTAAAGAGCCGTGCATTTGTTTGTAAGCAGCACCTAAGTCTAAAGCAACTAAATCGTTATCTAAGATTTCGTAATAAAGCACAAAATCAGTGTTACTTAAGTCATTGAAAACTGTCGTATCAGAATCAAACTGGTGACCATTAAACATGAAGTTTGAATCGATTTGGCTTCCTTTACCTTCTAGGCGGTTTTCACGAATTTTGACATTCGGCACTAAAGGAATTGGATGCTCAAAGGCAACCCATAAACTACCTTGAGACTTAGACTCGTAGTTATACGTTTGTGCTACACCATCATCGCTGTTGAATGAACCACTGGTATCAGCATCCCAGTAATCACCACCAACTTTAAAACCAACAACAGTAGCTGCATGAGCAGAAGAAACGCTCAACATACCTAATAAGGCAGTGGCAAGAAGTGTCTTTTTCATCATTATCCCTGAGAGAGTAAGTTAGTTAAATCAATCACCGCGGCATTTGCACGCGATATATAGTTGGCCATCACTAGAGAGTGGTTAGCCACCAATCCAAATCCATCACCGTTTAAAACCATTGGGCTCCATACGGTTTGCTGAGTTGCTTCGAGTTCACGAATTATCTGACGTAAGCTCACCTCAGCATTTTTCTTTTCCAGCACATCGGCAAAATCAACTTCGATGGCTTTCATAAAGTTTAATAACGCCCAAGCAGAACCACGGCTTTCATACAACACATCATCAATTTTCCACCAGCTTGTTTTTATTTCTAAGCTCGCCATTGATGACGTTGATTGTCTTGCTGCGGTATCACCAGCTAAATCGGTATTCAATCTATCTTGACCAACACTGGCAGATAAACGTTGTGACATACTGCCTAAACGCTTTTGCACTTCTTTAAGCCACTCGTTTAAATTATCTGCACGGGCATAAAACTGGGCATTACTGTTTTCAGTATCACTGATTTTAGCGCGATAAAGTTTCAATAGTTTTATGGCTTCACGATATTCACTTTCAGCACTCGGCACTAACCAGCTAGTATGCTCAATATTCAGTTTTGAATGAGCGGCAAGTAAGTCTGCATCTGCCGTTGATTGTGATTGCGAACGACTGAACTCCTTACGCATAATTAAGGCCAAATCACGAGATTGCTCTAATGCGCCAAACTCGAATGCTGGCATATTATCCATCATCACAGAAGGTGGCATAATATCATTGGATAACCAGCCACCTGGTTTGTCCAATAAGGTTTCCATGGTTGAAATTAATGACGATGTGGTCGCATAACCAACAACATCTTCACCGCGCTCATTTTGCAGTACTTCTGGCTCAAGAATATCAGGCTCGATACTCCACCAAACCGAGATAACGTATCCGATTAAAAAGATAAACCCGACTACGCCAATGACTTTATTCCTTGTTACTTGCATCAATACAACTCCTTAATGATGATGGTGATGATGGCTTTCTTGGGATTCATTACTCGCCTTTTTCTCAACCGTCAGTTCAACTTGTAGTAGTTCGCCATTTTTAAAAACCAATTCTAAAGGGACTGTATCCCCTACTTTCAAAGGCTCTGTAAGTGATAACAGCATGATATGATCACCAGAGGCCTGTAATGACAAGGTGCCATGAGACGGGATCTCGAACCCTTCTACCTGACGCATTTTTACCATGCCATTTTCTTCAATTAACGTATGAAGCTGAGCTTCTTTTGCCACTGGTGTATTCACAGCGACTAATGTGATTGCTTTGTCAGTATGGTTCATTAATGTCATGTATGCTGCGGTATTTGGCACACTTGCAGGCATGGCTCTTACATGACCATCACTTAACATTATTCCAGCAAAAGCCGAAAAAGAAAACGTGGTTAAAACTAAAAAACTAAACAGTTGTTTGAATATTGCTTTCAATGTCTTAAACTCCATTTACACCCTACTCGCGTCCATAAGGAAAACAACGAATGAGCCAGATTCAGGTTAAGGATGATCAAGGCGTACGTATTATCAGTTTTAATCGTCCAGAAAAACGTAATGCCTTTAATCTTAAAATGTACCAACAGCTTACAGAATACCTGATCCAAGGTGAGAGCGACAATGACATTCGTGCCTTTATGTTGCGTGGTGAAGACAAATGTTTCACATCAGGTAATGATATTGCCGATTTCCTTGCCAGCGGCGAGCTAAACGACAGTCATCCTACGGTACAATTCTTACATTGCTTGCTCACGCTCAAAAAACCAATTGTTGCTGCTGTATCTGGAGCAGCTGTTGGGATTGGCACAACCATGCTGCTACATTGTGATCTCGTTTACGCTGATAACAGTGCTAAATTTCAGTTACCGTTTGTGAATTTAGCGTTAGTCCCAGAAGCGGCCTCGAGTTTACTTTTACCTTTGATTGTTGGCCAGCAAAAAGCGGCAGAATTGCTCTTATTAGGCGAAAGTTTTACCGCAGAGACAGCATATGAGCTCAATATCATTAATCGTGTGGTTGAACAATCGGATTTAGATAACTTTGTGTTAAGCCAAGCTAAAAAATTAGCGGCTAAGCCACCATTGGCCATGCAAGCATCTAAAAAGTTACTACGATACAATCAAGCAGAAGTGAAACAGCAAATGCTTACTGAGCTTGAGTTATTTAGTGAAAGGTTAAAAAGTGATGAAGCGAAAGCCTGCTTCCAAGCATTTTTATCTCGCTAATCAATGTGGTCATTAAGTCGGCTCATCTAAAACCAGCTTGGTAATCAACTGACGATGCAAGTAATTTCAGCTAGGGGCGGTGATGACCATCACTGTCCCTTACATTAATAGCGAGACTGTTGCTGACTTACGATAATGGCAGCGATAAAGTAACCTATTAGACCAACAGTTGGACTTAAAAAGATAACGATAAACGTTAATACACGCGTCCACATGACAGACCAACCGAATTGTTTTGCTACCGAAAGGCATGCGCCGCACACTAATCGTTTTTTAGCTTTCAAATAGTTCTCTACATCTGACATGTTCATTCTTTTTCTCCTACTAAACCAGCTTGGTTAAATTCTGCTGAGATAGCATCTACATGGCTAAATTGGTACCGCTGCAACCCGCAAATCAAAAGTGAACACACAATAAAACTGATTACGGGAAGCAGAAGAAGTGAAATCAACGGATCTGCTAAATGAAATATCATCATTAAATCCATGAATTAGTCCTCGTTACTGGCTAATACTGATTCCGCATTTTCTTCCTGTGCTGACTCAGCTAATTCTAGTGAGCTATTTAAAGCAAATACTTGCTCAGCGATTTGACTATGCAGTGACAATACAATTTCTTGTTTCGCTGTTTGCAGCATTTCTGTTGCAGTTTCACTGATTCGAGTTTCTAACACATGAATCACATCGGCACTGTTCAAATCGTTTGCTTGTGCTCCCATACTTGCTGTTGCAAGCAGTGCAACCAAAGCTGTTTTTTTCATGACACTTTTTGCTGATGAAGTTGCATTAGTGTTTGCCGATAATAATGAACCAGTTGTATTTGTAGTTGAGTTAAACATGATGTCTTCCTTTTCATTTGTTGGGTACACCATGGTTATTACAAGCTGCGTGCCAAGTTTTAAAATATTTTTTAACACCTGATTTATAAGATTTTTTATTAAAAAACTTTCTAATCGACTAAAAAGCGCATTGAGCGTTTTTTAAACTATTAGTATTTTTAACCACTAAAATAGTGAAATTAGCTAAAACTTAATTAGCCAAATAACAGTCAAAAAAAAGCGCCCTATAAAGACGCTTTTAAAAGTTAATTTAGCTCGACAGCCGCATCATGTTAGCGATACTAATAGCCTAGATGCCAATGCAAGATAATCATTCACAACTATCAAAGGTTGTTGTTAGGATAAAAGGTCACATCAGCAGGTGGGCGGCTTAGCTCCATTCTTGCCACTGCGTCCCAAATAACCGAGACACCAGCACCAGCTTTATGAGCATTCTCACTTAAATGTCTGCGCCATCCTCTTGAGCCAGGTAAACCTTGAAATAAACCAATCATATGACGAGTGATATGATTTAACCGTCCGCCCTGCGCTAAATGTTGCTCAATATAAGGCATCATTTGTTCAATAACCTGCTCACGGGTAATGACGGGTTTATCATCACCATAGATAATCTGGTCAACCTTAGCGAGTAAATAAGGGTTCTGATATGCCTCACGGCCTATCATCACACCATCTAATTGCTCTAGGTGCGTTAACGAGTCTTCTAAGGTTTTTACACCGCCGTTAATACTGATATTCAAATCGGCATAATCACGCTTTAACTGGTACACACGCTCATAATTAAGTTCCGGTATTTCCCGGTTCTCTTTTGGGCTTAATCCTTGTAACCACGCTTTTCGAGCATGCACAATAAAGGTATCGCAGCCAACCGCTTTTACCGAATCAACAAAATCAGTGAGAAATTGATAACTGTCTTGCTCATCGATACCGATTCGAGTTTTAACCGTTACAGGGATATCAGCAACTTGCTTCATCGCATCAACACACTCAGCCACAAGTTGTGGCTCGCCCATTAAGCAGGCACCAAAACGGCCATTCTGGACTCGATCAGAAGGACAACCCACATTGAGGTTAATCTCATCATAGCCGCGCTCAAACGCTAACTTGGCGCACGTAGCTAAGTCTTTTGGATTTGAACCGCCCAATTGAAGCGCGACAGGATGCTCTTCTTCGTTATACGCCAAGTAATCGCCTTGACCATGAATAATTGCACCTGTGGTGACCATCTCGGTATACAGCACGGTATTCGCTGACATCAACCGAGCAAAATAGCGATAATGTCTATCAGTCCAATCCAGCATGGGCGCAATAGAGAGTGCTCTGTTTAACTTCTTGTTTGTCACAACTAACTCAACCTTTTACAAATCAATTGGTTAAACCAAAAACTATCGATTACAACCAGCTTAAATAAAATGCCTTTCAGGCCTATTCTTACTTTTCAGTCCGTTTGGGGAACCTGATCCACCTCTTCTAAAGTGGTTTATTATAAACAACGGAGCATACAAAAAGACGAATTATACCATTAATAAGCGTACAAGAAAGAATGCAACCGCTTATTACACGACAGTCAGAATGACAGGTAAACTTAATCCAGCTATAACCTCTACTTTTGTCCCCAACTTTCCTCATTCTGAGGTGCCAATTTGAACTCTTTTACTAACCAGTTGGAGTTATTGAAATGTAAATGTTGGTAAATTTGCCCCCTTAACCAAATTGAACAGCCCCCCTAGGAATTAACAACACCCTTACAACCGATAATTTCCACAAAGACAAAATAAAAGCTTAAACCGATTACCATAATATTAATAATAGATATAAATCAATAGCATAACCTTTATCCTAAATAGGAAAAAATCTATTTTTAACGCTTTCAATTAATTTACATTGTCAAACTAAAATTTACAAATAGTTGCGATCGTGATCGTAAAACTAAAAACATGTATCAAGTCGTGATGAGAATGATTTGCATTTGTAACAATGCGGTATCAAAATGCCCGCGAATATAAATTGATAATAAATAGGACTTTCTGATGGCGAAGCATACATTCCCGATCGCACCTTTAGCTATTGCTGTAGTTTCCGCATTACTAACAGCATGTGGTGGAGGCTCTTCAGACTCAAACTCTGCACCAGTATTTGACACAACTTCACTGGCTGTAACTGTGCAAGAAGACACTAGTTTTGATGGTAATTTAATCGCCACTGATGAAAATAGCGATCAAATCACCTTTTCTATTACTCAGACACCTGAAAATGGGTCACTTTCATTGAGTGCTGATGGAAGCTACAGTTATACGCCAGCAGTTGATTTTTTTGGTACAGACACCGCAATAGTACAAGCAAGTGATGGAACGGTTGCCACCTCAGCAAATCTGGTATTCACTGTCACCAATGTGAATGACATCCCCGTAATTGTAAGTAGCAGCATCGCTGTGAATGCAAATGGTGTGACTGAAGGACAAATTGTGGCGACGGATGCTGACGATGACGATCTAAGCTACAGCATTGAAGCTGCCCCAGAATCAGGAACATTAACACTTGATGCAATAACGGGCTCATTCACTTACACCGCAGACCCATTATCATTTGCCAAATCTTTTACAGTAGGTGTCACCGATGGGCATTCTGACATGCTCACAGCCGTTATTGAGCTTAAGCCTAGCTACGAAACTAATCAGCAAAAGCAAGACTATTACTACGCTTCCGAATTATCACATCTTAAGCAGTCTCAGGCATTAATTGATAGCCTTGAACAAGACAATCTAGCTGACCCAGCCTACCTTGCGTTAGCCCGCGGTTATGCCAATGCAGGCTTTACTGACGAAAGTAGCCGTATTGTCAATGAAGATATTATTAATCAAGACAACAAAGCCAGAGCATTAAAAGATATTGCATCTGACTATAATGACAATGGTTTATTTGACCAAGGTGACACACTTCGTGATGAGGCATTAAAAGTCTACAATATCTACGTCGCAGACAAAGGCTTTAGTAGCTTCAATACCTCAGATGGTGGATTTTACCTTTCTCTATTAGGCGATTATCAAGACAGCGGCAATGAACTAGGCGCCGAAAATGTATTAGCAACGCTTGAGCTGATTAAAGAAGCACTAAAATCTGATGAATATACGACAAGTTATGGCTATTTACTGACTAGCAACCGTAATTATGTCGAGGCATTGCAAGCACAATACTTGGCGGATAAAACAGAGGCGAATCGACTTAAATTTGTTGCTTCCGTTGATCATTTTGTCGAGTACATTGAAGATATCGGTTATGAGTATTTACCCTCTTCAAAAACCAATGCCGGAAGCCCTGATTATTATAGACGAGCATTTTATTACGGCTGGGCGCTTGAATACTATGTTCGTGCAGGCGAAGAGCTTAAAAGTAAGGAGCTCATCGCGCGGATAATTTCTCTACACGGTGAGGTAACTTACGATGAAGAATATAATCGTCCAGCGAATGAGTATGCGGAATATACCAAAGAGAACGGCGTCGCTTATGCATTACAACTCGCGGCCGGTCCGCTAGAACTGTTTTACCCTAACATAACACCGAACCCAGCTTTAGCGATTGTAGCAGGTTCCGAATTCTTAGATCGGTATGAATCAACGGTTCAGGAAGAGATTGACGATTATCATGGGTTATCAATCATACTTGAGGGTGGCAGTGTTGAAACCGCAACAGACTATTTAATTGCTCTATCACCAGATGCTTACCGAACACAGTTCAGAGCCGTTGCAGAGCAAACAATTACCAGCCCAGGATTAACCACACACCTTATTAATTATGGTATGTATGATGAAGCCAAACAGGCTATTGAAGTTGCCAAAGGCATTCTTACCAGTGAAGAAATGATTAATGAAAGGCTGACGTCTCCAGCCTACATTGTTGGCGACTGGGGCTGTGGTAAATTGATCGAATTACTCCAACGGATGGATGCTCAAGATGATGCCAAAGCATTATTCCCAACCTGCCATCAACTATTAACTGATAACTACCCGATCAACGCAGAAGGCCTTACAACCTCTAACCTGTTAGATGCACGACAGAAGTTGATGAGCATTGCTGGTAAAGTCGATGAGTCAGAAGTCGCAGCAGCCACGACCATTGAAGCACTATCGTTGATCGACATAGTCAGTGATTTTGAAGACCGTATTGAATGGCGTTACGAATTTTCCCAAAGCGCTGCACTTAACGGCTTGTTAATGAGTGCTGCTGAGCAAACAACAACATTAGTAAACGAATATATAGCCGGATATGAGGCATTTGTTGCTGCAGAAGATGGCGATGAAGAAGCAGGATTAGACTTAGGTATTGATATACTTGAGCAACTTGCTAGCCCTGATGATTTTAATACCTCTACTGATGCGTACTCTGTGGTAACACAAATGCGTTATCACGCAGCATCGGATGAATATGCGACAAGTTTAGCCAGCGTACAAGCTGATATTGCAAAGCTAATTAGTTTCATTGATACCAAGGTGCAAACACAAACCGCAACCATTCAAGCTAATATTTACGAGGATTCGGTCGCCCTACTTGCTGGAGCGCGTAACTACGATTTAGCAAAAGAGATCATTGCTCGAGATGCCAATGCAGAAGCTGCTCAATTAGAGCTTACCTCTGTATTAGCTGAAGAAATCGCCCTACAAGAAGATTTCCCTGCAACTGTTGCTGCTAACGTCGATACAGATCAAGACGGTAAGCCTAACTTCTTCATCAGCACAGCAACTGAAGAACAAATCACCGCTTCTGGCTTGACCGCTGATGATGATACTGACGGTGACGGTATTCTTGACAGCGAAGATGTTAATCCACTATTGCCTGATAACGCGCAGTAACGGTTAACACTATGAAGTTAACACTTAATCCTGTATACGTCAGCATGATGCTGGCGTTAAACCTAACGGTAACCTTTTCCGCTTTTGCGGAAGAGGTTGACTCTTTTGAACAGCAACAACAAACAATCCTGGCAAGCACTAAAAAGACTGCTGAATTATGGCAGAGCTGTGCTCAGCACTTACGTTTTCCCGAAGCGAAGTTACTGAGCGACGAGCAAGCTAAATTAATGAAAGGCTGCCTTAACAATGACGGAACACCTGTTGAGGTGATAGAAGTCACAGGTCGTTACTTTGGCCCAGAAGTACTTGAAGCCCAAGGTAGAATATTCCTATCTCAGGATTTCATTGAAAATGCCCCTATTGGCAATGGTGACATTACTGAGCTATTAAAAGGTCTTCCGGGTATTCAAACCAGTGAAGCTGACAATAGCTTATCGAGTCTAACGGACATTCGTTCGCGTGAGGTATCTATTTCTGGCGGTAAAGCCTACCAAAATGGATTTTTTATAGACGGAATGAACGTCAATAGCCGTATCGACCCTGGTAGCTCTTCATTAGCCACAAGTAGCCAAAACTCAGTAGCGGGTCATACAAACGAGTTCTTCTTAAACAAAGACTTAGTAGAAAGCATTACCGTCTATGACTCTAATATTCCCGTCGAATATGGCGAGTTTGTGGGTGGTGTTGTGGAATCTCAAAGTAAAGATGCCTGGGATTTACCCGCGGTAAGACTGGGGTACCGAGGCACTAGTTCTGATTGGGTGGAGTTCCATGATATCTATGGCGACAATGCCGATCCTTCTGAATCTACTTTTGACAAGCCGGTATATGACAAACACCAATACAAACTTCAACTTGCTAAGAAGCTGGAAGATGGCCGAGGTATTGGTCTAAATGTTAATCACACCACATCGACACAGAGTATCGAGTCCCTTGGCGTATTAGAAGATACCGAAAGTACAAACTCGAACGTGATGTTGAAGTACGACTCTGAACTAGATTGGTTTGATCACCTTAGTGTATCAGCGCTTTATGCCCCTTTTGAAAATCACGATATTCTCACTGACACCTTAAATAGTGAGTACACAACCAAAGGGGGTGGCTATGCACTAAACGCGGTGGGTTATCGAAACCTTGGTTGGGCCGACTGGAAAATTACTGCTAACAGTCGTTACAGTGAAAATAGCCGCACAGCACCTCAAGATTACTTCTCTTGGGCGAATGTTCCAGGAAAAGATTGGGCTGATCCTTGGGCGACCGTATCTAAAGAAGGTGCTTATGGTGATCTCGATACCCAACAAATCACCTATTCGTTAAATAACAAGTTTGATTTTGACGCCAATTTTTGGGACTTAGACCATCAATTTAGTATGGGTCTACAATTAGAAAGTCAGCAAATATTGCGTGATCGAGAGCAGCAAGCTGTGACCTATTCTAACGCTAGAATAAACAGCCAAGTTGACTGTAATGGCAACAATTACGATTGTATTGAACAGTCAAATAACACCTCTATTGAAGAGCTGGAAGCCATATTAGGTGAGCCATTTGATCCAACCAACCCTGAACACCTCGCGCTTTATGAAAAGTCAGTCGGTACAACGGGACAGTTTTTTCAACGGCGAGTTATTTATCAAGAGGAACATATTGATGTCACTGTGCGTAAAGCATCAATGTACATTCAAGATGTGATCGAGTGGGACAACCTAAAACTAAATTTAGGTTTGCGTTATGACACTGAAGATTTCTTTGGTAATCATAATATCGCGCCACGTATTTCCGGTGGTTATGACCTTTTTGGCGACAACCAAACCTTAATCACTTTTGGTGCTAGCCGCTATTACGATGCGAATTTAACAACCTATGCAATTCGCGAGCAGCAGTTACCTTATATCACCCAATACCGTGACTCATACAATAATGTTGTCGGTGATTGGATTGATGACAGCGAGCAAGACTTAACGCGGTATCGATACGACGGCGTAAAAACCCCCTATTCTGATGAATTAACCTTGGGCTGGAAACAAGAAGTGCTTGGTGGTTTCTTGTCCTTGCGTGGCGTTTGGCGCCAAAACAAGGATGAAATTGGTCAGGGTGACTCTGTTAGAGAAGGAGGCTATACCTATCTTTATCAAGTTAACAAAGGTGAGAGCGAGCAAAAGCGTATTTCCCTGTCTTGGAATGGCCAATGGCGCAATCATAGTTTCTGGGCGAATACTTCTTGGTCTGAAACTTATACGAGTCAGGAAAGCTATGATGACAATATCGACGATACACCAGCTGAAGATATTGTTGCTTATGAAACCACTATCATTAATGAAGATGGCACAGAAGAAACAATTTATACCGCTGTTTCTCTAGACGACCTTGACCGACTTGCATCAAATTATGCACGCCCTTGGATAGTTAATATGGGCTGGACCGCCAAGTGGACTGATGATTTACAAACGACGTTAACCGCAACATACACCCAAGGCTACACGTCTGTATCAGCAACTTCAGAAGTACATGAATTTGAAGATATTATTGAGACAACCCCTTCAGGTGAATTGTTACCCCTCGAAGCGACTATTTATAGGGAGTTTGAATACGATGATGCCATTTTATTTAATGCATCATTACGCTACCGATTACCTGATTTCAATAAGCACGGCCTAGCCTTGAGCTTTGATATAAGTAACTTATTAGACAGCAGAACATATTCGGTATTACCAGGTGAGTCTGGGGTTGAGGTTGGCCGGAGTTTCTGGCTAGGCATAAATTATACCTATGACTAAAGACACAGCATAAGTTGCAACAAAGCTAGACCTGCGTGTTGGTAAGCTATTTAGTTTACCAATACGCTGAGCACCCTAAACCTAACTTACGGTTATTAAATTAAATAGCCTAATTAATATTATGTATTCCAGATTTAATTGATAACAATCACGCATAAACACGATGTAAATATTATCAACGATATGTCTGGATCTTTTTTAACTAGTTCGTGATGCGAACATAACTTTCTCCTAATGTGCACTCAATGAATGAATACAGAAAAATGCTGACGAGCTGTGCTCGTCTTATCGCTTGTATTGTTGTCTTCATAAGCGTTACTTGTTCAGCCCAATACCAATGGGATCCCGCTTTGACTACGGGCAAGTTAGACAATGGACTCCAGTACGTTATCTACAACAGTGATAAAAAAACTGATCCTTTTAATATACGCTTGATTGTTAACGCAGGCTCCGTAGACGAAAAACAACGCGCAGGTGTTGCGCATATGCTTGAGCATATGGTCTTTCATAAAACTCAGAACCACCCAGAAGGGATCCACAACTATCTCGAAAAACTGGGGTGGAAAACAGGTTTGCAAGTTAACGCAATGACTCGTCAAACTGAAACTCAATACATGATTCGAACTCGGCCAAATGATGCATTAGATATGCAAGGATCACTTGCATTAATGTCACAACTTGCAGGCCACGCCACCTTAGATGCAGCTGATTGGCAGCGAGAACGAGGAGTAATTGTTGAAGAGTGGCGTCAGGGAAATGGGCTAGCTGATGAAGTTAACCAGCTAAAAAAAGCGGTTGTAAGAAATAACTCCCGTTATGTTGATCGCCCTACTATTGGTACTTATGAATCAATTAAACAAGCCGATATCAGTGAGCTAAGAGATTTCTACAACACATTTTATGTCGCGAGTAATATGAAATTAGTCATCTCTGGTTATCTCGATGTCGCAAAAACTGAGCACGCTATTCAGCATTCGTTTGGCCTTTTACCATCAAAACCACAGCCTAAACGCGACTATGTGGCTTTGCCTTTATCGCCTAAGCTATATATAGATAAAGTGCAGCATCCTAAAGGTAGCACTTCCATGGTGGTTTATGGATTGCGTATGCCAATGCCTGACCGTACAACAGAGCAAGGTCAGTACACGTATTTACAAAATTACTTCTTACGTAAAATGATGAGAAATCAAATACGACGAAATAAATCATTAGTTGATTCTGATGATATTGAAAGCCTTAGCCTTACTGTCAAAGAGCCAACAAATAACCGTCTGATTGTTGCTATTGCCTCTCGCACTCATAATCATGAATTAGGCCTCAAAGTTGTAGCAACTGAATTGGCTCGGCTATACCGAGATGGTTTAGATAAGCAAGAATTTATCCAAATACGAGACAAAGCAAAAGAGATTAATAGCCGCAATATTAAAGCCGCAAAGCATCGTGATTTTGCCGCTTGGGAAGATAAAATTACTGAAGCGTTTGTACAAGGCAGCTTGTTAGAGTCGCCAGTTGCACGTAGCGAGCGCACTCATCAATGGCTGAATAAGATGACCTTTGAAGAGCTTAACGCACGCATGCGTGAAATGCTTGATACTGAAGACAACTTTTTATACTTCCAAGCTGGTGGCGATCAACAAATCACACTACCAACAACTGCAGAAGTTCGTCAATTGCAGGCTGATATCCAAGCAAATATCAATACTCTTGAAAAAAGTGTGTTGCTAGCCGATGTCAAACCCAAAGCAGCCCAAGCCATCAATACAGCCTCGGTCTCAGAAGTAACGACACCTAATCTGCCAAAAGTGACCTCAAAACCTGGTAGTTGGTCTCCACTTGAATCTGAGCAGTGGCAATATCAACAGCAAACATTAACCTTAAGAAAATACCAGCTAAGCAATGGTGACCAACTGTTGTGGCTTAACAAACCTACCTCTGATAATAAACTGTATATCAAAGCGTTAACTCAAGTAGGTTTTCAAAACAACGCGATACCAGCGTGGCTTGCTCAAACCAGTATACAGTTGTGGCAACAGAGTGGTTTAGCGCAATGGAGTGAAACTGAGTGGCAACAATGGCAAGTGGATAATCCACATTGGCAATGGGAATTTAAAGCCAATGAGCTGGATTTAGCTGCTGTTATAGCACCCGATCAATTAGCAACCTTAATGCAGTTATATCATTTACGAATGAGTACAGGTATTGATAAAGGTGCCTGGGAGTCAGTTAAAAATGACGTTGTTGAACAGGCAAACCGAATTCAACCAAAATCGCAATTTGTCAATCAACAACGTTTCGGTGAATCAACGTTTGATGACATTAACCAAGTTGACGTTGATGCCTTAAACCAAGCAAAAATTGAAGAGCACGCCAAAACTATCTTATCGCAACCAGTCACCTTCTATATCATTGGGGAATTATCGCAAACTGATTTAGAACAGCAAATGAGTCACTCATTGGCGAATATTAGCCGCAAAGCGAGTTTGGATAACAGCAGCAGCATGCAACTTCCAGCTAACCGTGTTGAGTATATTCAAAGCCATGACCAGCAAAAAGCCGAGATTAGTCAGTACGGGTATTTACCGATGCAGTGGACCCCCGAAAATGCATTCTTAGTATCAACGCTGACACCTATTGCGAAAAAAATGCTTAAGAAGAAACTCAGGCAAGAACTCGGCGGCATTTATTCTATCAAATTTGAAATGCGCTTAGATCCTCAGCAGAACAGAGTGGAAACTGAAGTGCATTACACTTGCGCACCAGAGCGTGCTGATGAATTACTTACTGCGACGAATGAAGTGCTTAACAACCTGTCTTCCGCTATTGCTGAACAAGATTTACAACGTATTGTGGAAGATATCTATTTTGCAGAAAAAAGCCGTAATAACAATGCTAACACTTGGCTGAGAAGACTTATTTTATCTGACAAACGTTATAAAAATGCTAGCTATATCAAGCGGTCTGGACAATTACACGACCAGGTAACCCTTGAAGGCTTAGAAGTACTAGCAAAACAAATCTTCCCATTACCACATCGATTAACCTTCATCGATATGCCCGGAGGAAAAAAATTATAGATGATACGTCGGCCACTCAATATAACAGTGGCCGAGTTATTGATTTTAATAAACGACCAAGACATAACAGTAGGGCAAAACATGAAAGCAAAAAAAATGATTGCCGCAGCAATTTTCTTCAGCACCTTAGTCGGCACTGCGCAGGCGGCAACAGACTTTGGTGAAGGTGTGAATAGAGACTACCTAGTACCAGTATCGACCTTGATGGACTCGCCAGAGGATTACCTTGAAAACACGGTTACTATTGAAGGAACCATTGTCGGAGTATGTGAGCACCGTGGTTGTTGGATGACCATTGCCTCTGACAAGCGATTTCAAACATTGCGAATAAAAGTGAAAGACGGCGAAATGGTATTTCCATTAACTGCTCGTGGTAAAAAAGCGTTAGCGACTGGAAAACTACAGGCGCTTCGATACGATCTTGAGCAAACTCGTGAGATTAAAGCGCATTACGCTAAAGAAGCTGGCGAAGCATTCGATCCTGCATCAGTGACCGAGCCAATGACTATGTATCAACTGGTACCGACAGGAGTCAGTATCCTTGATTAAATGGTTTAAAGGTATTAATTGGTATCGTCTTAATCGAAACTTACATCGTGATATAGGGTATTTTTGCATTGGTTTTTCAATCATCTTTGCTGTATCAGGGATTGCGGTTAATCATATTGCCGATTGGAACCCTAATTATGCTGTAGAGAAGCAGACTAAGCAGGTTGATGACAGTGACTGGTTAGCACTTGATGATCAACAAATTATTCAGCGAATGCAGAACAGTTTTGGATTAACACAAACGGTAAAGTCCAGCTTTTGGCAGAATAAGAATCAGTTTGAAGTTTTTCTCGATGATGGCGATACACTGTTTTGGGATAGGCGACATCATCAGGTGAGCTATCAAGATATTGAGCCTAGAGTGATCCTTCAGGCATTGAACAAGTTGCACTTGAATGAAACACGCAATGCATGGGTGTATTTCTCTGACTTGTTTGCTGGCATGTTGATATTTTTGGCGCTGTCAGCCTTGTTTATGGTCAAAGGGAAGCACGGTCCAGCCAAGCCAAAATCCATTTTATTGATGAGTTTAGGCGTGTTCATTCCCGCCTTTTTCTTATTTTTATCCTGACACAGGTATTATAAACAATGCTTATTGAGTCCTTAAATAAAGAACTCAATAAGCATTTAAATTAGAAACTAATTGAGTGTAAATCGTATACCTTTCCCGCAATATCTATAACTTAAATCATAACTAATCAAAGCGTTAATGACATAAGCTAAAGCAAGATCGTATTAGTAATAAAATTAGTAGTTGAATTAAAAGGGCTGATTAACCATGACCCAAAACTGGCTTTCATCGCCACCTGTGACAAAGTCGGTACGAATAACGATACTTTCAACTTCAAATCGAATACTCGCACCATAAGCCGTTTTCATCTCTTCATGGAGAGAATCGAAGCTGAACTCATCACTGACATTACCCGCTTCTAACAATAACGCCCATTGCCACCAAGGTACGTTATACAGATTAAACACAGGTAGATTCTGCAGGGGCTGCCAGCGAGGAGTGATGCGATATTCTAAAGCATAATTAACTGCACTACGGCCAGTAAATTGCTTTGAGTCGTACCCTCTAAGTCGATCAAAACCACCCAAGGAGACGCCAGCAAAACTCGGCGGACGCTTAAATTCTTGTGTACTATTGTCAATATCATTCCAAGTTGGCGTATCGGCAATATAAACATTGGTAGCTAATACTTGATCTTCAAACCAAGCATTGCTCCCAAGTGACAAAAATGCACTTTGCTCAAATTCCCACATCAACCAATTTGGGTCATCATTTATATCGCTACCACGGGTAATGGTTAAATTACTCTCACCACCTTGGCTACTATTATTAGCTGAATCACGGTTATCCCAGTTAAGCGACAACTCAAAGCCTCTGGCTTCATCAGGTAAGTAATCCAAGGCCTCTAACTCACGATATTTGTTAAAGGGAGTTAAACTAATGCTTGTGACACCAGATTCTAATGGATTCCAGCTCACTGCATTTTTCTTTCTCGCTAACGAGGCTGCTGCGCCATTTTTGCCACCAGCAATAGGCAGGACATATTTAATATGTAGTTTTGAAAAACCTTCATCACCAACACTGACTATTCGCTCACTATCATTAGCCTGTGGTGCTTGTGGTGCTTGTGGTGCTTGTGGTAAGTAGTAAATTCCTTGTTCATAGTGACCACGAAATACCTCAGCACTAAACAGCCATTGATCAAGTTTAGGTAATTGATAATTATAAAATCCAGCATAAGTTAACCAGCTGTCATTTGCAGAGTATAGGCCAATGCCTAAAGCGACTGCTTGCGCTTGGCCAGCATGCTTTACTAATCCTGCAGCGCCAAATGTGGTGCTAAGGGTTTCTGTTGAAAAAACAATAGGAACAGCGACAAACTCAGGATCATATTGATGATTTGATTGTGGTTCAGACTGTTTTTGAGCCGTTTGATTAGCGTCTTCAGTATCTCTAGCCGCTTCATCATGAGGCAACTCTACCGATACAGTGGCCCCTTCTGACGCCAATGTTTGTATATTGGGCGTTTCAATATCGCTACTCTGTGAGATCACAGAGCTTGCTTGAGCCACACTATTTACGCTTAATAAAAGGCAATAAATCAATACTACAGATTTATACAACTGCACCTAATTTTCCTTCTAATACAGGCTAACTATTGACTTAATTAACCTGCAACATCTAGTTTCACAACGAAAATTACTGACAAATGTTATTGCTGTAAATCTACTACAACCCTGGGAGTCAGTTTAGTCACAAGCTCATAAGCAATGGTGCCTATGTGCTCCGCAACTTCTTCAACGGCAAGCGCCTTGCCCCATAACTGAACAAGATCGCCAACCTTATCTGTAGCATCTTTACCTAAATCCACTGTCAGCATATCCATAGATACACGACCAACGATCGGTACTCTACGACCATTTAACCAAACAGGGGTGCCTTCTGGAGCATTGCGTGGATATCCATCACCATAACCAATGGCAACAACGCCAAGCCGAGTATCATTATCAGCGGTCCAATGGGCGCCATAACCAACACTTTCTCCGGCTTTATGTTCCCTGACAGCAATCAGGTTAGACACTAATTCCATGGCAGGTGTAAGTCCATGATGGGTGCCTTTGTCACCGAAAACAGGTGAAACACCATATAATGCAATGCCAGGTCTAATCCAGTCGCACTGGCTGTGCGGCCAGAACAATGTAGCAGCAGAATTCGCCAAAGTTACATCACCAGGTAAGCCTTTAATCAGCTGCTCAAACGCATCAATTTGACGTTGTGTTAATGCATTATCGGGTTCATCAGCGCAGGCAAAATGTGTCATTAAGTGAATTGGCTTAGCCACATTAGGACAAGTAAGCAGACGTTGATATATCTCGTTAAATTGCTCTAAATCAAAGCCTAAACGGTGCATACCTGTGTCCACTTTCATCCACACAGTAATCGGCTTAGATAAGGACGACTGTTCTAACATTTCTAACTGAGACTCGTGATGCACAACCGTATCAATTTGATGCTCTACCAGCAAAGGAAGATCTGATTGGCGAAAACACCCCTCTAACAGTAATAATTTCGCACTCACGCCGCCAGCGCGAAGTTGTAGCGCCTCTTCCAGCCTTGCTAAGCCAAACCCATCAGCATTATCAACACATTGGGCGACATTTAATAAACCATGTCCATAACCATTGGCTTTAACAACAGCCATGACCTTACTATTCGGCGCAATTTCTCGCAGCCGAGTGAGGTTATTCTGTAGCGCTTGACGACTGATTTCTGCGCGTGGAAAAGGTTTCAAATACTTAGCCTTATTTTGCTGTAGTTATATGTTACTCATTACCTAACAGCATTCAAAAAATTAGCCTCTGTTAATTATAACAGAGGCTTGAATATCACGGGTTATTTGGCGGTCATTAAGCTGACTTAGGCAGCTTTAATCTTCATCAAATATCTGAGTGCCAGAATAATTATCAAAGCGTGAAAACTGGCCTTGGAAGGTCAAAGGCACACGACCAATTGGGCCGTTACGCTGTTTACCGATAATAATTTCTGCGACACCTTTTTGTTCAGAATCATCGTTATACACTTCATCACGATAAATAAACATGATCAAATCCGCATCTTGCTCAATCGATCCTGATTCACGTAAATCTGAGTTAACAGGTCGCTTATCGGCACGTTGCTCCAACGAGCGGTTAAGCTGCGATAATGCAATCACTGGGATCTCTAATTCTTTGGCTAACGATTTCAGCGACCGGGAAATTTCGGCAATCTCTAAGGTACGGTTATCTTTTAATGACGGCACCTGCATTAACTGCAAGTAATCGATCATGATCATAGATAAACCACCATACTCACGAGCAATTCGGCGTGCACGACTGCGAACCTCTGTAGGAGTAAGACCAGAGCCATCATCGATATACATTTTACCTTGCTCAAGCATTATGCCCATGGTCGATGATACACGTGCCCAATCTTCATCATCCAATTGTCCGGTACGGATTTTCGTTTGATCGACTCGACCTAATGACGCCAACATACGCATCATGATTTGTTCTGACGGCATTTCTAAGCTGAAAATCAGTACAGGTTTATCTTCGTTCATCGCCGCTTGTTCACACAAGTTCATCGCAAAGGTCGTTTTACCCATCGATGGACGCGCAGCGACAATCACCAAATCACCAGATTGAAAACCCGCTGTCATTTTATCTAGGTCACTAAAGCCACTCGAAACTCCTGTCACACCGTTTTGAGGGTTGTTATATAACTGCTCAATTTTATCAACGGTTTTCTCAAGTATTGATTTAATTCCTTCAGGGCCTTCATTAGCATTAGCGCGAGACTCAGCAATTTTAAATACTTTGGTTTCTGCTAAATCCAATAAGTCACTTGAATTGCGGCCTTCGGGGTTATAGCCTGCATCAGCAATTTCGTGTGCAACGCCAATCATGTCCCTGACAACAGCACGTTCACGAACGATATCAGCGTAAGATAAAATATTACCTGCACTTGGCGTGTTTTTGGCAATTTCACCTAAGTAAGCAAAACCACCAGCATCTTCAAGTTGATCTTCAACTTCTAATCGCTCAGATACAGTAATTAAATCGATCGGTTGGCCGGTTTCAACCAAACGGCTCATTGCCGCATAAATCATGCGGTGAGAGCGGGAGTAAAAATCTTCAGCCACAATCACTTCAGCAACACGATCCCAAGCATCGGCATCCAGCATTAAGCCACCTAAAACTGATTGCTCAGCTTCAATGGAATGCGGCGGCAATTTAAGCGCATCGACTTGAGCGTCTTTTAACCTTTCTTTTGCCTTAAAAACACCTTTTTGTGACATTAAAACTCCCAATTCCCAACCTGTTTGTAAAATATGGTATAACACCGAGGTCATGCAAACATGTCGCATATATCAATACATGAGACATCAACCGCTGATGCGGATAAACAATAATAATATAAGGAAAGAACATGCGTATTGCACTCGTTGCAGCCCTTGTGCTGTCTTCTGGGTTAGCTCAAGCCGATGAAGGCCAATGGCAACCCTATCAAATGCCTTCTATTGCAGATAAATTAGCACAACGCGGCATCGAAATTCCTGCAAAACAGCTTGCAGACTTAACACAATATCCAATGAATGCTGTCGTCGGTCTAGGCTATTGTACCGCCAGTTTCGTCTCTCCCCAAGGGCTAGTTGTTACCAATCATCATTGTGCTTATAGAGCAATACAATATAACAGTAAAACTGAGCACAACTACCTTGAAGAAGGTTTTCTTGCTAACACTAAAGCAGAAGAACCTTCAGCTGGCCCCAACGAGCGATTATACATTACCGAAGCCGTTACGGATGTAACTAAAAGCGTAAATGCCAATTTAAGTGCAGATCCATTAACTCGCTATCAAGATATTCAGTCAAACCGTAAAGCATTAATTAAAGAGTGTGAAACCGATGAAAACTATCGCTGTTCGGTAAGTAGTTTCCACAATGGTTTAGAATACTATTTGATTAAACAACTTATCATCCGCGATGTGCGCCTTGTGTATGCACCACCAGAAAGTGTTGGGGCGTTTGGTGGCGATATTGATAACTACGAATACCCACGCCATTCTGGCGATTTTACCTTTTTGCGTGCTTACGTCGGTAAAGATGGAAAACCAGCCGTATATTCAGAAGACAATGTTCCTTTTGAGCCAAAAAGCTACCTTAAGATTAATGCTGACGGCGTAAAAGCAGGTGATGGTGTGTTTGCAGCAGGTTACCCTGGTGCAACAAGTCGTTATCGCCTAACAAGTGAGCTTGAATTTGCTAGTGATTGGATGTACCCAACCTATGCAAAACGTTATCAGTTACAGATTGATACCATTAACAGCATGGCTGCGACAGATAACGCTATCGCCATCAAATATGCGGGCAATTTAGCATCAATGGCAAACCGAATGAAAAAGCTTAACGGTTTACTTGATGGCTTTAAAGCAACCGATATTGTTGGTATTAAACAAACTCGTGAAGATGACTTTTTAGCTTGGCTAAAAAAGGATACTCAAGCTAATCAAAATCTCATCACTGAATTAGAATCTTTATTAGCCGAGCAGCAAACGCAAGTTCAAACTGATTATTATTTTAATAATGCACAATCTAGTGCGTTATTGTCTGCCGCTAAGAAGTTATACCGACTCGCTAAAGAAAAGCAGCTTCCTGATGCCGAACGTGAACAAGGTTTCCAAGAACGTGACATGAAAATGTTTGCTGCGAACTTAAAGCGTCTTGAGCGCAGCTTTGATGTGTCGGTTGATAAAACACTTTGGCTCCAAGATTTAAATGCATATATGGGGCAAAACCAACGCGTCGAAATTTTGGATAATGCATTAAACCAAATCTCTGATGCACAGGAGTTATCAGATAAACTTGATGGTTATTACGCTTTAACTGGTCTCACCGATAAAGAAAAGCGCTTAGCGTGGATGGAAAAGGATGCCGAAGCATTTGAAACCAGTGCCGACCCATTTATCCGCTTAGCCGTCGCCCTTCATGACACCAATATGGCGCAGGAAAAAGCCGAAAAGACATTAAAAGGAAAACTGTCTACCGCTCGTCCTGAGTATATGAAAGCTGTGATTGCTTATTACAAGGCAAATGACTGGCCAGTATACCCAGATGCGAACAGAACATTGCGTATCACCTACGGTATGGTCGATGGTTATCAATCTCGTGATGCACTTTACAAACAACCATTCACACGCCTTGAAGGGATTGTAGGTAAGCATACGGGTGAAGAGCCATTTAATGCACCGAAAAAATTATTGGATGCCATTGCAACAAATGATTACGGTAAACACACTGTGGCTTCAGTTTATCAAGACCCTCGCTCTTGGATATGCAGCTTGTTCTCTTGTTTAGATAAGCCGGAAGAATTTAACTCAGTGCCTGTTAACTTCTTATCAAGTGTTGATACTACTGGCGGTAATTCAGGCTCACCGGTATTTAACGGTAAAGGCGAACTGGTTGGTCTTAACTTTGATTCAACCTACGAAGCAATCACCAAAGATTGGTTCTTCAATCCAACCATTACCCGTGCTGTGCATGTTGATTTCCGCTACATCCTCTGGATGATGGATAAAGTGGATAATGCGCAAAACTTAATAAATGAGCTAGAACTAGTAAGAAATTAATAAAATCAACAAATTAAAAAATGGTGCATTTACTGCGCCATTTTTTATGCCTCAAACCCAAGCTGGCGCTACAAAAAAACGCTTTTGAAGATAAACCATTAATTTATTTATACAAGCTAACCCCAGAACACACTTATAACAATTTGTTTACTTTTTGTAACATTTAATATAAAAAATAAAAGACCACCTATTCGGTGGCTTTTTAACCAAGGATTAAAAGTAATTTAATCATTATAAGGAAAAGTCAGGATGACAATGAAAAACAAGACATTTAAGCGCTCGCTTATCGCAATGTCTATTTCCACCTTATTTACAATCAGTACGCCAGTTCTAGCAGCAAGTAATACCGATGGTTCTATTCAAGGTTCTGTTACATCAGAAACCAGTCAAGCGGTATCTGGCGCTAGTATCATAATTAAAAACCAAGATACAGGCTTAACAAGAACCATCCAGTCTGATTCAAATGGTAAATATCGGATCCCACGCCTCCCAATTGGTGCATACACGATCACAATTTCTGCTGATGGGTATGCAGATGAAGTGATTGAGAATGTCAATGTAGCAATCGGTAGTAACTCCAATGTTGAAGCTTCCCTTGATCCTGAAGGAATGGAGCGCCTAAAAGTAACAGGCTCAAGCCGTATCGCATCAATAGATACAACGTCGTCCGAAGCGACTATGGTTATCGGACAAGTTGAAATTGAACGCCTACCATTACCTAAAGATATTACCAGTGTCGCGCTTCTTGCACCTGGTACAACACGGGGTGACGGCCGATTTGGTAACTTTGCCTCTTTCGGTGGCGCATCTGTAGCTGAAAACGCATTTTTTATTAATGGTTTAAATGTCACAAACTTCCGTAATGGACTCGGCTTCTCAAATGTACCGTTTGATTTTTACGAGCAATTTGAAGTCAAGACTGGTGGTTATGGAGCAGAGTTCGGTCGCTCAACCGGTGGTGTTGTTAACGCAGTAACAAAGCGCGGTTCAAATAACTGGGAGTTTGGCGGCAATATTCGATACCGCCCTGATGCACTTAGATCTGACTCTCCGAACAGCTACGACATGAACGGTGACATCTACAACTATAATGCTGAAGACTACTATGACAATGTTGAAGGTAATGTATATGCATCCGGCCCAATTATTCAAGATAAGCTGTTTTTCTATGCGATGTACCAACCTCGTTCAGAGAAAGAAGAATACGTAGCAGACAGAGGAACAACCTTTTCTTCAGTTAAATCAGATAACCCATTCTGGGGGCTAAAACTTGATTGGAATATTGCCGAAAACCACACGCTTGAATTTACAGGTTTCTCGGATGAGTCTGACGATGAATCAAGTAACCATTTATATGACTACGAAAACAAAAAAGTCGGCGATCAGACGTCTGTTAGCATCGACAAATCTGGTGGTGATAACTATGTATTTGCTTATACAGGGCAATTAACCGACTCGTTTAGTGCGAGATTACTTTATGGTGTCAATGAATATAACCTAACATCTTCAAGCAACATCGCCGAAGACTGTAACCTTATTTATGACCGCAGGGCATCTGCCCCTAAAGTATCACGTGGCTGTGCTTCTGCCGCCGACTATTTCCAAGAAGAAGGCAGTGACAAGCGTGAAGAGTTCCGTGCAGATTTTGAATGGTTTGTTTCGGACAATCACGTCATTAACTTCGGTTACGATCAAGAAATCAATACCTCAAACAGTAATCAATACTACTCAGGACCAGATGGAGTGTATTGGTTCTATTACGACACGGCACCAGGAACAGAACTTCCAAACGGCGGCATAGTACCTGATGGCGTAACCGAATATGCTCGTTCAAGGGAGCGAACTGTCGGTGGTGACTTCGAAGTAAATTCATCAGCACTATATATTGAAGATACTTGGACAGTTACCGATGATATTACCCTCTCACTCGGTCTTCGCTGGGATTCATTCAACAATAAAAACTCTGAAGGTGAGAGTTTTGTGAAAATTGATGACATGTTTGCGCCACGCTTAGGCGCTTCTTGGGATATCAACGGTGATGGTGAATCAAAATTATTTGCTAACGTCGGTCGCTACTTCTTACCCGTAGCCAGTAATACTAACGTTCGTTTAGCGGGTAACGAATATGATGTTCGTAAATATTACGTGCTAGAAGGCACCACTGACCAAGAAATAAATGGTATTCAAGTCCCTACTCCGAATTTAGGAGCACAAATCGGTGATGACGAATACTTAGCTGACGGCACCGTTCCTGATACAGCGGGTATTGTTGATCAAGATCTAGACCCTATGTATCAAGATGAAATTATTATTGGCTATCAAGCCATGCTAAACGAAGACTGGTCATGGGGCATAAAAGGGACGCAACGTAAGCTAAATGGTGCTATCGATGATATGACTATCAGTCATTGGACAGAAGCTAAATACGGTTGTTCACACCCAGGTGGGGGCGGATATGTATTAGGCAACCCTGGCGAAGATATGACTGTTGCAGTTGATTCTGATTGTGATGCTGAGCACACCCTAGACAAAACGGTCACAATACCTGGTTCCGAGCTAGGCTATCCTGAGGCAGAAAGAACTTACAACGCTGTCGACTTGACCTTAAATCGTGCGTGGACTGACGATTGGAGTATGAGTGCGACTTATACTTGGTCACAAAGTTATGGCAATACTGAAGGCTTAGTTAAATCAGATAATGCGCAGGATGATGCGGGTTTAACACAAGACTTCGACTTTCCTGAGCTAATGGATGGGGCTGATGGTTACTTGCCAAATGACCGTCGTCATATGTTTAAAATATATGGTGCATATGCCATTACCGACGACTTTACCGTGGGCGCAAACTTTACTGTTGAGTCTGGTCGTCCATTGAATAAGTTTGGTGTTGGGCATCCAAACGGACAACCAACATATGGTGATACTTACTACACGTTAAACTCTGATGGTACTTCGTATGACTTTAATCCTAGAGGAAGCGATGGTCGTACCGACTGGGTTTACCGTTTAGACTTATCGGCGTCATATATGATTCAAGTGTCTGAGTTAGACGTTTTGCTAAAAGCGAATATTTATAACGTATTCGACTCGTCGGCAACAACTCGTCAAGTGGAAACCTATGAGCTAAATAGTCCAGGTACCATAGATACTGATTTTGGCACAATTACTGGTTATCAAACACCACGTTATGTTGAGTTCAGTGCAAGTGTGAAGTTCTAACCTTTAAAAATACACTTTCTTATTAAACTGCACGAGGAACTCCCCCTCGTGCTTTTTTATGCCTTTTTTGACATAAAAAAACACCGCCAATTGGCGGTGTTTTCTTTAAAGCAAATTGTTATTAGTCTTCTGAAACAACAGAAACTTTAACAACAGCTTTAACTTCAGTGTGAAGTTGAACTTCAACTTCGAAGTCACCTAAAGTGCGTAAAGCACCTAAAGGTAGACGTACTTCAGCTTTAGCAAGCTCAACACCAGCAGCAGTTACTGCATCAGCGATGTCACGAGTACCAACTGAACCGAATAGTTTACCTTCGTCACCAGCTTTAGAAGCGATAACAACAGCTTCTAATGCAGCAAGCTTTTCAGCGCGCGCAGCACAAACACCTAATTCAGCAGCTAATTTAGCTTCTAATTCAGCGCGACGTGCTTCGAAAACTTTAACGTTTTCGTCGTTTGCGATCACAGCTTTGCCTTGTGGCAAAAGGAAGTTACGTGCGTAACCAGCTTTAACTGAAACTTGGTCACCTAGGTTTCCAAGGTTAGCGATTTTATCAAGCAGAATAACGTTCATTATCTAATTCCTCTGATTTAATACTGCGATTACTGATGTAAATCAGTGTATGGCAGTAGAGAAAGATAACGAGCACGCTTAATCGCGCGAGCTAGTTGGCGTTGATATTTAGCACTAGTACCAGTGATACGGCTAGGAACAATCTTACCGCTTTCTGTTACGTAGTTTTTTAAAGTAACGATATCTTTGTAATCAATTTCTGCAACACCTTCAGAGGTGAAACGACAGAACTTGCGACGACGGAAATAACGTGCCATGTTGACAGTCTCCTAAGTTTTCAATTCGACATTTTCGGCATGCATAACCAATTTATTTTGGCCATTTCGTCCTTGCTGCATAGAGATAAACCCTTCAACTTGGACCTGCACGCCTGCTTTTAATTCTTCTGTAACGCTATTAAAGCGTTGGCCACTTAATATGACTTGGATGAGACAATAAACGTTACGTAACATTTGGTCTTCATACCGCTGTGTTTTGTGCTCTAACGTGATGACCTTATGAGGTATCCCGCTTGGACTTTCAAAACGCTTAGAACGAGTTATCGTTCCGGCCAATACTAAGTGATTAATCACAGACTAATTATTCAGCAGATTCTTCAGCGCTTGCTTCTACTTCTTTTTCAGCAGCTGGTGCAGCAGTAGGAGCACGACGTGAATCACGCTCATCTTTTGCTTTAGCCATTGGAGAAGCTTCAGTAACAGCAGTTTTAGTGCGCATTACCATGTTACGCAGAACAGCGTCATTGAAACGGAAAGCTGTTTCTAACTCTTCGATAGACTCTGCAGTTGCTTCTACGTTCATAAGAACATAGTGAGCTTTATGTAGGTCTTGAATTGGGTAAGCCAATTGACGACGACCCCAATCTTCTAGACGGCTGATAGTACCGTTAGCATCAGTGATTACACTGCTGTAACGCTCGATCATACCTGGGACTTGTTCACTTTGATCTGGGTGAACCATAAATACGATTTCATAATGACGCATTTATTGCTCCTTACGGTTAATTAGCCTCACGTGTGGCTCAGTCAGACCAAGTTGGAGGCAAGGAACGAAATTAAATGACTGATTTGAGCGCGACATAGTACAGAAACACAACAGCAAACTCAAGTAATATTTCTAGTGGTTCAAGCTAGATTTGTGATTCACTTCGTTTAGGGGAAACCCTGCTGCTATCAATGCTCAATAGTTATCTTCCCTTCCTTGTAAACACCTCGTTTTTTTACTTTGCAATCAGATTGATAACTAAGCACTGCCCCATATTATAAAACCTTAAGGGAAATTGGCATGTCTGAGCGCTTTGCAGCTAACTCGATTACAGGTATTATGTCGCTTCATCCGTATTTCAGGCGTTCACAATCATAATTCATAGAAAAGCGTAATGAAAAAAGTCGTCATGTTAACTTCCACCCTGCTCGCCTCAACGCCAGTCTGGGCATTAGTACCGCCAGATTACAAAGAGCCACCAAGCGACTTTAATGCTGAAATTGAAGCTGGAATGCAATTAAATACCGGTAACAATAAATCGCAGAATTTTAATGGCCGTACTTACTTAAATTACGACACAGAAAAAGCTAGGCAAGAGTTTACTTTCAAAGTCTATTACGCAGCTGATGATGAGTCGACGACAGCTGAAAAGTACGACGTTTATGCCCAATCAAGTTATAAATTAGACAGTGGTTATATTTTTGGACGAGGTGAATTCACCTGGGACGATTTTGGTAGTTATACCAAACTAATGACCATTTCATCTGGTTACGGTTTTGATATTATCTCCAACTATCAAACAAAGCTCAGTTTAGAGGTGGGTCCAGGTTTTCGTTATGATTTACCTAAAGCCACAGATTCAGACTTAAACCCTGATGCTAACCAAGATATTATTTTACGTACCGCAGCCAAGTATTCAGTGAAGCTGCAAGAGTACACCAGCTTAAATGCAGACTTAACCTCTGAAGTCGGTGAAGATAACAATACCCTGACGCTAGACTTGAGCTACAAAAATACTTTCTTGCAGGATTGGGCATTCAAAATTGGTGTGAACGTCAGATACACTGCAGTGGTTCTAGAAGACAGTGTCAAAACCGATACGATTACCACGTTCAATCTTCTCTATACTTTCCAGTAAATCCATTTACGATTTTTATCGCATAAAAAAAACGGGCATTAAGCCCGTTTTCGTCGTGTCGCATTTTCAGTTCATTTTATGCTTTGCGTTGACGCACTGCTTCAAATAAACAAATACCGGTTGCTACTGATACATTCAAGCTTGAAACACTTCCAGCCATTGGAATCGAGACTATCGAATCACAACTTTCACGAGTTAAACGACGTAGTCCTTTATCTTCTGCGCCCATTGCAATCGCTAATGACCCTTTTAAGTCTGCTTGATACAGTTCGCAATCCGCTTCACCTGCCGCACCAATAATCCAAACACCTTTTTGCTGAATATGACGCATGGTACGAGCAAGGTTAGTCACTTGAAATAACGGGATGGTTTCAGCAGCACCACAAGCAACCTTACTTACGGTTGCAGTTAACCCAACTGAATTATCTTTCGGCACAATAATGCCCTGTACGCCTGCGGCATCCGCGTTACGAAGACAAGCACCTAAATTATGTGGGTCCGTTACGCCATCTAATATTAATAAAAAGGCTTGATCAGTTTTTTCAAGTAATACATCTAAATCATTTTCAGTTAAGATTTTTGCAGGCTTAACCCGTGCAACAATTCCTTGATGTTGACTACTGGCAGATTTGTCATCAAGTACTTTGCGACTTGAACGTTGCACCGACACACCAAACTGTGTCGCCGAATTAATTAACGGCAATACACGTTCATCTTCACGGCCTTGTAAAGCCCATAGCTCAATAATGCGCTCTGGTGCGTTGCGTAGCAAAGCTTCAACTGCATGGATGCCAAAAATGATATCTTGTTTTTTCATTTACTTATTTTCTCTTACGCTTTGCTTTTGATGGTTTCTTTGCAGCGGTGGCGGAAGTGCCTTTAGCTGGTTTACTCGTACTTTTTCGTTTTGCCGCAGTATTAGAACGTGTTTTTTTGCTACTAGAACCACGCTTCTTTTTGCCTTTTTCGGTCGTAGCTTCGCTGTCACGACTCGATTTACCCGCTCCAACTTTAGCCCCTTCAAGGTTTGCACGCTCACGAGCAGTTAATGGCTTGCGGTTAGCTTTTTTACGACTCTTTCCATGATCGCCAAGCATAATCAAATCAATTTGTCGGTCATCTAGATTAACCGCAGCAACTTTAACACTCACTTCATCACCGACTTGATATACATTCTTGGTGTTTTCACCAATCAAACGCTGACGCATAGGATCAAACTGATAGTAATCACTCACTAAACTTGAAATATGAACTAAGCCATCAATATAAAGATCCTTTAATCGGACAAATAAGCCGAAACTCGTAACAGAGGCAATAACGGCCTCAAAGTCATCACCCACATGATCTTGCATGTACTCGCACTTAAGCCAATCGCTGACATCACGTGTCGCTTCATCAGCACGGCGTTCAGTGGTTGAACACTCTTCACCTAACTTATCTAGCTCATCAAGATCGTAATGATAGCCACCTTCAGGGGTCCATTTGTCCTTAACATTGCCCTCTTGGGCAGCTAATAAATAGCGTATCACGCGGTGCAAGACTAAATCAGGATATCGACGAATAGGCGATGTAAAATGCGAATACTCGGTTAATGCTAGACCAAAGTGACCATCGTCATCAGGGCTATATACTGCTTGGCGCATAGAGCGCAGCAACATAATTTGAATTAACTCTGCATCTGGCCTATCAGCAATTTTCAGCATCACATCTTGATAATCTGATGGTGTAGGCTCATCACCACCATTCATCGACAGGCCACGTTCGGCTAAAAACTCTTTGAAATTAGCTAGTTTAGTCTCTGATGGCGCTTCATGAACTCGATATAACACTTCACCTTTATGCTTTTTAACAAATTTAGCAGAAGCTACGTTAGCAAGGATCATGCACTCTTCAATAATCTTGTGCGCTTGGTTTCGACTTCTCGGCACAATAGCTTCGATTTTACGTTGCTCATTAAAGATAAACTGTGTCTCAACAGTTTCGAATGCTATCGCACCACGCTCAACTCGACGTTCATTCAATGTTAAATACAGTGATTGTAAACATTGAAGATGTGGGAATAAGCTTTCGTGCTCAGGCGCAATCTCACCGCCTTCAAGCATGGCTGCAACTTGGGTATAAGTGAACCGAGCATGAGAATGCATGACCGCAGGATAAAACTTGTAACCCGATAGTTTACCAGCAGCAGAAATCGTCATTTCCGCAACCATACATAAGCGGTCGACATGCGGGTTTAGCGAACATAAGCCGTTCGAAATTTTCTCAGGCAACATTGGAATAACTTGCGATGGGAAATACACAGAGTTACCACGCGCTCTCGCTTCTTCATCTAATGCTGAATCAGTGCGCACATAGTGGCTCACATCGGCAATCGCTACCCATAAACGCCAGCCACCACTTGGTTTTGTTTCTGCATACACTGCATCATCAAAATCTCGAGCATCTTCACCATCAATAGTCACTAACGGTAAATGGCGTAAATCAACACGGCCTTTTTTATCAGACTCTGGGACTTCATCAGGAATACGTTTGAGTTTTTTCTCAATAACTGACGACCATTTATGCGGTAAATCGTAATTGCGCAGTGCAATTTCAATTTCCATACCCGGCGCCATGGTCTTACCCAAAACTTCCGTCACTTTCGCAGCAGCTTTTACAAAGCGGCCAGGTCGACGAGTGAGCTCAACCACGACAACGTCACCCGCACGAGCGCCGTTGGCATCTTCTTTTGCTATTAATATTTCTTGAGTAATACGTCTATCATCGGCAATGACAAATGCCATACCTGCATCAACATGATAGCGACCAACTAAGGGCGCAGTCCGTTCTTGTACTAATCTGACGATGCGTGCTTCACGACGACCACGTCTGTCTGAACCTGCTTTTTGTGCCAGTACTTTGTCACCGTGGAAATACATTTGCATGTCACGATTATTGATAAATAAATCGTCACCGCCTTCATCAGATTTAAAAAATCCAAAGCCATCACGGTGACCAATAATGGTGCCCGAAATTAAATCCATTCTTTCAGGTAATCCGTAGCTATGCCCACGGGTATAAACAAGTTGTCCGTCTCGCTCCATTGCACGTAAACGTCTTCTTAACGCTTCAAGATGATCTTCATCGACCATGTTAAGTGCTTTAGCAATGTGCTCACGGGTCACTGGGGATTTCTGTGCGCGTAAATACTCTAAGATGTATTCACGGCTAGGGATTGGGTTTTCGTACTTGTCTTGCTCTCTCTCAAAATGAGGATCGTTGATCATTCAATTTCCAAATAATTTACTCCACCTTTGGAGTATTCGCGTTTAATGCAGCTGTGGCTGCTGAGCTCGCTCTACTATACTGGCGGGCATCTTAGCGGCTAAATCCTGCAATAATGAAGCCGCTTGTTTTTGCGTTGCTTCATCATTAAATACGCTGTTATATAACCAATGGTAACCTAACTTATAGTCTACAGGGCTACCATAACCTTCGCTAAATAAGCGAACTAACATAAGTCGTGCTGGAACATCACCATTGGCAGCTGCAGGCATCACATACTGCACAGCACGATTCTTATCTTTAACTACCATTTTGCCGTGATAGTAATATTCGGCCAGTTTTAGCATCGCCTCTGCGCTACCTTGCTCTGCAGCAATTTGTAATTGTTTCATACCACGAGAGGCATGCTTAGGTACGCACACACCATGGTTAAGCATTTCGCCCCATAAAAACTGATACATGGGCTGCTTTAAAATTTCAGCT
This sequence comes from Shewanella japonica, assembly GCF_002075795.1. NCBI lineage: Bacteria > Pseudomonadati > Pseudomonadota > Gammaproteobacteria > Alteromonadales > Shewanellaceae > Shewanella > Shewanella japonica. The sequence continues at coordinate 4,281,671 of NZ_CP020472.1, forward strand.
CTTGCTTCAATATCTTGCACTAACTGACAATCATCGGTTTGCACTTGCTCTAAATATCGATCAGTACGAATTAATGTCAATAACTGTTCATCACTATAGATATCTACTGAAGCAAGTTCAGCAACAGCAAGATAAGGAATAAAACAGAAGATGACCAAACTTAATCGCAGCATAACAATTCTCAATGACACTATAGTTACTCTATGCATCGGCATTATAGCTCAATTCTTGAGTATTAACTGCACAAACTAAGGTTATTAGCGGATAAAAATGATAAAGAAAATCAATATTAGATTGGAAAAGTAACGAAGATAACTGGAGGATGACAGCGATATTTCGATTATAAATTTCAGTTAGGCTAATCAGGTTAACAACACAATAAAAAGGCCGCTAAGTTAGCGGCCTTCAATGTGTTAGTTAAATGGATTAACTAATACGATTGTTTCATTTCTATCAGGACCCGTTGAAATAACATCAACAGGTGCTTCTAGCAACTCTTCAATGCGCTTGATGTAATTAAGTGCTGCTTGTGGCAGTTGCTCAATTGACGTCGCACCGAAAGTTGTTTCACTCCAGCCAGGCATAGTTTCAAAAACAGGTGTCACCTGCTCGTAACCTTCGGCTGCTAGTGGAGTAACAGTTTCAACAGTACCATCTGGGTACTTGTAACCAACACAAATCTTAACTTCTTCTAGGCCATCTAGAACATCAAGCTTTGTTAGGCAGAAGCCGCTTACACTGTTGATTTGAACTGCACGGCGCATTGCCACTGCATCCAACCAACCTGGACGACGTTTACGACCAGTGGTAGCACCAAACTCTTGGCCTTTATGACCTAAGTAGTCACCAATCTCATTCTCAAGTTCAGTTGGGAATGGACCAGCACCTACGCGAGTGGTGTAAGCTTTCATGATACCTAAAACATAATCTAAGTGACGAGGACCAAAACCAGAACCAGTAGCTACGCCACCTGCTGTAGTATTTGATGAAGTCACATATGGGTATGTACCATGGTCGATATCAAGTAATGTCCCTTGAGCACCTTCAAACAAGATTGGCTCACCCGCTTTACGGGCAGTATCAAGTAATTCAGTAACATCAGTACACATGCTCTTAAGATAATCAGCAATCGCTAATGCATCTTCAAGCGTTTTTTGATAATCAACTGCTTCACAATCATAGTATTCTGTCAGCATAAAGTTGTGATATTTCATCACTTCTTTTAGCTTCTCAGCGAAAAGTTCAGCATTGAACAAATCACCGACGCGAAGACCACGACGAGAAATTTTATCTTCATAAGCAGGACCAATACCACGACCCGTTGTACCGATAGCTTGATTGCCGCGCGCTTTTTCACGAGCTACATCAAGAGCACAATGGAAAGGTAGAATTAGTGGACATGCTTCTGAAATAAGAAGACGCTCTTCGACAGGAACACCACGCTCTTTAAGCATGTTGATCTCTTTCATCAAAGCATCGGGAGCGAGCACTACACCATTACCGATAATGCATTTCACATTGTCGCGTAAGATCCCTGATGGAATCAAATGAAGTACTGTTTTATCGCCGTCGATAACAAGAGTATGACCAGCATTGTGGCCGCCTTGGTAACGAACTACATATTTTGCCTGTTCTGTTAGAAGGTCGACAATCTTACCTTTTCCTTCGTCACCCCATTGAGTGCCGAGTACTACTACGTTTTTGCCCATCGTCTGCTGCAAGGTTGCGGTATAAAGGCGAATTTTAACAGATTTTTGGGGGTATATTGCAAGTATTTTATGCGAAAATTATTAATAGTACGACGCCAGCAGAGACTAAAGATCCACCTAACCTCCTGAGAACATTCTTATTTTGCAGTGAAATCTCGGCTAAATATTTTTTCCACTGTTCAGGAAATAATAGTGGCCCTACGCCCTCTATAACTAAAACCGTGCCAATTACTAACATTAGCATTTGATAATCCATTATTCACTCCATCATTTTTGTTGCGCCAATAACATCAAGACCACTAAAACACAAAATCAGTAACACACTTATCATTTCGCATCGTCAGGGTAAATAGTAAAAAATAGGCAATAAAAAACCCAGCATATAGCTGGGCTTTTTGAATTCCAAAAACGAATTAACGTTTTGAGAATTGTGGCTTACGACGTGCTTTACGTAGACCAACTTTCTTACGCTCAACTTTACGAGCATCACGGGTAACGAAACCAGCGCCGCGTAAAGAAGGACGTAAAGCTTCGTCTAATTGAAGCAATGCACGAGTAATACCGTGACGAATTGCACCTGCTTGGCCAGTGATACCACCGCCCTTAACAGTTACATAGATGTCAAGTTTGTCAGTCATTTCAACAAGCTCTAGAGGTTGACGAACAACCATACGAGCAGTTTCACGACCAAAATATACATCTAGTGGACGTTGGTTAACAACGATTTGACCACTACCTGCTTTAGCGAATACGCGAGCAGTTGATGTTTTACGACGGCCAGTGCCGTAGTACTGAGTTGCAGACATTAGCTTACTCCCGTATTAGATATCAAGAACTTGAGGTTGTTGTGCAGCATGGTTATGTTCAGTGCCAGCGTAAACTTTAAGCTTACGGAACATAGCACGGCCCAATGGACCTTTTGGTAACATACCCTTAACTGCTTTCTCGATAATCATTTCAGGCTTATGATCTTGCAGCTTTTCAAAAGTAATCTGCTTAATGCCACCGATGAAACCTGAATGTGAGTAGTAAACTTTGCCTTTAGCTTTGTTACCAGTCACAGCAACTTTCTCAGCGTTAATAACGATGATGTAGTCGCCAGTATCAACATGAGGAGTATACTCTGGCTTATGCTTACCGCGTAAACGAGTAGCAATTTCAGTAGCGATACGACCTAAAGTTTTACCTTCAGCATCAACGACGAACCAGTCACGAGTGACTGTTTCTGGTGTAGCAGTAAATGTAGTCTTCATTTTACAAAAACCCAATGTTTAAAATTCTGTCTCAATATTGACTGCTCATGCAATCAACACAATGACCATTTCAAAGCCCCTTCGAGCTGAAATTGGTTTAAATCGTCCACCCAAATTCGGTGGAGTAACGAGGGCAGGTGGCGGATTATAGACAAACCTGAGTTAAAAATCACCTAATTTTTTAACTTTTATAAAAAAATCACCGCGATGGGTGATTTCTTGATTGATGTACATTATATATGCGATTTTTTAAGCGAAATTACATATCAATAGACGGCTTAATATATAAACGCGCCACTATTAAGGTAGATGCTCTAAAGTCAGGTAATCATGAGATTGCATTTCGATTAAACGCGAACGACAACGCCTGAACTCAAAAGCCAATAAACCGTCTGTATAAATAGCTTCCAGCGCCACTTCTGCAGAGATAATCAGCTTAACATTACGCTCATAAAACTCATCCACCATCGCCAGAAAACGTCTGGCAATATCATCACCTGTCGTAGACGAGCCCATCTGCTCTAAACCACTTAATAAAACCGTGTGATAGAGTCTGGCCACTTCCATATAATCACGTTGCGATCTTGGCCCATCACACAAGTCTCTAAAATTAGCTAATAGCACGCCTTGAGATTGCTGACGAATATCAATTAAACGCCCTTCTATCTCGATAGCGTCTGTCAGCACCTCAAATTCAGGGGCAAGCTGGCCAAAATAAGTTAGTAAGTTTGTATCAGCTTGTTCATCTAATGGGAAATGGTATATCTCAGCTTGCTCAAGTGTACGTAAACGGTAATCGATACCTGAATCCACGTTTAAAATTTCACAATGCTGATTAATTAATGCAACCGCAGGTAAAAAGCGCGCACGTTGAAGGCCGTTTTTGTATAAATCATCAGGAATAATGTTAGATGTTGCCACTAAAGCAACGCCTTCTTTAAACAAGTATTGAAACAAGGTTCCCAATAACATCGCATCAGTAATGTCAGAAACAAAAAACTCATCAAAACAAATAATCTTATATTGTTGAGCCATTTTCTTCGCAATGCTGATTAACGGGTCTTGCACCCCTTCCAGTTCACCTAAATCATGATGTAACTGATGCATAAACCGATGAAAATGAGCACGCAGTTTTTTATCTGTCGGTAAAGCATCAAAGAAGGTATCCATAAGGTAGGTTTTACCACGGCCTACACCGCCCCAAAGGTATAACCCCTGCACTGAAGGTGCAGATTTTTTAATACCAATAGCGCTCAATAGTTTAGTCATGCCAGAGGTTTGAGTATCAGCAGCTATAAGCTCTTCATACACTCTTTGTAATGACTTAACTGCTTGCTCTTGTGCTAAGTCATGAGAAAAACCTTCACGGGTTAAATCTTGTTGATAATGCTGCCATGGGCTTAACTGAGACACGAATACGACTCTCTATACTGCTGAAAATTCTCAGCAATCATAGCATGCAGCCTCAATTGAGGTAACGCTTAGAACAACAAAAAATTAACCTTTGTTAATAAAGCCTGAACTTATTGGATTTTGCACCACTCCGAGGTTATATATTCAATACGTGTTAACGGGAATCATTTATTACGCATAAGCGAAAAGCCATTTTCGTGTATGACACAGATTTCATTTTCAAGGAGTTACAATCAATGAAGCCAAAATTAACTTTACTTTCTGCAGCGTTATTAACTGCCTCTTTATCGTTAATGCCAGCTATATCACAGGCAGCGATGCCTCATGCAGTTGATGGTCAAACATTGCCAAGCCTAGCGCCAATGTTAGAACAAGCAACCCCAGCTGTGGTTTCAGTTGCGGTTAGTGGTACTCAAACTTCAAAACAGCAAATTCCTGATGTGTTTAAATATTTCTTTGGCCCCAACGCACCTCAAGAACAAGTACGTGAACGACCATTTAGAGGTCTAGGTTCTGGTGTCATTATTGATGCAAAAGAAGGTTACATTGTGACTAATAACCATGTAATTAATGGCGCCGATGAAATTAAAATCGGTTTACATGATGGCCGCGAAATTGATGCTAAATTAATAGGCTCAGATCCCGAGTCCGATATCGCCTTATTGCAAATTAAAGCCAAAAACCTGACAGCGATTAAACAAACCAATTCAGATGACATTCGTGTTGGCGACTTTGCTATTGCAATTGGTAATCCGTTTGGCTTAGGTCAAACTGTCACATCCGGTATTGTCAGTGCATTGGGTCGCAGCGGGCTTGGCATCGAAATGCTTGAAAACTTTATCCAAACCGATGCTGCTATTAATAGTGGTAACTCTGGTGGTGCACTCGTCAACCTGAACGGTGAACTGATTGGTATTAACACGGCCATTGTCGCTCCAGGTGGCGGTAACGTCGGTATTGGTTTCGCTATTCCTGCCAATATGGTCAATAACCTCATTAATCAAATTATCGAGCATGGTGAAGTCAAGCGTGGGGTGCTAGGTGTAACAGGCCGAGATTTAGATAATGAACTCGCTAAAGCATTTGGTCTTGAAACCCAACATGGTGGCTTTATTAGTGAAGTGATGCCAGATAGTGCAGCCGATGAAGCAGGCATTGAAGCTGGCGATATTATCGTCAGCGTAAACGGGAAAAAAATCAAAAACTTCCAAGAACTTCGAGCCAAAGTGGCCACTATGGGCGCTGGTGCTAAAGTTAACATCGGCATCATTCGAGACGGGGATAAAGAAACCGTTAACGTAATATTAGGAGAATCAACAAGCAGTACCGGCTCAGCTGCTGATGCTTTACATCCTATGCTTGAAGGGGCTGAACTTACTAATAGTAATAAAGGTATTGAAATAACCGATATTGCACAGGGGTCGCCGGCCGCTCGTAACGGCCTAGAAAAAGGCGATCTGATAGTGGGCTTAAACCGCAGCAAGGTGAAAAACTTAAACTCACTTAAAGAAGAGCTGAAAAACCAACAAGGCGCAGTGGCACTAAAAATATTACGTGATAATAAGCTAATGTACCTTGTATTAAGATAGCCTGAATGACAGCGAGCTTTATAAAGGTATATCAAACTTTAATAACAAGGCATTAAGGTAATAACCGCTATGATATTACCTAGCAATGGTGTCGTTTGACATGTGTATACCTTCATTAACGCTGCACTAAAAGCTGAGATTTATAGTGCTAATTAAGCATCGTGGCCTAGTCACGATGCTTAATTTTTTTAAGCGTGGTAATATCCTTGATTAATTTAACTAATTTAGTTGGCCAATGAATCTTAAAGACAACATCTTATACTTAACAAAAGCCGTGGTTTTTGGCCTCGTCATGGCTGCTGTGTTTTTAGTAGTGACTCGTTTTACTGATAACAACAGCTTTAACAATGGCTTGTCTGTTACTCATCAAAATAACGAATTGTCTTTTGCGAGCGCGGTTCGCCGAGCAGCCCCTGCCGTTGTCAATATTTATAGCCTCAGTTTAGATCAAAATAGCCCACTGAATTCCAGTTCACTTCAAGGTCTCGGCTCAGGCGTTATCATGAGTAAAGAAGGTTATATTTTAACCAACTACCATGTTATTAAAAAAGCTGATGAGATCGTCATTGCCTTACAAGATGGGCGAAAATTTACTTCAGAAGTCGTGGGCTCAGATCAAATCACTGATATCGCCGTGCTTAAAATCGAAGGGGATAACCTGCCAATCGTTCCGATTAATCTTAATAACCCAGCCCAAGTAGGTGATGTTGTGCTTGCCATTGGTAATCCTTACAACTTAGGGTAAACCATTACTCAAGGTATTATTAGTGCCACAGGTCGAAATGGGCTCAGTTCAGGTTATTTAGACTTTTTACAAACAGATGCTGCGATTAATGCCGGTAACTCAGGTGGGGCATTAATTGACACAGGTGGGGAATTAATTGGTATTAATACTGCCGCATTTCAGATTGGCGCTGAAGGCGGTGGACACGGAATTAACTTTGCTATTCCTATCAAGCTTGCCCATAGCATTATGGGTAAACTGATTAAAAATGGCCGTGTGATCCGCGGTGCTTTAGGGATCTCTGGCGAGCCGCTCAGCCAAGTGATGGCGCAAATTTTAAACTTACCCGATCTTAAAGGTGTACTAGTAACAGGGGTTGATCCTAATGGCCCTGCAGCTAAAGCGACTTTAAAACCACGCGACGTCATTATTCAATACGCAGAAGAAAGCGTTCCTGGTGTTGAAATGCTGATGGATAGAATCGCGGAAACACCACCAGGCAATAAGGTTAACATTACCATTATCCGTGAAGGCAAGCCGATTGAACTGCCTGTGATTATTGGCGAGAAGTTACCAGAAAATAGCTAATAAAAAGACACTTAATTCAATTAAATAAAAAACCGCTCAATGAGCGGTTTTTTATTGGTATAGCCTTTAGCTTATTAAAAGCCTAATCACGTCAGTCTATTCAGACACACGTACGACTTCGCCGCCTAGCCCTTTGAACTTTTCTTCAATATGTTCATAACCACGGTCAAGGTGGTAAATACGATCAACTGTAGTAATCCCATCAGCCATTAAACCTGCAATCACTAAGCTGGCAGATGCACGTAAATCAGTCGCCATCACTTGAGCACCATTCATGCGCTCAATACCTTTAATGATACAAGTATTACCTTCAAGTTCCATTTCTGCGCCCATACGGCTCAGTTCAGGTACATGCATAAAACGATTTTCAAAAATCGTTTCAGTCACATGACTCGTTCCTTCAGCTAAAGCATTTAACACACAAAACTGAGCTTGCATATCGGTTGGGAATGCAGGATAAGGAGCCGTTTTTATATTAACGGCCTTTGGACGTTTGCCTTTCATATCCAGCTCAATCCAATCTTCACCTGTAGTGATTTCTGCCCCCGCATCTTCTAACTTAGCAAGTACAGCTTCAAGCGAAGATGGATCGGCACTGACACAACGCACGCTACCACGAGTCACTGCAGCAGCAACAAGGAATGAACCTGTCTCAATTCGATCAGGCATGACACGGTGCTCACACCCTGAAAGACGCTCAACACCTTCAATTTTTAATGTAGCAGTACCGACACCCGAAATTTTAGCTCCCATCGCTATCAAACAATGTGCTAAATCATTAATTTCAGGCTCTCGCGCAGCATTTTCAATAATGGTTTCACCATCAGCTAATGCAGCAGCCATCAATAAGTTTTCGGTTGCCCCAACGCTCACCATATCCATAAAGATATGCGCACCTTTTAAGCGACCATCGACACGAGCTTTAATGTAGCCTTCTTTTACTTCAATCTTAGCGCCCATTTGCTCTAAGCCTTGTAAATGAAGGTTCACTGGACGAGCACCAATAGCACAGCCGCCAGGCAGTGACACATCTGCAGTACCAAAACGTGCCAGCAACGGCCCTAAAATTAGGATCGAAGCGCGCATGGTTTTGACTAAATCGTAAGGTGCACAAAACTCATTAAGCTTTGCAGCTGAGATGCAGTATTTACTGTTACCTAAATCTGTGACTTCTGCGCCCAAGCATCGTAGTAATTTAAACGTGGTATTTACATCGCGTAAACTTGGTACGTTAGAGACGATAAAGTCAGTTTCAGCAAGCACGCCAGCAAATAGAATCGGCAATGCCGCATTTTTAGCACCAGAAATAGTGACATCTCCAGAAAGTGGCTTACTGGCTTTAATTGTTAATTTATCCACACTGACTCTCTAATTACATATTAAATAATTTTTCACGCTTCCACTGTGTCGGCGTAAATGTTTTGATGGTCAGCGCATGTAATTCACCACTAGCAATATGGTCATTTAATGGTGCATAAATCGTTTGCTGCTGCTTTACTTTGCTCATGCCATCAAAACATTCGCCAACGGCAACAACTTTATAATGACTTCCATCTGAAGTGACATGCACTTCATCAATCGTTAGTGCTTCTGTTAAAATCTGCTCGATTACTTTGCAATCCATGAAATTGGTTACCTTAAATTCAATGCTAGTTTTCTAGAAAAAAGGATTCTAAATCATATAACTCAATGAGTCTTTTTAGATGTTTACTCGGATGTGCCAATCTCCTTGGCTGAGTGGTGTTTTTACTGCTTTTACCTAAACTAACCAGCTCAAGTAAAAAAGCGACGCCTGCGCTGTCGGCATACTCTAAAGCAGACAAGTCTAACACCTGAGTCGAATCAGTAAACAACTCTTGTCGTTTTGACCATAAATCGATGACCTCTATTTGCCTTAGTTGCCCTTTAATTTCACAAATGTCACCTTGCTGTAAAAACTCAATCACGCAGCATTTTCCTTATCCTGTTTGTAATTGATTTCTTGCTGGGTCTTCTCTTTAAGCATCTCAATCACTGAATCAACCCCTTTTTGGCGAATAAGGTTGGTGATTTCTGACTGTTTAGATGCCAGCAAACTGACCCCTTCAGCGACTAAATCGAACGCTTTCCAACTGTCATCTTTTAGGCGTCTAGCCTTAAACATCACCTTAATTGGCGGACGACCGTCTTCAATAATTTGCACATTTACATCAACAAACTTTTCATTTTCGAATTCACTAGCTGGAGAAAATTGCACTTTTTGTCCAGTATATTCGGTGAACGCTTGCGCATAAGTCGCAACCAAATACCCTTCAAATGCATCAACAAAACGCTCTCGTTGCTCTGGTGTGGTGTCGCGTAAATACTGCCCCATGACTTTATAAGCTGCATACTTATAATCCACATAAGGCATTAACTCTTCGCGCACAATGACTTTCAAATGACTCAAATCAGCATCAATGAGTGCCTTATCAGCATCAAAACGTTCAAAGGTTTTACTGGATACTTGCTGGACTAATTTAAAAGGGTCATGGGTGTCGATCACTTCGCTAGCCTGTACTGGCAAAATGATGACCGCGAATAAGACACAAACACGCCATAAACGTATGAAACATTGGCTCATGATACTCTCCTATTAATCCTTCGAAGAAACGCTATACAAAAGTTGCCCAATTAAATCTTCTAATATTAATGCTGAACGAGTGTCATGGACTCTATCGCCATCCGCTAGCATCTCTATATCATCATCCATAAAACCTGGGGTTAAGCCTAAAAATTGTTCCCCAAGTAAACCCGAGGTTAAAATCGATAAGCTACTGGTTTCAGGGAATTGATCATATTGCTTGTCCATCGTTAACGTTACCACGGGCACAAGTTTTTTAGTGTCTAAGGTTATATTTGTCACGCGGCCAACGACAACTCCGCCTACTTTAACTGGCGAGCGTACTTTTAACCCGCCAATATTGTTGAACTCTGCCTTTAGAGTATAGGTAGCTTGATTGGGTTTTAGTTCTACGTTGGCAACATTGAATACCAAAATACAAAATGCCAGCAGCCCAGCGAGCAAAAATACGCCTACGAATAATTCTACTTTCCTTGTCAACATACGCTTCAACCACTTAATTTATGAACGTTAAAAATATGACTACTGACCAAACATGATTGCAGTCAGCAAGAAATCTAATGCGAGTACGACCAAACTTGCTTGCACCACGGTCGAGGTAGTGGCTTTGCTTATCCCTTCAGGGTTTGGCGTGACTTCATACCCGCGATATAAAGAAATCCATGTCACAACCACACCGAAGAAGGTACTTTTAATCAAGCAATTTACAATATCCTGACGCCACTCAACCGACGCTTGAAGAATTGACCAAAAAGACCCGCTATCAATGCCTTTCCATTCTACCCCCACCAAATGACCACCCAATATTCCAACAAGGCAAAACATCATGGTTAATAATGGCACTGAAATCACTCCAGCCCAAAAGCGAGGTGCGATAACTTGCTTCAACGGATCGACGGCCATCATTTCAAGACTAGACAATTGCTCGGTAGATTTCATTAATCCGATTTCAGCTGTCAATGCTGAACCCGCTCGACCAGCAAATAAAAGAGCTGTAACCACTGGGCCAAGTTCACGCAATAAACTCAAGGCAACCATAGGCCCTAGGCTTTCAACAGTACCAAAATCAGCAAGTACGGTATAACCTTGAAGCGCTAACACCATACCTATGAATAGACCTGATACGACGATAATCACCATTGAGCGCACACCAAGCACATAAATTTGCTTGAGCAGTAAAGGAAGCCCTTTTTGCAATCTAGGTAAATGGGCAATTGCCCCCCACAGCATAAGCCCAGCTCGCCCTAAACCAGCGATAAAATCTAATGCGTAGCGACCGATGTTTTCAATGCGGTTAATCACTCCCATTGAGCATCTCCTGTTGGTAATCTTCGGCAGGAAAATGAAATGGCACAGGGCCGTCAGGATTACCTTTGATAAATTGCTCAATTTGACGATTATCAGAAGCACGTAATTCTTCAGGAGTTCCTGAAGCAATAACTTTTTTCTCCGCGATGACGTAAACATAATCGGCAATACTCAGCACGGCGTCCACATCATGAGAGACCACCACTGAAGTTAAATTTAAGGTATCTGATAATTCGCTTATCAATTTCACCAGCATACCCATGGAAATAGGATCTTGGCCTGCAAATGGCTCATCATACAAAATCATTTCAGGTTCTAATGCAATTGCCCGCGCCAATGCTGCCCTTCTCTGCATTCCACCAGAAAGTTCATTAGGGTGCATCAGTGCTGCGCCTCGAAGCCCAACCGCTTGTAGCTTCATTAACACAATTTTACGAATAAGCTCTTCAGGTAAGCCTGAATGCTCTCGCAGGGCAAATGCGACGTTATCGAATACATTCATATCGGTAAATAACGCACCACTTTGAAAAAGCATGCTCATTCTTTTACGTAATTCGAATAATTGCGGACGTGTTAATTGATGAACATTTTCACCACTAAAAAGTACCTCACCACTGTTAGGCGTTAATTGACCACCAATCAATTTGAGTAAGGTTGTTTTTCCGATGCCACTCGGGCCCATAATCGCTGTCACCTTCCCTTTGGGAATGCTCAAGCAAATATCATCAAAAATAACACGTGATCCACGATTGAACCCCATGTGGCGAACTTCGACCAATGGCATTGCTGAATCTAATAATTTGGAATCGGATATTGAAGAAATAATAGCCTTCCTGGCGCATGTGGTGTAGAGCTGAATTGTACGAAATTGTGTAAGAACCTACAACAAATCAATCACCATGAGTTACAATCCACAACAATTATCGCATCAGCTCATATTTTTGTTAAAATCCTGCACAAATATCGCTATTAACACACGTTTTGGAACCACATGCTTTTTAATATTTTAATGCTAATCGCTGGATTAGGCGTATTAGTTTGGAGCGCAGATCGCTTCGTATATGGCGCAGCCGCTTTCGCTAGAAACCTTGGCCTACCTCCAATGCTGATTGGATTAACCATTGTGGCCATGGGAAGTTCTGCTCCTGAAATGTTTGTGGCTGCAACAGCGTCGATGGAAGGGATGAGTAATACTGCCGTTGGAAATGTCCTAGGTTCAAATGTTGCTAACATCACCTTAATTCTTGGTATTACAGCACTATTAGGTGCTATATCAGTTAGCTCACAAACCCTTAAACGTGAAATTCCGTTAATGTTAGCGGCAACTGTGTTAGCCGGATACCTCATTAATGACGGTATGCTAACCCGATTTGAAGGCACAGTGCTTTTGGTCGCTTTCTTCTCATTAATGGGTTATTTCATCTGGCAAGCACTGAGAAATAAACAAATAGATCCACTATCTGACGAATCTGATGCAGAGATCCCTAAAAATGTACCTACATTACATGCTATTATCTGGATTATTGTTGGCATGGTTTTGCTACCGCTTTCTGCTGACTGGATGGTAACCGGCGCTGTAGGCATTGCAAAGACATTTGGGTTATCAGATTTAGTCATTGGTTTAACCATTATTGCAGTGGGAACAAGCTTGCCTGAATTAGCAGCATGCGTAGCTGGCGTATTAAAAAAAGAAGATGATCTCGCAATTGGTAACATTGTGGGTTCGAATCTGTTTAATATCCTAGCGGTACTTGCTATACCAGGATTGATTGCCCCAGGGGAAATAGATGCCAATGCTGCTGGCCGTGATTTTTACATGACACTTGGTACCAGTGCAGCCCTTGCTGTGCTCGTATTATCAAGTGGAGCGAAGAAACAATTAACTCGCTGGCATGGCGCCATATTATTAGTCGTCTTTATTGCGTACCAGATTGTCTTATTTCAATCTCAATAACGGGGCATAAAGATGGGTCACTCACCATTGTTAAAGACTCATTAGCATTGGAAAAAAACGAGAAACATATGATAAATCAAACACAGTTGCGTCAATGGGGTCGTCAAGTCATTGATATTGAAAAAACAGCGTTAGATAACTTATATCAGTACGTTGATTCAGATGCCTTTGGCCAAGCTTGTGAACTAATTTTGCAGTGCAAAGGTAAAGTGATTGTCATGGGCATGGGTAAATCAGGCCACATTGGCAATAAGATTTCAGCTACATTGGCCAGCACAGGAACGCCTGCATTTTTTGTTCACCCAGGCGAAGCAAGCCATGGTGACCTAGGTGCACTGGCTAAAAATGATATTATCTTAGCAATTTCTAACTCTGGTGAGTCGAGTGAAATTTTAACCTTGCTACCCGTTATTCAGCGCATGGGTGTTCCAGTGATTGCGATCACGGGTAAGCCTGAATCTAACATGGCGCGGTTATCTAAACTGCATCTTTGCATTGAAGTACCAGAAGAAGCTTGTCCATTAGGATTAGCGCCTACTTCAAGCACTACCGCAACCTTGGTAATGGGAGATGCCCTAGCCGTCGCATTATTGCAAGCCAGAGGCTTTACTCGTGATGATTTTGCATTATCACACCCAGGTGGATCATTAGGACGTAAACTCTTACTTAAAGTATCAGACGTCATGCATCATGGAAGCGATGTTCCGCAAGTTAATAGCCAGGTTTGCATCACAGAGTCACTATACGAAATATCCAATAAAGGACTAGGCATGACTGCCGTTATTGATGACAACCAACAGTTAGTCGGTATCTTCACCGATGGTGATTTACGCCGAGTGATTGATGCCGAAGTCAATTTACGCACCACGCCAATCTCACAAGTGATGACCCCTAATTGCATTACCATCAGAGCTGATATTTTAGCAGCACAGGCCTTACAAGTGATGGATGAAAAAAGTATCAACGGCTTAATTGTTGTTGATGAAAATCAACGCCCAATTGGCGCACTTAATATGCTTGATATGGTAAAAGCAGGAGTCATTTAATATGTCGAATAGTCAAGTTCATCAAGGATTATATGGCCCTGTATCAGACGATATTTGGCAACGCGCTAAAAAAATCAAACTCCTGATCTGTGATGTTGATGGGGTCTTTTCTGACGGGCGTATATATTTAAGTAACGCAGGCGAAGAGCTGAAAGCTTTCCATACCCGTGATGGTTACGGTATTCGATCGATTTTAACTAGCGGTATCAGTGTTGCCGTTATCACAGGCCGAAAGTCTGCCATTGTCGAAAATCGAATGACGGCGCTAGGTGTTAGCCATATCTATCAAGGGGTAGACGATAAGCTCACACCATTTAAAGAGTTACTCAGTATTTATAATGTAACGCCAGATGAAGTTGCCTATATCGGTGATGACATGGTTGATTTACCCGTTATGAAAGAAGTGGGCTTAGCTGTTTGCGTAGCAGATGGTCACCCATACGTAAAACAACATTGCCAAATGATCACTCGCATTAATGGCGGTAACGGTGCTTTACGTGAGTTAACTGATTTACTGCTTGTTAGCCAAGACAAGTTCGAAACCGCCCACGGAATGAGCATATGAGCCGTACCACCCTCGCTATTCTCGGCTTCTTTGGTGCAGCATTAGTTTTATACTGGCAAGTGCAAGTGAAGCGTAGTCAAATGGAAGCCAATAAGCTTCCCGATCCCGCGCGTCCAGAATTCATCGCTAATGACTTGCGAAGCACAGAATTTAACGAGCAAGGATTAGTACAAAGCCGGGTGTCAGCAAAACACATGGAACACTTTCAGCAAACCAATGAAACCCTATTCACTGAGCCTGTATACCTTATCTATCCAGAAAACGGCGAAGCTGAGTGGCAATTAACCGCTGAATTAGGCAAGCTTAATAAAGAAACCGGTAAAGTGGTGCTAGAAAAAAATGTTATTATTGATGCAATAAACATCAATGAACCAGTACAATCGCTAACCACAAGTATGCTTGCGTTAGATTTAAATACCATGATCATGACGTCTGATCGACAGATTAATGTCTCAGGACAAGATTTTAAAATACAAGGCTTAGGCCTTTATGCTGATTTAAATGCCGAAGAGTTAGAGCTTTTAAGTCAGGTAGAAGGAACATATGAAGCAAAGTAAAACACTGACATTTTCACTCAATAAGCTTATGAAAACAGACTTTATTAGAAAAAGTATTCTTGGTATGAGCCTAATGGGATTGAGCTTAGTGACAGTCACCGGCGTTCATGCCAAAGAAGGTGATTTACAACAAGAGCTTAAAGTTGCTGCCGTCAGCCAAAAAGCAGATATTAAAAATAACCAAGTGATTTTCTTCGGCCCAGTGAATGTGACGCAAGGCACCATTAATATTAATGCCGATCAATTACGTGCATTCAGTGAAGAGTCGGGTGGCAAAAAAACCATGATTGCGACAGGTAATCCAGCCACATTCTCACAAGAACTCGATGATGGCCGTATCGGTACCGCAAGTGCAAACGAAATAAAATATGAGCTTTCGACCAGTATTTTAACCTTAAAAGGCAATGCAAAACTTGACCAGGCAGGCAGTCAGGTTACTGGTAATCTCATTAGCTATAATATTGATAAACAGCAACTGATCGCTGAAAGCACAGGTGAAGGAAAAGACAGAGTTATCACTATTTTTCAACCAGAAAATTACCCTGACTTGAATAAAGAAAACGAAGAACTTGATAACTCAGACGAAGCGCCGTTAGAAAATAATGATTCGCTTGATAACCCAGATGCTGATACGACTGACAATGTACCTAGCAATGTAACTGAGAATCAAACAGTGACTCCTGAGGCAAATGCTGTTGAAACTAACACTGACGCCCTCCTTGAATCAGTCACCCCTCAAGAATCTGATATTCAAAACTCAACCAATGCAGACATAACGACCCCTGCGGCAGAGCAAAAGCAATAATGACACAAATTACCTTAACAGCTGAGAACTTAGCAAAAAGCTATAAAAGCCGCCAAGTTGTCAAAAACGTTAGCCTAACCGTTAAAACGGGTCAGATTGTTGGTCTTTTAGGGCCAAATGGTGCAGGTAAAACCACAACCTTTTATATGGTTGTTGGCTTAGTCAAAAGCGATAAAGGTCGTATTTTGATTGATTCTGACGACTTGACTGCAGACCCAATGCATTTACGTGCTCGTAAAGGTATTGGTTACTTACCTCAAGAAGCCAGTATTTTTAGAAAACTCACTGTGCACGATAACATCATGGCGGTGCTGCAAACCCGTAAAACCTTATCGAGTGAGCAACGAATCGAAGAGTTAGAGCACTTATTAGAAGAGTTCAATATTACCCATATTCGTGACAGCCAAGGTATGGCTCTATCAGGTGGTGAACGTCGACGTGTAGAAATAGCACGCGCTTTAGCCGCCAATCCTAAGTTTATTTTATTAGATGAACCATTTGCGGGTGTTGATCCTATCTCAGTGATAGATATTAAGAAAATTATTCAACAACTAAAAAATCGTGGTCTTGGAGTATTGATTACTGACCATAATGTCCGTGAAACACTTGATGTATGTGAGCGTGCGTATATTGTCAGCCACGGAGATTTAATTGCTGAAGGTACGCCTGCTGAGATCTTAGACAATCAGCAAGTCAGGTCAGTATACTTAGGTGAGCAATTCAAGCTATAGTTAGCATTCTTTAGTGTACAAGCATGGCATTTTCGCGGCCAACCAGTCCCACTTTTTAGCGTTATACACTAGACTCAAAACTTAACGCTAATTTTTGGCAAAGTAGAACCCAAGTTCGGTTAAAGTCTAGCTAACACTTACAAAGGTGCTAGACCCATAACATTGTAGTCGCGATGATGAAATTCAATTAGGGATAAGCGGTAAATGAAAGCCTCACTCCAACTTAAAATGGGTCAACACCTGACAATGACCCCGCAGTTGCAACAAGCCATTCGCTTATTGCAACTTTCCTCTTTGGAGCTACAGCAAGAAATTCAGCAAGCACTTGACTCAAATCCTCTTCTTGAGCTTGAGGATGAGTTTGCCAAAGCAAAAGAACCAGTCAAAGACAATGCTCAGCAAACTGACACCGATTTTAGCGATAACAGCCAAGTCAGCGTAGAAAAAGACACCTCATCAGTCGATACAACAGAGTCACTTACGAAAGAGTCCATGCCTGAAGACTTACCAATGGATACCACTTGGGATGAAGTCTACACCGCCTCTCCTAACTCAGGTTCTGGCGCTGTAAGCCGTGATGACGATATGCCATTTCAAGGTGAAACGACTGAAGGTTTATACGAACATTTAGAATGGCAAAAAAACTTAACCCCATTTTCTGAAAATGACCTCGCCATTGCGACAGCCATCATCGACGCAATTGATGATAGAGGTTACTTAACCCAATCAACAGAAGATATTCTCGATGCACTCGGTCTTGAGGATATTGAACTTGATGAGGTTGAAGCCGTATTAAAGCGTGTACAACATTTTGATCCAGTGGGCGTCGCTGCAAGAAATTTAAGCGAATGTTTGATGATTCAATTGGGACAATACCCAAGCGAAATCCCTTGCATAGAAAATGTAAAATTACTGATATCTGAACACCTAGATTTAATAGCAGGTCGTGATTTCAGATTACTAATGCGTAAAACCAAGCTTAAAGAAGATGATTTACGCGAAGCGATTCAATTTATCCAAACACTGAACCCTCGCCCAGGGTTACAAATTACTCCAATCAAAGATGAGTACGTCATCCCAGATGTCACAGTGTTTAAAAAGAATGGCCGTTGGGTCGTAGAATTAAACCCAGATAATATGCCTAAAATAGGCGTAAATCAGCAATATGCCGCCATGGCAAAAGGCTCAGCCAATCAAGCTGACAGCCAATTCATTCGCGGTCACTTACAAGAAGCCAAATGGTTTATTAAAAGTATTGAAAGCCGCAATGAAACCCTGTTAAAAGTGGCAAATTGTATTGTTCAATTCCAGCAAGGTTTCTTTGAGTTCGGCGAAGAAGCCATGAAGCCTATGGTTTTAAATGATATTGCCGAAGCGGTAGAGATGCATGAATCGACCATCTCACGGGTTACAACTCAAAAATATATGCACACCCCTCGCGGCCTTTTTGAACTAAAATACTTCTTCTCTAGCCACGTAAGTACCGATGATGGCGGAGAGTGTTCATCTACAGCAATCAGAGCCTTTATCAAAAAGCTGGTCGCTGCAGAAAACCAGAAAAAGCCACTTAGCGATAGTAAAATGGCGACGCTACTGGCTGAACAAGGGATCAATGTTGCTCGGCGTACGATCGCCAAATATCGTGAAGCAATGCTCATCCCTCCCTCAAACCAACGCAAAAGCTTATAAGCCTTTGTTATTGGAGGATGAT